>DATJTG010000226.1:0-19240 GCA_035503555.1 Acidobacteriaceae bacterium | reverse complement strand
CGCCAACGCTCTCATAACTGCGGCCAGCTGCGCGCGGCCGATGCTGGACAGACCGTTACGCTGATGGGATGGGTGAACCGCCGCCGCGACCACGGCAGCCTGATCTTCCTCGACGTGCGCGACCGCTATGGCATCACCCAGGCGGTGCTCGATAAGGACCTCGCGCCCGAGGGGCACGCCAAGGCCGAATCCGCGCGGCCGGAGTACGTGGTGTGCGCGATCGGCAAGGTGCGCCTGCGCGGGCCGGAATCCGTCAATCCGAAGATGCTGACTGGCGAGATCGAAATCGCCGCGACGGAACTGCTCATTCTCAACGACGCGAAGCTCGCGCCGTTTTCGCCGGCGGAAGAGGCCATCGCCAACGAGGAAGTGCGGCTGAAATACCGCTACCTCGATCTGCGCCGGCCGGAGATGCAGCGCAATTTCGAGATCCGCCACAAGGTGGCGCTGGCGGTGCGCGAATACCTGAACGCGCAGAACTTTTTCGAGATCGAGACGCCATTTATGACGCGCTCGACGCCCGAAGGCGCGCGCGACTATCTGGTGCCGAGCCGCGTGCATCCCGGACATTTCTACGCACTGCCGCAGTCGCCGCAGCTCTTCAAGCAGATTCTGATGATCTCGGGGCTCGACCGCTATTTTCAGATCGCGCGCTGCTTCCGCGACGAGGACCTGCGCGCCGACCGCCAGCCGGAGTTCACGCAGATCGACCTGGAGATGACCTTCCCGCAGCAGGAAGACATCTTCCGCGTGGTCGAGGGCTTTCTCAAGGCGTCGTACGAGGTGATTGGGGAGCAGATCGCAACGCCGTTCCCACGCATGACCTACGACGATGCCATACGCAGCTACGGAATCGACAAGCCGGACCTCCGCCTGCCGCCCATGACGGACGTGCGCGATCAGTTCACCACCGAGGAGCTCGCCTCGCTCAAGATTGAGCCAAGACTGCCCATCATCGCGATCGTGATTCCGAACAGAAGCGCGATGAGCAACACGCAGAAGAAGGCGTTTGCGGGCGAAATGAATGCCGCCGCCGCGCCCGACCTTGCGTATCTCGACGTGGAGCGCCTCGCCGGCAGCCCGCTGTACGCCGCGCTGGCGCAGCGGATTGACGCGGCGGCCGCCATGCATTGCGGCCTCGAGAGGGTCGAGCCCGAGCATCGCCTGGTGGTGCTGTCGCCGCGCGTCGGCATCACCGCGCCGGCGAAGGACCATCTGTGGCTCTACAAGAAAGCCGGACAGTTGCGGCTCGATCTCGCGAAGCGCTTCGAGGCGGATCACAAGGCCTTCGAGAAGAAGGGCAACGCCGACGATTACAAATTTCTCTGGGTCACGGATTTTCCGTTCTTCGAGTGGGACGAGGCGGGCAGGACCTGGACCTTTGCGCACCATCCCTTTACGTCGCCTCATGAAGACGACCTCGTGGCCGGCCGCATGACCTCGGATCCCGAGGCCGTCCGCGCGCTCGCCTACGACATCGTGCTGAATGGCATGGAGCTGGGCTCGGGATCGATCCGTATTCACCGCCAGGACGTGCAGCAGCAGATCTTCCGCGCGCTCGGCATGAGCGACGAGGAGGCGAAGGAGCGGTTTGGATTCTTCCTCGAAGCGCTGCAGTACGGCACGCCTCCGCATGGCGGCATCGCGCTGGGGCTCGATCGCCTGGTGATGATCCTCGCCGGGGCGCAGAGCCTGCGCGAAGTGATTGCGTTCCCCAAAACCGCCAAAGCCATCGACCTGATGGTCGACGCACCGACGCCGGTCAGCGACCAGCAGCTGAAGGAGCTGCACATCCGGCCGGTGCTGAAGGGCTGAGAGGGCTGGGAAGGGCAGCCAGCGGCAGGCAGGGGACGGGAAAATCAGCGAAGGGCAGCCGGTCATCGAGTTCGCGAGTCCGCGGAAGGCTCAACGCCGCCGAGCCGGGTTCGAGTCCAGATCCCCGAACTTCGCGGAGATGTGGGGCGCCCGGCCAGGGCGTGCCTCGTGCCGGCCGGGAGCGGCTAACGAAGCGCCCTGAATGATAGTCTTGAATCTTGCAATCCTTCTTTTGAGGTTCTGCGCCGCGTGAAAGCTGTGATGTCTCGTCTTGTGCCCCTGCTGGTTTTGGGCGCCCTGTTCAGCCCCATTCCCCGCCTCCACGCCCAGGTTACGGCCACCGCTCCTGAGGCGGAGTCGCCGCAGTACGCGCAGCGCTGGGATATTTACGGCGGCGCCCAGTACATGCACTTCAATCCGGGCACCGGCAAGGGCAACGGCGTGCCGGCCGTCAACCTGCTGGGCTGGAATGGCTCGGCGACGGTGTGGATCCGCCAGCGCTGGGGCATCGAAGGATCGGCGCGCGGCGTCTACGGCAACCTGAACGTTCCTGCAAACCCCTACAACATTCCCTCCAGCCCTCCCATGTCGGAGCACCTGTTCCTCTTCGGGCCCAGCTTCCGCTTCTATCGCGGGCCGAGGCTCACAGCCGGAATGCACACGCTCATCGGCGCGGCCTACGGCGTCTTCGATTCCGGATTCCCTGCGGGCGTGATTCCGCAGGACGTGAACATTTACAACAACAAGCTGGCTTTCGGCTACGTCATCGGCAGCTTTGTCGACTACAACGTCACTCCGCGCTGGTCGGTCCGCTTCATCGGCGACTGGCAGCCGACGCACTACGGCTTCTCGCAGCAGAACGAGTTCGCCGGATCGGTGGGGATCGTCTACAAGGTAGGCAGCCTGGGCAAGTAGGGCAGAGCGCAGGTTTCAAGGCAGAGTTTCTAGTTCACGCTGCCGGGGCCGGGTCCCCGGCCATCGTGTTTCCGCATATAAACTTCGAACTTCTTCGCGGCGCGGCGGCGCTTCCAGCGGTAGTACTTGTTGCGCAGCCCGAACGCCCCCTCGCTGCCGGCAAAGGCGAACCCGCGGCGCGGCGCGAATCGCAGATAGAGCCAGCCGAAGAGCGCACCGCCCAGTTCGGCCATGGCGAAGAGGTGCATCACCGTGAACAGCACAGCGGTGGCCACCAGCATCCACACCCAGACCAGGTACTTCGCCTTGATGGTCATGGGCAGCGGGAAGAGCATCATCTCCAGATCGCCGTAGCGGACGCCGTAGACAATGAGCAGGCCGAAGATGCCGCCCCAGCAGGTGGACAACGGCATGACCGGCGCGACGAAGAAGGAGAGCGCCAGTGCGCAAAGCCCCGCGCCGACGACGGACACGAAGAAGATCTCCGCCAGCCAGCGGGAGCCATGATTGGCCTCAAGAAAGCTCGCTGTGAACCACAGAGACATCAGTTCCAGCAGCGTGGAGAGGATGCCGCCGTGGATGAGCGAATAGGTCGCCAGCTGCCAGATGAATCCGTGATGCAGGACCAGAGCGGGATCGAGCGCCAGCAGACCAACGATCGCGCCGGCCCACCCGCGCGCGAACGCTCCGAGGATCCAGAGAATAAAAAAGGACGCGAGATTCCACAGCACCAGCTGGCGCGTGAATCCGCGAAAATCGGAAAAACCAAAAACACTGCTTGAAAGGCGCGGCACGGGGTTATTGTCTCATTCGCTCCAGGGTTGGATGCAGGACGGCGGCTCCTTCCCTGCCCGCTTCTTCTGACAGTCTTTTGCCGGAGCGTTCCCCGTTGCTCCCCTCACCGCCGCATCGCCGGCAGGGGCGCCACGGCTGGACTGCGATGGCCGGCCGCGTCGACGGCGCGGACGCCGAAGACGACATTGTCTTTCGAGACCGGCAGCGTGACCGTCCACGTTCCATCGGCCTGCGTTGCGCCGGCCTTGTCCGCGGCGATCATGCGCTCCCAGTCTGCAGCCGCCGTCGGTCGCCAGACGATCTCATACCTTGTGCCCGCGGGTGCGTTCGCGCCGGCCTGCCAGGTAATCACCGTGTTGTTGATGGAGTTGTCGAAGACCGGGCCTGGCGGCGGAAACTCCACGTTCACCGGCTCGGGAGGCGCGCTGGCCAGCACCGCCAGGGTCGCCGCGTTCAGCCGCGCGACGCGCGCGATGTAATGGAAATCGTCGAACTGCAGTAAATCGCCGTACTGAATGCCGTTCTCCACCCGCACATTCTGGTGCTGGTGGTTGAAGTCCTCGCGCCACTCGGTAAACCGCACGGCGGCGTAGCCCTCCTCGTTGAACGACTCGTGATCGCCGCCGCGCTGGAAGCGATCCTGGCGCAGCTCCAGCACCGGCCTGAGCCCCACGGCCGCAGCCTGCGCGCTTGCCCCGGTGTACGAACGCGCCGTGTCCGTAATCGCACGCGCCAGCTCCCGCGAGGGCGAATCGCTGTCATAGCCGAGGAACAAAAGCCTGCGGATCTGTTCCGGCGTCGCCGTCGCCGGGATCGGCTCGGAAAAGATGCGCACCGCATGCTTGTCCTGGAACCGATCGCCCGGCGTCGTGTTCCCGCCGACGATGTCGTTGTTGAGCACGCCCTCGAGCTGCCAGCCTTCCTGCTTCGCCAGCTCGGCCAGATGCTTGCTGCCGTAGAGCCCCTGCTCCTCGCCAGCCACGGCGACAAACACCAGTGTCGCCGGCAGCTTCAGCTTGCTGAGCGCCCGCGCGCATTCGAGACTCGCGGCCGTGCCGCTGGCATCGTCATTCGCGCCCGGCGCTTCGCCATGGGTGTCGAAGTTGCTGCTGTTCCGCGAATCGTAGTGACCCGTCACCAGCAGCATCCGGCTCGCCTGCTGCGGATCGCTGCCGCGCAGAATCGCATAGATGTTGGTGAGCGTCGTCGGCTTCGTCACGCGTGCATTCGGCCCTTTGCCTGGCGCCTGTGTGAACGTATCCCGCTTCACTTCGAGGCAGCCGCCGCAGTCCGCGGAAATCGCCTTGAACTGCGACTCGATCCAGTCCGCCGCCGCGTTGATGCCTGTTCCGGGCGGCAGATCGGTCTCCATGCTCGACAACGTGCTGCGGTTGCGGAACCCGACGAGCGCCGTAATCGTATGCTGAATGTGCGCGGCAGAGATGCGATCGAGAGCGGCGGCGATCTTCGCATCGGCGGGCGCGGCTGGAATCGTCGTGCCGATCGCATCCAGATCGTGCTTTTGAGCATCACCAGTACCAGGAACTGCGCTCCATGCCGGAATGGCAAGGGCAGCGAGAGAGAACAGCAGCACGCAACGCGAGCAGGGGATTCTCATGCCTAACGAGTATGCCTGAATCGCAGGGGTTGCGCGCCCGCTTGACGCGCGGGGCGCTTCTCTTCAACACTAGCGAAGGCACCACCATTTTCTCCGACGTGGCTTGATCCCGAGGAGCCTTTTCATCCGGTCCGGCGTCCTGTTGCAGGATGCCGCATCTCGGAACACAATCGAAAGAAATGAAATTTTCCCGATCGTTCAGCCAGACTTTTACCTTGGGATTGCGTCATCCTGATGGACAATTAAATCTCCTTTCTCCAGGCGGAGGAATGCATGCCGATTTGCCCTGAATGCGAAAGCGCTCTGGATTTCGAAGAAGATGAGGTCGAGGAAGGCGACGTCATCGTCTGCGATGAGTGCGGAACCGAATACGAGGTCGTAGGCACCGATCCCATCGAGCTGAGCAAGGTGGAAGAAGGCTACGAAGACGACGAAGAGATCAGCGATGAGGAGGAAGAGTGACGCGCACGCTGCGGCCTCTTCGCACCTCTGCTTGCCTTGTCGCTGCGCTGGTCCTGCTGGCCGCGGCGGGTGTCGCGCCCAGGGCGCGCGCCCAGGACTTCGGCGTGAAGCAGCTCCAGGGAAAAGTTCTCAGCTCGTCCGAAGCTGCTCTCACCGGCGCCATCGTATATCTCGAAAACTCACGCAACAACGACATCAAGTCTTACATCACGGAGACGGATGGCGCGTACCACTTCGCCAATCTCTCCGCCGACACGGACTACACCGTCTGGGCTCAGTTCAAAGGCAAAAAGAGCTCGGTGAAGACCATCAGCTCGTTCGATTCGCGCAGGAAGGTCTTTCTGGATTTGCATATTAAAAATTAGCGGGTCCGGGAGAAAACACAAAAACGCCATCCTCGCGGATGGCGTTTTGTATTTTCGAACGATGTTTCCTGAGTGCGGAACGCTTATTTACCGTTCGCGCTTCCAGTTCACCAGATCGCCCAGGGTTGTGGTGGAGCTGGAGACCGGCTGCTTGTAGGCTTCCACGTCGGCGCGGCTGGCTTCGTGGCCGGTCACCGCGCGCAGGCTCAGCGCGACCTTCTTCTCATCCTGGTTCATGCGGATGATCTTGAACTCGTGCTCGCTGCCCTGTTCCAGTTTCACCGGCGCGCCGTGCTCGTCAGTGGCTTCGGAGACATGGCACAGACCCTCGACGCCCTCCGCGATCTCGACGAATGCGCCGAACTGCGCGGTCCTGAGGACCTTGCCCTTCACCACATCGCCGACGCGATGCTGGGTGAAGAAGGTCTCCCAGACATCGGGCTGGAGCTGCTTGATGCCGAGCGACAGCCGGCGGTTCTCCGGCTCCACGCCCAGCACCACCGCGCGCACCTTCTCGCCCTTCTTCAGGACTTCCGAAGGATGCTTGACGCGCTTGGTCCAGCTCAGGTTGCTCACGTGCACCAGACCGTCGATGCCGTCCTCAATCTCAATGAACGCGCCGAAGTCGGTCAGGTTGCGCACCCGCCCTTCCACGGTTGACCCGGTCGGATACTTGTCGCCCAGGTGCTCCCAGGGATTCTCGAGCAGCTGCTTCATCCCCAGCGAGATGCGCCGGTCAGAAGGATTCACCTGCAGGATGACCGTCTCGACCTCGTCGCCCGGCTTGACGATCTTGGACGGATGCTTCATCCGCTTCGACCACGTCATCTCCGAGACGTGCACCAGGCCTTCGATGCCCTGTTCCAGCTCGACGAACGCCCCGTAGTCGGTCACGCTCAGCACGCGTCCGCGAACGTGCGCGCCGATGGGATACCGCTCGGCCGCATCCAGCCACGGATCAGGCGTGAGCTGTTTGAATCCCAGCGAAACCCGCTGTTTGTCTTTATCGAACTTGAGAACCTTCACCTGGATCTCGTCGCCGACGTTCACCAGGTCGCGCGGATGCGTCAGACGTCCCCACGACATATCGGTGATGTGCAGCAGGCCGTCGATCCCGCCCAGATCCACAAACGCGCCATAGTCGGTCAGGTTCTTCACGGTGCCGGTCAGCACCGCGCCTTCTTCCAGGTGCTCGAGGGTGTGCGAGCGGCGCTCCGACTGCTCTTCCTCGAGGATCTCCTTGCGCGAAACTACCACGTTGCCGCGCTTCTTGTTCAGCTTGATCACCCGCACCTGGATCGACTGTCCAATCCACGCGTCGAGGTTCCGCACCGGCCGCAGCTCCAGCTGCGAGCCCGGAAGGAATGCCTTGATGCCCACGTCGACGGTCAGCCCGCCCTTCACGCGGCCGACCACGATGCCCGTCAGCGGAGTCTTCTCGTTCGCTGCCTTCTCCACTGTGTCCCACACGCGCAGGCGCTGGGCCTTTTCGTAGCTGAGCAGGTAGCCGCCTTCGGGCTCCTCGCGCTCGATCACCACGTCCACCGAATCGCCCGCCTTCAGTTTGGGCGTACCCGTGTGATCCACCACCTGCTCGATCGGAATCAGGCCTTCGGACTTCATGCCCACGTCGACGACGACATGCTTGTCAGTGAGCTTGATGACCGTGCCTGTCACGATCGCGGAGTCGTCGAATGCCTGCGCAGCGGCCTCGGCAGCCTGCTCGCGGTCGAACGACTCGAGAGCAGCGGCGAAGTCTTCCATGCTGAGATCAGGCTCTTCGTGATGCTCAGCGGTTGCGGCTTCCGAAACGGCTTCGGGGTTAGGGGTGGAGTCAATGGACGGGGCCGTGGGCTCCGTCGCGGATTCAAGCGTTGGGGTTTCCAGTTCGGTGTTCAGAGGAGTGCTCTCGGTTTGTTCAGGATTGAGGACGTCTGCCATGCAGCCAGCTCCGGGACTTGTATGCGGCTCCCGCGGTGCCGCGCCGCAGCGAAAAACCTGGCCCAGGTTTGCGGCCCGATCCTGCTGCGGATTCCTTCGCCTGGAGCGTCCCGGATCGAGTCCGTGGCGCGGTTTCGGCGAAGCTCGGGGATCGTCTCTCTCGGCCTCCGCTCCTTACGCGAAGCAACCCATGTGGAGATGGTGCGGTGTGGGAGCGCAACATCAATCTCCAGAGTGGAGCACCGGCAGGACTGGGATGAGCAGGAGTGGCGATCTCGGGCCTGCGCAACGAATCCCGCGCGCGCAAACCCCCTGTAAAAACTATAGTGCTGCCCTATGGGCATGTCAATTCATCTATCATGACCATCCGGTAAATCGCGCCGCACTTTCGTCATGGATTTTTCGCATCCTCGCCGCCCCTTGCGACATCGCCCCGCGAAAGCGAAAAGGAGCGGCCGAAGCCGCTCCCTATTGGCTGTGAAGATCGCTGCGTGCTACGGCTGAGGCGCTGTGGGCAGGGCCGGAGCTCCATCGCCCGGCATGGGCGGCGGCCCATCCTGCGCTCCTGCCGGCGGCTGCGGCCCGGCTCCCTGAGGCGGCGGACCCTGCGGTCCGGCTCCCGGCTGACCGTGCTGACGCCAGGCTCCCTGCCCCCGCTGCATCATCTCAGCGCGATGCTGAGCGTGCAGCGCCTTCAGTTTCTGCCATTGATCGGCCGTCAGCGTCCTGCGGATCTCGAAGAGCATCCGCGCATCAGCCTTCTCGAGCTCAGCGCGCGCCGATGCCACCCGGTCAATCTGCGCCAGCACCTGGTTCTCATCCGGCTGATCGGCTTCGATCAGCGGCCGCATCTGCAGCTCCTGCTTCTCCAGCGTGGCGTGCAGATCCACGAGCGTGAGCCGGTGCTGCTGGTAGATGTCGTCCATTTTCTTTTTCTGATCGTCGGTGAGGCCGATAGCCGTCGCGATCTTCGGGTTCTCCCACCAGCGGCCGAACTGGCCGTCGTGAAAGGCCTTTTCCATGGGCGGACGCCCGAATCCATGCTCCCCATCGGGGCCGCCTGGACCGCCGGGACCCTGCGCAAAGGCAATGCCGCTCAACGCGAAGCTCGCGACCGCTGCCAAAATCCACTTGCTCTTCATCTTCATTTCTCCGTTCCTGCCGTCTTCGTCGCCTTGTTCGCCGTATCGTCCCAGCCGGTCAGCGGCTGCAGCGCATCCGGCACACCCTCGGTCAGATCGCTGTCGATCTGATCCATCAACTGCGTATCGTCCATTTTTGCCACGGTCGTCGCCGTCCCGGGGACCTGCGCCGCCGGCGAGACTCTGCTGGCTGTCGTTGCCGGGTGATGCATATGGACCACCGTCGGCGTAATCACCGCAGCCGCGAGCGCCGCGCCCAGCGCGGGCACCAGCACCATCCGCAATCTGAACCCTGAGGCTCGCTGCGCCACCGGCGCGAAGGGGCGACCCGCCTGCTTCTCCGCCACGTGCCGCATCGCCGAGCGGTAGAGGCCGATCGCTTCCACCAGCTCGCGCATATCGTCGCGCGTCCCGGCGCCGCTCTCTTCCGGATTTTCTTTGCGGAATTTCATCGTTTTCCTCCCATGCGCTCCCGAAGAATGGCCAGCGCCCGATACAAGTGGGATTTCACCGTGCTCAGGTTCATCCCGATCGTCTCTGCGATTTCATCCAGCTCCATCTCCTCGACAAATCGCAGCACAAACACCGATCTCTGCTGGGCCGACAACTGGTCGACCGCCTTCCACATCCCCGCTACCTGATCGCGCGCCAGCGCCGCGTTTTCCGGCGAACTGCGCCCGTCCGGAATCCAGTCGCTGATGTCCATCACATCCAGCGCCGTTCCCTTCGTCTTCTGCCAGAACCGCAGGCTCCGGCTGCGCAGGTGATCGCGCATCAGGTTCACGGCGATGCGCGTCAGCCACGTGCTCAGGCTCGAATCGCCACGGAACTGGTGCCGCGCGTTCCACGCTTTCAGGAAACACTCCTGGGTCAGCGTTTCCGCCGCGTCGCGGTCCGTCAGCGACGAGAGCAGGAAGCGCAGGATCCTCGGCCGGTAGACACGGACCACCTCGTCAAAGTCGGCCAGCTCCAGGACTGCCTGTTCCTTCTTCTCGATGGCGAGCTCGTTCCCGGCGCCGGGCGCCCCTGCGAGTACGCCCGCCGGGGTGGTAGCAATCTCTTCCATGCAACAAGATAGACGGCGCCTTTCGCCCCGAGTTTACAGGGCCAACCAAAAACTCGGATTGCCGGAATGAGGCAGGGAGCGCCATGGGCCAGCGTCTGCCGGGCACCGGCCAGAACCGGCAGCCGGAGAGCCGGATCAGCGCGAGATCCGGACTCGCTTACCCCGCCTTCCGCTCTCCGCTCTCGGCTTGCACGCCCACCAGAGCCGCGCCGCTCGCGCACCGCGCGCAGTTCCCGCCGGCCGCCCTGGCGTCGTCGAGCGCTCGCTCGGCCTCGCCCAGCACCGTCAGCGGCGACCGCCCCCGGCTGACCGCGACGCCGAAGCTCGCGGTGAGTGTCGTCGCCTCGTTGCCGGCGGCGAAGGGCCGGGTAAGGATCGCCGCGCGGATCCGCTCTGCCAGTGCGAGGGCGCTATCGCGCCCGCAGCCGGGGAGCGCCAGCAGAAACTCATCGGCGCCCGAGCGTCCGATCAGATCATAGCTGCGCAACTGCCTCCGAAAACGATTCGCGAGTCCCGACAGCACGTCGTCGCCGGCCTCGTAGCCGTAGTCGTGATTCACGCGCGAGAAGCCATCGAGATCGATCAGCATCAGGCTCAGCTCGGTCTTCATCCGCTGCACGCGGTCTGTCTCCTGAAAGATGAGGCTCAGCAGCGCCTCGCGATTCCAGAGCCCGGTCAGTCCATCGTGGGTCGCGTGGAAGCGGCCATTGTCCTCGTGTTTCTGTGCCCGCTCCATCAGGCTCCGAGCCCTCTCGGCCACGCGCAGCCTCATTCGCAGTTCCATCGGGTCCGACGGAAGCGCGACAAAGTCGTCGCACCCGCATTCGATCGCCGCCCGCTTTGGCTCCAAACCTGGGTCCGCGCTCGCCATGATCAGCCACGTCCGCCGGGGATCTTCCCGCCGCCCCAGTTCCCAGGCGATCTCCACAGCGCTGGGAGCCGCCAGATCCATGCCCAGCAGCGCGATTCCCGGCGGATTCGCGCTTTCGAGCTGGCGCAAAGCCTCCAGTCCGCACGCAACTGAGTCCACTTTGCAATTCCAGGAGACCAGCAACTCTCGTATCGTCAATGCGATTCGGGCATTAGAAACTGCCAGAAGGATGCCGGACGCCTCACCTTCGAGCCCCTCTTTCGCGGTCAATTTCCATTCCTCAATCACGGGTTCCTCTGTTTCCCGTATCGGGAGCAACCTTAGAAAGCTTTAATAATTCGAAATTTTCGAGATTTTTCTACCAACTTACCCACAATCCAGGGCATCTTTACTAGAGAACAGCCGAAGATACCGGTGCGCCCGACCCCCTGCAGTTGCTTTGCACGTCGCGTGAGCGTATCCCAACCGGACCCGAATCAACGCGGAATTCTGATCCATCTGGGCTACTGAACCGAAAAGCACACTCAGGGCGTCGCCAACACGCCAGAATCGCGGCTCTTCCCGAGGGAGCGAGCGATGAATCCGTCCGTCAAGACAACGCACGTAATCCCGAGACATCTCCCCCCGGTTCGTTTGGAGAACGTCTCCACTCTGCTCGTCTGCCGTTACTGCATGAGCACGATTGGCGCCTACAAGACTGCGGCCGATCGGGTTCGGATCGAATCGAAGCACGTTTGTGCGGAGAAGCTGGGCCTGCATACGCCGGCCGTCGCCATTCCGTACAACTAAACTGAAGCTCTGAGATCGACATTCAAGCGCGCGGCGCGTTTTTCCGGTTCAGGAATGCGCAGGCGCGCTTTTGTGTTTTTGCTGCATCCGGTAGTTTTTACCAGGACTTGATGCAGTGGCCAGTCTGCGCGTGTATTCCTTCGAGTTACCTCAGTGACCGTACGTCCGTCGCTAAGTCCTTCCATTTCTTGCGCTAACATCCCTCGCAACCATCTGGAACGCCATTTGCATCTCACTCGCCCGTGATTCGGTGCGGACCCGCCGGCCGACCCGATCCCCAGCGAGGATACGAACCATGAAAGCGAGCCTTACTTTGATTGCCGCTGCGGTATTCGCTGTCTCCGCAGGGGCGCAAACGACGAATGCCACGGGCGCGGCCAGCGCTTCCGGTGCCGCTCAGGCCGCCGCGTCCCGGTCCGCCACGACGGCCTCGGCGCAGCAGATGTCGGGGGTTTCTGCCGAGCTCAGCCACAAGATCGACAGCAAGGACGCGAAAGTGGGCGACGAAGTTGTCGCCAAAACCACGTCCGATACCCGGCTTTCCGACGGCACGCGCATCCCCAAGGGCTCCCGCCTCGTTGGCCATGTAACCGAGGCTCAGGCGAAATCGCACGGCAGCCCGGATTCACGCATCGCCTTCGCGTTCGACCACGCCGTGCTCCGCGATGGCCGCCAGGTTCCCGTCCACTGCGTCATGCAGTCCATCTCCGCGCCCGCGCCGATGGCGACGGCTTCGGGAGCGGATGACATGATGGGCGGCGCAGGCCCTGCAGGCGGATCCGCGGCCGGCGGCGGTGGCTTGATGGCTGGCGGCGGTGGCGTGCGCGGCGGCGGTGGCGGTGGCGGTCTCATCGGAGGCGCCGCCGGTGCGGTTCGCGGAACGGCAGCCGCGGCGGGCGGAGTCGCGGGCAACACCGCTTCCGGCCTCGGCGGAACGGCCGGCGGCGCGGTCGACTCCACCGGATCGCTGAGCCGCAACACCGCAGGCCTCGCTGGAAGCGCCGGAACCGGCGGCAGCGTCGCGGCTCCATCCGGGATGGTCGGCAATCTCTCCGGCGTCACGTTCTCCACCGTCAACGCATCCGCAGAGGCCTCGCGGAGCGGCGTCACGGGTTCGGCGGGTTCTTCGTCCGCAACCCTGCTCAGCGCTCACGGCAAAAACGTGAACCTCGACAGCGGCTCGCAGATGAGCCTTGAGATCGCACCTCAGCCCTGATCGTGCGCGCTTACGCCCGGGAAGGCTCCCTGCCGGGGGCCTTCTCTATTTACACTCGCATCGGAGACTCCGGTGTCGCGCGCATGAACAACGTCGCCCGTCCCTTTCCCGCGCTTTACCCCATCCTCGACTTCGCCTGCGTCTTTCCGGGCGGCGCGCCCGACGTCCAGTCGCGCTGGTCGCGGTTCCGCGATTTAGCGGCCTCGCTCTCCGCGGCCGGCGTCATGCTCCTGCAGTACCGCAACAAGCTCGATGCCGATAGCCTGGTCGCGCAGGATTGCCTCGCCATCCGCGCCGCGGCGCCGAAGATGACCCTGCTCCTCAACGACCGAGTGGCGCTGGTCAGCCCGGCCGGCTGGAACGGCGTCCACGTCGGACAGGACGATCTGTCGCCCGCGGAAGCGCGTGCGATCGTCGGCCCAGGAGCGATCGTCGGCTACTCCACACACACCGCCGATCAGGTGCGCGATGCGGACACGCAGCCCGTCGATTACATCGCCATCGGTCCGGTCTTTCCTACGATCTCGAAGGCCGGCACGTCGCCAGTCGTCGGCCTCGAAGGCGTGGCGCGCGTCCGCGCCCTCACGCGCAAACCCCTCGTCGCCATCGGCGGCATCACGCTCGAGAATGCCGCCTCGGTCTACGACGCAGGAGCGGACTCTCTGGCAGTCATCTCGGCGATCTTTGCGCCCGGGCGAGATGCCGCATGCTGCGCACAGGAATTCCTCCGCCTTTTATAGCCGCGCGGCTATCATGGGTCCGCTCCTCTTTTACTCGGCCCGCTGCCATGCGAACGCTCACCTCGCGCATCTCGCTCCCCTGCACACTTCTGGCCCTTGGCGCTGCTCTCGCGCTTGCGTTGTTCGCCGCCCCTTCCCTTGCAGCCCAGAAGACCGGGCTCGCCTTTTGGGAGCCGCCGGCCTCCGTCGACGCGCTTCTCAGCCACGCCCCGCGCCGCGATTCCGGCCGATACACCATGCTCCGCCAGGCCTTCGTTGACGCCCACTGCGCCGATCCCGACCAGGACGGATCGGAA
The DNA here is from genome assembly GCA_035503555.1 of Acidobacteriaceae bacterium. GTDB lineage: Bacteria > Acidobacteriota > Terriglobia > Terriglobales > Acidobacteriaceae > Palsa-343. The sequence goes on along the minus strand of DATJTG010000226.1, from coordinate 5,209 downwards.
CTCGCGGGGAAGGACAAAAACCTGTCCTGCACGCTGCCGGGCGCAACGCCGCAGACCATCCTCGTCGTTGCGCGTTACGACGGTCGCGCCGGCCCGGGTTTTCAATCGACCTGGGTGGACGCGCTCACGCTGCCTCTGCTCGATCGGGCCATTCAGGCGCAGCCCCGCCACCATACATTTCAGTTCGTAGCGATGAACGGTGACGAGGGAGAGTACGCCTTCCTCCAAAAGCTCCGCAAATCGGAGAAACCGGCGCCCAGCGCAATGATCATCCTCGATGGCCTCGGCTGGGGCTCGCCGCTTTGGTACACGGTGCCTTCCGTGAAGGCCACACCGGGGCATCCGGCGGAACTCGGCGTGAACGGCCTGCTCGGCGCCATCGCTTCAGGCATCGGCAGGTTCATGAAGATTCCCGACCCGACGGCGCTCAATCCCGAGCATTTCCGCAGCAATGTTGGATTCTCTTCAGCCGAGTACTACCGCTCGCAGCGCTACGAGAGCACGCTCTTCCGCGGCGCCGGCTCCATTCCCGAGCTGCTGCTCTACAGCGATCGTCCGGAAGCCGCTACTATCGACTCGGTCGATCTCGATGTGAAAGACATTCGCAAAGACCTCGATTACGCCGCGTACGTCCTCTGCCTTGCGGATCTTAAGCTCGATGCTCCCGCCGCGCCCGCTTCTGAGCCGGCCGCAGACGCGCCCAACGCGAACTCCGCGCCCACGGCCGCCGGTTCAACCCCTCAGTAACCGTTTTCTCTTAGACACACGCCCTCGGTTTCGAGTAGAACTGATAGACACGTGAGTTCCCCAGCAGATTCCGCCGCTTCCTCAGGCAAAAACAAGCTCGTCGCTGGCCTCGGCCTTTTCAGCGCCACGGCCATTGTCGTCGGCTCCATGATCGGCTCCGGCATCTTTATCGTGCCGGCCGAAATCGGACGCGACGTCGGCTCGCCCGCGTTGCTCATCGGCGCTTGGCTCGTCACCGCGGTCATGACCGTGATTGGCGCGCTCAGCTATGGCGAACTGGCTGCGATGATGCCTCGCGCCGGTGGCCAGTACATCTACCTGCGCGAAGCCCTCGGCCGCATCTGGGGTTTCCTCTTTGGATGGACGCTCTTCCTCGTCATCCAGACGGGCACCATCGCCGCCGTGGCCGTCGCCTTCGGCAAGTTTCTCGGCGTGTTCTTCCCTTCGGTGTCTTCGACGCACTGGATCTGGCACATCGCCCACGTTCCCGCCATCCAGATTGGCCCCATGGCCCTGGGCAATATGGACATCGGCCTGAACACGGCGAATCTCGCCGGCATCGTCGTAATTCTGGTTCTCTGCGTCATCAATCTTTTTGGCATTCGACTCGGCGCTCTCGTCCAGAACGTCTTCACCACGGCGAAGACCGCCGCGCTGCTGGGCCTGGTCGTCATCGGGCTCATCCTCGGCGCCAACTCCTCCGCGATTCGTGCCAATTTCGGTCACAATTTCTGGAGCCACTCCGGCTGGTCCACGCTGCATCCGGTTCAGTCCGGGGTCGGCGGACCCATCGCCATGGTGGGCCTTTTCGCCGTCCTCGCGGTGGTGCAGACCGGCTCCCTCTTCTCTTCCGACGCCTGGAACAACGTCACCTACACCGCCGGAGAAGTCCGCAATCCCAAACGCAATCTGCCGCTGTCTCTGGCCCTCGGCACCATCCTCGTTCTCGTTCTCTACATCCTTGCGAACTTTGTCTACCTGATGGCGCTGCCGCTGCACGGAGATCCCAACGGCTCGAGCATCCTCGCCCGGGGCATCCAGTACGCCTCTGAAGATCGCGTGGCGACCGCCGTCCTCCAGCAGATCTTCTCCCGCACCGGTGCCTTCATCATGGCGGGAGCCATTCTGGTCTCCACCTTTGGCTGCGCCAACGGCCTCACCCTCGCCGGAGCGCGGGTCTATTACGCCATGTCGCAGGATGGCCTGTTCTTCAAAGCCGCCGGCAAGCTGCATCCGCGCTGGCACACGCCGGTCGCCGCTCTCATCGTGCAGGCTGTCTGGACTTGCCTGCTCTGCATCTCCGGCTCCTATTCGCAGCTGCTGGAATTCATCATCTGCACCGAGCTGATCTTCTACATCCTCACCATCGCGAGCCTTTTCGTGTTGCGCGTGAAGCGCCCCAACGCCGAGCGCCCCTACAAGGCCATCGGCTATCCCGTGCTGCCCGCGCTCTATATCCTGATGGCCGCGTGGATTTGTGTCGTATTATTGCGCTACAAACCGCAATACACGTGGCCTGGGCTGGTGATCGTTTTGCTCGGCATCCCTGTCTTCGCCGTGTGGTCCCGCAAGTCGGTTTCTGAATCAGCGCCGGCCGGCGAGCCTGGCGAATTTGCTGGAGGAACAGCCGAGAATGGCTCAGCTTCTTAAGGTCAAGCCCCTTTCCCTTCTCTGCACCGAAGCTGCGGAAGAAGGCGAGCACACTCTCAAGCGGTCGCTCGGCCCCGTCAACCTCATCACCCTCGGCATCGGCGCCATCATCGGCGCGGGCATCTTCGTGCTCACCGGCCAGGCCGCGGCTCTCCACGCGGGACCCGCCGTCGCGCTCAGCTTCATCGTCGCCGGCGTCACCTGCGCCTTCGCCGGCCTCTGCTATGCCGAGTTCGCCTCCATCATCCCCATCGCCGGCTCCGCTTACACCTATGGATATGCCACCCTCGGCGAGCTGGTCGCGTGGATCATCGGCTGGGACCTCTGCCTCGAGTACGCCTTCGGCGCGGCCACCGTCGCCTCCGGATGGTCAGGCTACTTCATGAGCCTGCTCACGCAGATCGGCTTTACGCCGTCGCCCGCCCTGGCGCGCTTCACCACCACGTGGCACAACGACATCTACCTCTACCACGGCAACTGGATGCCGGCCATGTCGCTGCCCATGAACGTCTCGGCCGCGGGCCTGCCCCACGTCGTTGGCATCTGCAACCTGGTCGCCTTCGTCGCGATCGTGATGGTGACCGCGGTTCTCGTCATCGGCATCAAGGAGTCGGCGAATCTCAACTCCGCCATCGTCTTCGTGAAGCTCTCGGTGGTCGCGATTTTTCTCGTCATCGGCATCGGCTTTCTGCTGAAGCATCCGCACCTCGCCTCGATGAACTGGCATCCGTTTATCCCACCCAGCCAGGGACGCGGCATGTTCGGCATCAACGGCATCGTCGCCGGCGCCTCGTCGGTCTTCTTCGCCTACATCGGCTTCGACGCGGTGTCGACCGCGGCCCAGGAAGCGAAGAACCCGCAGCGCGATATGCCCATCGGCATCCTCGGATCGCTGGTGATCTGCACCCTGCTGTATATCGCGGTCTCGCTGGTGCTGACCGGACTGGTGAGCTATAAGGCGCTCAACGTTGCGCAACCGGTTGCCCTCGGCATCGACGCCACCGGCGTTTCGTGGGGATCGTTCCTGGTGAAGATCGGCGCGGTCTTCGGCCTCGGCACCGTCATGCTCGTCATGCTTCTCGGCCAGTCGCGCGTCTTCTACTCCATGTCGCGCGATGGACTGCTCTGGAAGTGGGCCAGCGACATCCACCCGAAGTTCCGCACCCCGTGGATTTCAAACATCGTCGTCGGATCCATCGTCGCCTTCCTGCCCGCGTTCCTGCCCATCGACAAGCTCAGCGAGCTGGTGAACATGGGCACCCTGCTCGCCTTCGCTATCGTTTCCGCCGGCGTCTGGATTCTGCGCGTCCGCCATCCTGAGATGGAACGCCCCTTCCGCACGCCGCTCGTGCCCCTGGTGCCGATTCTCGGCATCGCCAGCGCGTTCTACCTGATGATCAATCTCCCCCTGCTCACCTGGGAGGTGGTCGGCATCTGGCTCGTCATCGGTCTGGTGATCTACTTCACCTACTCAACGAAACACAGCAAGGTGCAGGCCCTGCCCGCCGAGGTGGCCCAGCACAAGTAGCGATCACAACTTCGCGGACGAGCGGCCAGCCCACGCGGCTGGCCGTATTGTTTTCATGAACGGCTTTTTCGCTGACCGGACTTTCGCTCACCGGATTTCCGCCAACCGCTCTGCCCCTGCCTTAAACTGTCCCCGTGGACCACCTCTGGACTCCCTGGCGCTATGCCTATGTCACCGAAGCCGACAGGAAAGCGCGCCCGGGCATTCCGCCGGAGCTTGACGCATTTCCGAACGATACGGGTTGCGTCTTCTGCAACATTCTCGGCGCCGCCGATGACGCGATCGCGCACGGCATGAGCGAGGCGGAAGCGGACCGCGCCGCGCTGATCGTGCATCGCGCCGAACACAATTACGTCTGCCTCAACCGCTACCCCTACAACTCGGGACACATCATGATCGTGCCCTGCGAGCACCAGAGTTCGCTCGCTCGCCTGGCCGCCGGCACAGCCCGCGAGATGATGGACCTGGCCCGCCTCGCGGAGTGCGCCCTTGCCGGACTCTACTCACCGGACGGATTCAACTTCGGCCTCAACCTCGGCAAAGCCGCCGGCGCCGGAGTCACCCAACACCTGCACCTCCACGCCCTGCCGCGCTGGACGGGCGACACGAATTTCATGACCGTCGTGAGCGAAACCCGCGTCCTGCCGGAAGACCTTGCCACCACCTGGCAGCGCATCACCCACGCTTTCGCGGCCGCTGCGTCCAACACGGCAGAAAGAAAGTAGGAAGGCCAGCAAGACCATGACAACGCCAGCCAGCACGACTCCAAAAATCAAAACCGATGTCTTCGAGCGCCTTCTCGGCGACTGGACGTTCGTTCGCGAAGTCCCCGGCCGCGCGACCATGACCGGCCGCGCTCGCATCGAGTCCACCGGTGAAGGCCGCGCGCGCTACCACGAGTCGGCCCGCGTGCGCCTCGCCGACGGCAGCCAGCTCACCGGCAGCCAGAGCTATGTCTATCGCCGCCTGGCTGCGCCGGCGAATGGCTTCGACGTGCTCTTTGCCGAGACCGGCGAGCTGTTCGAGCGGCTCGATTTTCGCGTCACGCCCGAGGGCAGCCTGCGCGCCGACGCCCGGCACGAATGCCCACCCGACCGCTACGTCTCGCACTTCACGCTCGACGCCGAAGATCGTCTCGCCGTGGAGCACACCGTCACCGGACCGAACAAGAACTACGTTGCGCGGACGGCGTATCGCAAGGTGGGGCGATCCGATCGCAGCGGGACGGATTCGAAGCCGTAAGACCTACAGAGTTCGGCGCGGAGACTTCGGCCGCATCCAAGC
>DATJTG010000225.1:0-10425 GCA_035503555.1 Acidobacteriaceae bacterium | reverse complement strand
GCAGGCAGAGTCAGCCCCGCGCGCACCGGCGCGCGATCCGCTATGACGTTCTTCTGCGGTGTCGATGCAGTTTGCGGCGGACTGGCAGCAGCGAGCATACGAGGCGAGGGGCCTCAGCTTCGCCGCCGTCCTTTACTCCAGCGCCAGATGCGTCACGCTCTCCAGGTGAAACGTCTGCGGAAACAGGTCCACCAGGTGCATCTTTCTGAGGCGATAGCCGGATTCTAGCAACGCAGCGAGATCGCGGCTGAGCGTTGCCGGATCGCACGAAACGTAAGTAATGCGCGGCGGCCGCAGCTTTCCCAAAGCGGTTGTGACGGATCGCCCCAGCCCCGATCGCGGCGGATCCACTACAACCAAATCCGGCGCGACGTGCCCCCCAGCCACGGCGCGCCCCAGAAAACTCGCCGTTTCCAACGCCACCACGCGATGCTTCGTACCGCGCAAATTCTCGTGAAGATCGCGCACCGAGCCCGCCGCCGACTCCACCGCCGTCACTTCGCCAAACCGTTCCGCCAGCGGCACCGAAAAAAGTCCCACTCCGGCATACAAATCCCACGCCCCGACGCCCTGCTCCCCGCCCGCCACCAGGTCTACCAGTCGCTCGATCAAAAAGCGGTTCACCTGAAAAAACGACCCGAGGCTTACGCGATACTCCAGGGCCCCCATCCGCCACCGCACCGAGCCCTCTCCAATTTGCGTCAATCTTCGCGACAGCCCGCGCCCGTCTTCCGCGGAAGATACCGCCGCACCTACAGCCTGCGGAACAATTTGTAGTAGTCGCGGCCACAAGTCTTTCAGCCGTCGCTCTGCGTCCAGCGCGGGGCGCTTCGTCCACAGGCTCACCAGCATCGCAGCGCCATCGGAATCCGTAAAAAACTCAATCTCCCGTATCCATTCGTCCAGCCCCAGCGAAGCCCCATCCCGATGAACCGCCTCGATTGCCTTCTGCAGCACGGGCGCCGCGATCGGGCACTCCCCAATCGCCAAATCCTCGTGCGAATTCCGCAATTTGTAACAAAGACGGAACGGATTCGCCGCCACGTGCAGCCGGATGCGATTCCGATACCCCAGCGGCTCGCCCGTCACCGCTGCAATCTCCGGAATCTCCCGAATCCGCGCGCGCTCCAGCGCCTCGCGCAGGATGCCGGCCTTCAGTGCCACCTGAGTCGCGTTGTCTGCGTGCTGATAATGGCATCCGCCGCACTCGCCAAAATGCCGACAAGGCGCGGCCGCTCGCTGCGCGCTCGGCTCGGCCACCGTGTCCAGTTCCGCCGTCGCGTACCCGCCCTTATCCTGCACGACGTGCGCTTCCACATCTTCGCCCGGCAGCGTGAACGGCACAAAAATCGCCTTGCCCTCGTGCCGCGCCAGGCCTGCGCCTCCGTAGATCGCCTTTTCAATCCGCAGCCGCACTTGGCTAATCCTGCCTCATGTAGAAGAGGCTCAGCCGCGGCAGCTTGTGCTTCTCCAGCACTTGCTTGTGCAGAAACTGCTGCTCGATCTGTCGAATCTGCAGCGCCTGCATGCGCCGCCGGTACGGCGCCAGAGCCTGCGCGCTTTGCTCCCGCAGCGCCGTCAGCTCCTCTTCCGTCGTGGTTGCGAGCACCGCGTTCAGCAGTTTCTCCTCGAGCGTGGTGAGCGTTCGCTCCAGTTCCTCGGTTTCCGGAAGGCCGGCTCGCACTTGCTGCGCCAGCCCGCTCAGTCGCTCCGCGGCTTCCGCCGCCGCTTGCGCTGCCAGCCCCGTCAGAGTCGCTTCGCGCAACTGCGCCGCCCCCTCTTCCAGATGCGCCGCGATGCGCTCCTGTCCGAATCCTGCGCTCGCCTCATCCGCCTGCGGTTTCGCCGCGCCCACCGCGGCCTCTCGCATGTCCTCCGCGGCCGTTATCACTTCCTGCGCGCACCATGCGAGCCCGTTGATCCGCCTCACGTTAGACTTCGTCTTGCGCGCATCGTACCGATCGAACGCCTGATCGATGCCGCGCAGCACCGCCTCCAGCGGAATCCCCGCCTCACGCCACGTATCGATCAGCGCCCAGTCCAGCGTCGACAGCAGCAGGATCGATCCCCGCCGCAGCTGGAACCGCCCTTCGATCTCCGTGAAATAGTTGTAATAGTTGTCCAGAACCTCAGGCTCCCGCTTTGCGCGCCGTCTGGCTGCGCGCCCCGTGATTGCGATCATAGATGAGCCGCAATCCCTCCAGCGTGAGCATGTCGTTCACCTCGGAGATGTGCTTCGACTCGCGCGCGATCAGATGCGCCAGCCCGCCCGTAGCCACGCACTTCGTCTCGCTCCCCAGCTCCGCGATCATCCGCTCCAGAATCGAATCCACGAGCCCGATGTGTCCCCAGAACAGTCCGATCTGCAGATTGTCGACCGTGTTGGTGCCGATAATCTTCGCCGGCCGCCGAATCTCGACGCGCGGCAGCCGCGCCGCACGCGCAAACAGCGCCTCCGCTGAGATGTTCAATCCCGGCGCAATCGCTCCGCCGATGAATTCGCCTTTCCTCGATACCACATCGAAGTTCGTCGCGGTGCCGAAATCCACCACAATCGTTGGGCCGCCGTATTTGTGGAACGCGCCCACGCAGTTCGCCACGCGGTCCGCGCCCACTTCGCCGGGATTGTCCGTCAGAATCGGTAGCCCCGTCTTCACGCCCGGCTCGATGAACAGCGGCTTGTGCCCGAAATAGCGCTCGCAAAACTGCCGCAGGATCCAGTCCACCGGCGGCACGACGGACGCGATGATGATGCCGCGAATCGACGCGCTCTCCACACCCTCGCTGGCCAGCAGATTCCGCACCAGGATGCCGTATTCGTCCGCCGTCTGCCCCTGCCTCGTGCTGATGCGCCACGTCGCCCGCAGGTCGCCGGTGAGCCCCTCCGCGGTCTCCGCGTACACCGCAATCACGGTGTTTGTGTTATTCACGTTCAGCACCAGCAGCATCGCAAACTCCCTTTCTCAACTCTCGCGCACGCCGCCGGAGTAGACGGTGCGCAGGCCCTCCGCGGTGCGGACCAGCAGAAATCCGCGCGGATCGAGCCCGTCGGTCGTGCCCGCATAGCCCTCGCCCTCTTCCACACGCACGCGCTTGCCGCGAATCCATGTCGACGCGGCTTCCAGACGCTGCCGCATCCCCCGCGCGGAGGCCAGCGGATCGCGTGCGGCCGTGAGCGCGGCCACTTCGCAATCCAGCGATTGTAGCAAAGCGATCAGCAGCTCCTGCCGCGGCCACGAGCGTCCCGTTTCCACGTGCAGCGACGTCGCAATCGCGCGCAATTCATCAGGGAAACTCTCCTGGTGGACGTTGATTCCGATCCCGATCACCGCGTGCCGCACGCGCGTCACTTCTGCGTTCAACTCAGTGAGAATTCCGCAAAACTTCTTCCGCCCGAACAGCAGATCGTTGGGCCACCGCAGATCCGCTTCGAGCGACGTCACCCTGCGCACGGCATCGCGCACTGCCAGCCCCGCCGCCAGCGAGAGCCACAGAATGTCGGCGGGCGCGATCCGCGGCCGCAGCAGGATGCTCACATAGAGCCCCGACCCCGGCGGCGATTCCCACGCGTGAGCCCCGCGTCCTCGTCCGGCTGACTGCTCATCGGCAAAATACACGCTGCCGTCCGGCGCGCCGGCCTCCGCCTGCTGCATGGCGTGCGTGTTCGTCGATCCAATTTCGGGGAAGAAATGCAGCTTGCCTTCGAAACGCGATCCGCGCAGAGCCGCGTCCATGGCCTGCAGATCGAAGCTGTCCTGCGGCCGTTCCGTCCCGCTCAATACAGCTCCGCGGTAATACGCATGGAGAGATCGACGGCCGGCGCCGAGTGCGTCAGCGAGCCGACGGAAATGAAATCGGGTCCGGCCAGCGCGTACTTGCGCACGTTCTCGAGCGTGATGCCCCCCGACGCCTCAATCGGAATATCGAGTCCGCGATCCTGCACCACGCCCACGGCTTTCTTCACTTCGGCCGGCGTCATGTTGTCCAGCAGCAGCGATTCCGCGCCGAAGTCCAGCGCCAGCTCCAGCTCTTCCCGGTTTCTCACTTCGATGTCGATCGTCTGCCCCGGTTTCCGGCGCTCCTTCGCGTGCGTCAGCACCTTCTCAATGCCGCCGCCCAGCGAAATGTGATTGTTCTTGATCAGAATTCCGTCCGAAAGATCGAGCCGGTGATTCTCGCCGCCCCCGCAGCGAACCGCATACTTGTCCAGAATGCGCAGCCCTGGAATCGTCTTCCGCGTATCCAGTATGCGTACGCCCGTGTCGGCCACGGCGTCCACGTAGCGTCGCGTCACCGTGGCGATGCCGCTCATGCGCTGCATCAGGTTCAGAATCACCCGCTCGCACGCCAGAATCACGCGCGCGTTGTGCCGGATCACCGCCACGGCTTGTCCCTTGCGCAGCCGCACGCCGTCAAAAATCTCCGGATGGCTGACCACTTCGTAACGGCCGCTGTTCCGCGTGTCGAGCCGCGCAAAGATATCGAGGAACCGCGGAATGCACCCCAGCCCCGACAGCACGCACTCTTCTTTCGCGAGGATCGTGGCCGCCGCCCGCAGCCCCGGATCCACCGTGAGCCCCGTCGTTACATCGCTGGTGGCTTTGTCCTCGACCAGCGCCTGCTCCAGAATTGCTTCAATCCGCCGGTTCTTCCACTCCATGACGATTAACCCAGTTCCTCCAGAGCCTTCCGCGTCTTCTCGATCAGCAGGCGCGTGTCGGCTTGCTGTTTGCGCAAACCCTCCACGATAGCCTCAGGAGCCTTCTCGAGGAAAGAGGGATTCCCCAGCTGCCGCTGCGCCGACGCAAGGTTCTTCTCCAGCCTGACCATCTCCTTTGTCAGACGCTCCCGCTCGGCTTCGGTATCCACTTTTTTCTCGTACATCACCTGCACGTCAAACTGCGGCGTGGAGCGCACCGTCGCCCCCTCGGCAAATCCGCTCGCCGCCTCGATGCCCGAAACCCGCGCCAGCTTCTGAATGATGTCGAGGTTCGCCTCAAACGGCAACCCGCTCTCGAGTGCATGAATGCGAATCGGCACCGTGAGCTTCTCCTCCACGCCCACATCCTTGCGCAGCGCGCGCACCGCCACAATCAGCTCCTGCAGCAACGCGAAGTCGCGCTCCGCCGCGTCGTCCGAATGCGCCGCCCCCTGCGGAAACCGCGTCAGGGCGATCGACTTCGCCGGCGGCTCATCCTCGTAGAGCGCGTGCCACAGCTCTTCGGTAATGAACGGCATGAAGGGCGACAGCAGCCGCAGCGCCGCGTCAAACGTCTGCAGCAGCGTGGTCAGCGCGGCCTTCGTCGCAACCTTATCCGCGCTCTCGCTGAAGTCCAGCCGCAGTTTCACGATCTCCAGATACCAGTCGCAGAAGTCGCCCCAGAAAAACTGGTAAACCAGGTTGGCCGCCTCGTGGAAGCGATACTCCCCGAGCGCCGCGTTCACCTCATGCGCCACGCTGCGCGCCCGCGCCGCGATCCAGCGCTCCTCCAGGGGAGCATCGGCGTCGGCCTCCGGCATTGCGGCCAGCGCCGCGCGATCCACCGCAATCCCCGCTTCGCGCGCCCGTTCCACATTCATCAAGATGAACCGCGCAGCGTTCCAGATCTTGTTCGCAAACGCGCGATACCCCTCCGTGCGCGCCTCGTTGAACGCGATATCCGTTCCCGGCGATGCCATCGAAGCCAGCGTGAAGCGCACCGCGTCGGTCCCGTACTTCTTTACAATCTCCACGGGATCGATCACGTTGCCCTTCGTCTTGGACATCTTCTGGCGATCGGCGTCGCGCACCAGCGCGTGAATGTACACCTCGCGAAACGGCACCGTCTCCGCAAAAGGCCGCTCCGATCCATCCACCATCGGGATGTCCTGCATGAACCAGCAGCCCAGCAGGATCATGCGCGCCATCCAGAAGAAGAGGATGTCGAATCCCGTAACGAGCAATGACGTGGGATAGAACGCATTCAGATCCGGCGTCGGCTTGCCGTCGGCAGGCGGCCAGCCGAAGACCGTCACGGGCAACAGCCCCGACGAGAACCAGGTGTCGAGCACGTCGGTTTCCTGCGTGATCTCCGCGCTTCCGCAGTGCGCGCACTGCGCAGGATCCTGCCGCGCCACCGTAATCTCTTTGCACGCGCTGCAGTGCCACGCCGGAATCCGATGGCCCCACCACAACTGGCGCGAGATGCACCAGTCGTAGATGTTCGTCATCCAGTCGAGATAAACCTTCGAGTGCTGCTCCGGCGTAATGCGAATCGCCTCGCTTTCGACCGCCTTCTTCGCCAGACCCGCCATAGTGTGTCCGTTTCGACCGCCCGGCTTGTTCACCGCCACAAACCACTGCGTCGACAAGCGCGGCTCCACGACTGTCTTGCACCGGTCGCAGTGGCCGATCGCGTTCACGTGCTCGCGCGCCGCGCCCAGCAGTCCCTGCACTTCCAGGTCCTCGAGGATCTTCTTCCGCGCCGCATACCGGTCCATCCCCTGGTACGCGCCCGCCTCGGCGTTCATGTGCGCCGTCTCGTCCATCACAGAAATCGCCGGCAGATTGTGCCGCTGCCCAACCGCAAAATCGTTCGGATCGTGCGCCGGTGTCACCTTCACCGCACCCGTGCCGAAGTCCGACTTTACCCACTCATCGGCGATGACCGGAATCTCACGCCCCACCAGCGGCAGCCGAAGCGTCTTCCCGATCCAATGCTGATACCGCTCGTCCAGCGGATTCACCGCCACCGCCACGTCGCCCAGCATCGTCTCCGGCCGCGTCGTCGCCACCGTCAGAAACTGCCCCGGCTCGCCGATCACCGGGTAGCCAATCTCCCACAGCGTGCCCTTCTGCTCCTCGTGCGCCACTTCCAGATCGCTGATCGCCGTCTGGCACCGTGGACACCAGTTCACGATGTAGGCCCCGCGATAGATCAGTCCCTGCTCGTATAGCCGCACAAACGCCTCGCGCACGGCATGCGACAGGTTCTCGTCCATCGTGAAGTACTCGCGCGACCAGTCCACCGTGTCGCCGATGCGCTTCATCGACGCCAGAATCGCCCCGCCATAGTGCGCGCGCCACTGCCACACCCGCTCCACGAATTTTTCGCGCCCCATCGCCTGCCGCGTCGTGCCCTCGGCTGCCAGTTGCCGCTCCACCAGCATCTGTGTGGCAATGCCCGCGTGGTCCGTGCCCGGAACCCACGCCGTCCGGTCTCCCAGCATGCGCCGCCAGCGCACCACAATGTCCGTCTCCGTGTGCTCGAACATGTGGCCCATATGCAGATTGCCGGTTACATTCGGCGGCGGCAGCAGCACGGTAAACGAGCGCCCTTGCGCCTCGGCCGCCTGCGGAGTCTGTACGTCGAACAACCGCTCGCTCACCCAGTACGCCGCCCAGCGATCTTCAATCGCGGCGGGATCGTAGGCTTTGGGCAATTCGCGACGGTTTGGCTTCTCCACGGGCTCTTCCTGAATGGTCTGAGAATGCTGAGACATGCGAATTTCTATGATAATGCGCGGAACGCAGCAACAGAAAAGGCCGCATGAGCGCGGCCTTCTCGATTACAGCATTTTCCCAGCTGGCGGCTTCCGGCTGCCGGCTGCGTCTTAAAACGGATTCAGCTTATCCAGCCCCGACTTCTTCTTGTGCTTGCTCGACGACTCGTCCTTCTTGTCGTAGGGCGCCTTCTTCTTCTTGCTCGCTTTGCCGGTTGTGGCGCCGGTGTTCACCTGCGCCTGCGTGCCGTGCTCCGCGTCATTGATCTGCTGCGGCGCTTCGGCCGGCTTGTCGACCGGGGGCAGAGGCTTGTTGTTCGCGGGTCCGATAGGAGCCACCAGTGGCGTGCCCGCTGCCGGAGGTGTCGTGCCTGATCCCGCATCGCTGCTCGCCGCCGGGGCTTCGCCACCGGCCGTCGAATTCGCACCGCCGCTGCTCGTTGGCGCCGTTACCTCGACGCTCACGCTGTTGCCCGAGGTGCCTGAGCCTTCCGGCACATTCTCGAGGGTTAGCGGCGTCGCAGGCTGATCGGTGGTCGGCGGCGCGGTCCCATGGGCAATAGCCTCGTTCACCGGAGCATTCTGGCCGGGGATGGGCAATCCGTTCGGCAGCGGCTCGCCCTTAAGGGCCGCGGTGTAAACTGCCTGCCCCTGCTTCACCACTTCAGGCGCAACGATCGAGTCCGGGCTGGTGATTGAGGGCTCGCCCACGCGTGCGGCATGGACCGTGTCCGGCCCGTGGCTGATCAGGTCCAGAGCCCGCTTGCCAATCTTTACCGGAACGCGACTGTCTTCTTCCGCCTGGCTTTCGGCCAGGGCCTGCGCCGACGGATCGGGCACGGGCACGCCCATGGCGATCAAACGGTCCTTGGCGTCCTCCACGTGCGGCGCCAACGGATACCGCGAAACCACGCGATCCCAGGCGGCCACAGCGCGGTCGTCGTAGTACTTCACGATATCCGCCTTCGCTTTGAGCGGAAGATTTCTCGCGTGCGACAGCATCTGCGCCTGTGTAGCGTAGGCGTCGCCGATCGTGATCAGCGTTTGATCGCTGTGGCTGAATAGCGGATAGGTGTCCGCCACCGTCTGCAGGCGTGCGATCGAAGCCGCCCAGTCCTGCTTGGCCGCATAGAACTCGCCGATCTCGAACTGCCGCTCCGCCAGCACTTCCTGCACTTCGCGCAGCTTCTGCTTGGCCCGCGGAATCAGGGGCGAATCCGGAAACTGTTCCAGCATGGTGCGGTATTCACGCTCCGCGTTCTCCGCATTCTGCGGATCGCGGTCCGGCTTTTCCATCTGCTGGAAGTAAATGTCGCCCACCTTCATCTGGGCCTCGGCGGCTTCGGGCGTATTCGGGAAGAAGGTGATGAAGTCCTTGTATTCCGACTCGGCCTGGGCCAGCGCCGCCGAGCCACCTTCCTTAAACCACGTGTCCCCGATCAGCAGCTTGGCGCGCATCGCGTACTCCGAGTCGGAGTACGTGTTCAGCAGCGTCTGCAGATCCAGCCGCGCCACGTCGAACTTGCCTTTCTTCATGGCCAGCGCAGCCTTGTCGAACAGCAGTTTATCCGGCTGCTGCGACTGCACGTTTCCCAGAGGATTCGCGCTCAGGTCGACGTTCTTCTTTTTCTTCGTCTTGTGCTTCACCGCGAAGGCTGACGGCGAAAACGCGATCACTGCGGCCAAACCAAGCGCCGACGAACGGAGCAACCACCGATTCATAACACCCCAATCACCGCAGACGCTTCCGGTTTGCTGCCGCCGGCCTGGGACGGTCTGCGATGACCCCACGCCGGTGTTTCAACTTTTCCCCCGGGACGGCTCCTGCTTCCGCCCGCTGCGCCGCACCCAGCAGCGCGCGCGCGTCCCGCTCTGCGTGGCCTTCGCCAAAGACCGCGTTCCCGGCCACCAGCAGCTCCGCTCCCGCTTCGACGATTGCGGAGACGGTGTCGTGAGCTACACCGCCATCCACCTCAATCCTATAGCTCAGCGCCAGCTCCTGTCTAAGCTCTTTCAGTCGCCGGATCTTATTGAGAGAGTAGGGAATAAATCGCTGTCCGCCGAACCCCGGATTCACGCTCATCACCAGTACGTGGTGCACCATGTCCAGAATCGGGATCAGCAGTTCCACCGTCGTGGCCGGATTGATCACCACTGCCGGTTGCATCCCGTGCTGCGCGATCAGCTCCAGCGTCCGGTGCAGATGCCGGCAGGCCTCGTAGTGCACGCTCACCCAGTTCGCGCCCGCGTCGGCAAATGCCGGAATGAACTCGTCGGGATTCTCGATCATCAGGTGGCAGTCCAGCGGCAGCGTCGTGTGCTTCCGCAGCGACTTCACGATCGGCGGCCCCAGCGTGATGTTGGGCACGAAATGGCCGTCCATCACGTCCACGTGGATCACGGTTCCACCGCCGCGCTCGGCGGCCGCAACTTCGTCCGCAAGCCGCGCAAAATCGGCCGAAAGAATGGAGGGGACAAGCTCAACCACAGTTCACTCAGTGTAACAAGCCCGAATGCGGTGCAACTGACAACTGACAAGTGACAAATTCCCCCGGCCTTGACGCCCGCGTTCTCCCCGGCCTACACTCGTTTCTCGATACATCGAAGATCGATAGAGTATGCCCAAACGCAAACTGGACCCCCTCCCCTCCGCCGCTTTTCAGATCCTGCTCGCCCTCGCTGGCGAAGACCTGCATGGCTACGCCATCATGCGGCAGGTGGCGGAGCAGAGCGGCGGCCGCGTGCGCCTCGGCCCCGGTACCCTCTACAGTTCCATCCAGACCCTGCTCGAAGAAGGACTCGTCGAGGAAGTCGACGGCTCGGCCTCCGATTCCGCCGACGAACGCCGCCGCTACTACCGCCTGTCCACGTCCGGCCGCAAGGTCGCGCGCACCGAGGCCGATCGCATGGCTGAACTG
Source organism: Acidobacteriaceae bacterium (assembly GCA_035503555.1). Taxonomy (GTDB): domain Bacteria; phylum Acidobacteriota; class Terriglobia; order Terriglobales; family Acidobacteriaceae; genus Palsa-343. The sequence continues at coordinate 25 of DATJTG010000225.1, read as the reverse complement.
CTCCGCGTCGCCCGCAGCCGCCGCA
>DATJTG010000224.1:0-4870 GCA_035503555.1 Acidobacteriaceae bacterium | reverse complement strand
GTAAGTGGATGGGGCGGGGCGAGAGTGATTCCGAATCCGACAGAGCGGTTTACGGGACGAGTGGAGAGCTATCGGCGGTACCGACCGGGCTATCCCGCGGAGGCGGTCGAGACGCTGCGACGCGCGTGTGGGCTGAGCGCGGATGCGCGGGTGGCCGATGTCGCGGCTGGGACGGGATTGCTGACCGAGGTTCTGCTCGATGCGGGCTTTGCCGTCACCGCGGTCGAACCGAATGAGGAGATGCGCCGGGCGTGCGCGACGCTCGAGACGAAATATCCGAAGCTCCGGGTTGTGGCGGGCACGGCGGAAGCAACGGGGCTGCCGGATGCGTCCGTCGACCTGATCACGGTGGCGCAGGCGATGCACTGGTTCGATCTGGAGAAAACCAGGGCGGAGTTTGCGCGGATCCTCAGACCGGGCGGATGGTGCGCGGTGCTGTACAACAATCGGCGGCTGAGCGGGGATGCGTTTCACGACGGATACGAGGCGCTGCTGCGGGAGTTCGGCGTCGACTATCTGGCCGTGAAGGGGCAGCACATGGGGCGCAAGCGGCTGGCGGAGTTCTTTGCTCCGGAGCCGATGCAGTGCGCAACCTTCGAGAATGCGCAGAGCTTCGACTATGCCGGGCTGGAGGGGCGGATTCTGTCGTCGTCGTACATGCCGCAGCCGGGGCAGCCGCGATTTGCGGAGATGCAGGACGCGGCGCGGCGGCTGTTTGCGGAGACGCAGCGGGACGGCGCGGTGACCATGGTGCACGATTGCGTGATGTGCTGGGGGTGCTGTCCGCACGAACGCGAGCGCCTTCGGCGCCCCTCATCCTGACGCAGGGACTTAGGAACTCGACCGGGACGACTGTTGTGCGCACGAAGGGCGCGTTCCGCTCGACGCGTAGCCGCTAGCACTCGATCACATTCAGCGCGAGCCCCGCGAGCGATGTTTCCTTGTAGCGCGACTGCATGTCGAGGCCGGTTTGGTACATGGTTTTGATGACCTGATCGAGCGAGACTTTGTGCTCTTCGGTTTCGTTCATGGCGATACGGCAGGCCTGCACGGCTTTCACCGCGCCCATGGCGTTGCGCTCGATGCAGGGAATCTGGACGAGGCCGCCGATGGGGTCGCAGGTCATGCCGAGGTTGTGCTCCATGGCGATTTCGGCGGCGTGCTCCACTTCGCCGTTGCTGCCGCCGAGCGCCGCGGCCAGGCCTCCGGCAGCCATGGAGCAGGCAACGCCCACTTCGCCCTGGCAGCCGACTTCGGCGCCGCTGATCGAGGCGTTCTCCTTGTAGAGCACGCCGACGGCGGCCGAGGTGAGGAAGTAGCGCAGGATGCCATCCTCATTCGCGCCGGGGATGAAGTCGCGATAGTAGCGCGCGACGGCGGGGATGACACCCGCGGCGCCGTTGGTGGGCGCAGTGACCACACGGCCTCCCGCGGCGTTCTCTTCGTTCACGGCCATGGCGTAGACGGTGACCCAGTCGAGCGGAGCGAGGGGATCGGTGGAACCCTTCTCGCGGAGGCGCGCGGCAAGCCGCGGAGCGCGGCGGCGCACGCTGAGGCCTCCGGGCAGGATGCCTTCGGTCGTCATGCCGCGGTCGATACACGCCTGCATCACCGACCAGATGTGCAGGATGCCGGCGTGGACTTCTTTCTCCGGACGAAGCGCGCGCTCGTTGGCCAGCATCAATTGCCAGACGGTGAGGCCGGCGCCGGATGCCATGTGGAGCATCTGCGCCGCGCTGGTGAAGGGATAGGGGAGCAGCAGATCGGACGCGGTGGCCGGCAGCGAGTTTTCGCCGTCCGCGACGATGAAGCCTCCACCGATGGAGAAGAACGTGCGCGCGAGCAGCGGATGACGATCGGAATCGAATGCGGTGAATCGCACGCCGTTGGGGTGCTGGGTGATGGCGCCCGGTGGCAGCATTTCATCGCGGTGAAAGAGCAGGTGCTCCGGCTCGCGAAAGGGGATGGGATGCTTTGCCAGCAGGGAGAGCGTGCCTGACTCTCGGATCGCGGCGAGCTTCGGCTCGATCGTCGCGGGATCGATGGTGGCGGCTTCTTCGCCGCTGAGGCCGAGCAGGATAGCGCGGTCGGTGCCGTGTCCCTGGCCGGTGAGCGCGAGCGATCCGTAGAGTTCGACGCGGACTTCGGCCACCTTCGCGAGCAGGCCCGCGTCGGAAAGCTCCACGACGAAGCGCCGTGCGGCGCGCATGGGGCCCATGGTGTGCGAACTGGAGGGTCCGATGCCGACCTTGAACAGGTCGAAAAGACTGGTTTTCACGGAATACAGGGTACAGCGTTCAGGGTACAGGGTGCAGGAAAGCGCAAAGCTGCCTCAACGCAGCGGGGAGCCAGAAGCTCGCAACTCGTAACCTCCTTTTACGTTCCCCCGACGTAGATAAAGCGCGCAAGGAAGAGCACGGCCAGGATGCAGAGCAGCCAGTCCTTGCGGGTGATGTGACCGGTGAAGAGCCGCAGGGCGGCCCAGGCGATGATGCCGAAGCCCAGTCCGTTGGCGATCGATGTGGTGAGCGGGATCAGCAGCAGCGTGAGGAATGCGGGGAAGGCGACGAGAGGGTGCTTCCACTCGATTTCGCCGAGGGTCTGCAGCATGAGACTGCCGACGACGATGAGCGCGGGCGCGGTGGCAGCCGTGGGCACCATGCTCACGAAGGGCGCAGCGACCAGGGAGACGAGAAACAGGAGTCCGGTGACGATGGCGGTAACGCCGGTGCGTCCGCCGGCGGCGACTCCGGCCGCGGACTCGATGTAGCTGGTAACCGTGGAGGTGCCGGCCAGCGATCCGGCGACGGTGGCCGTGGCGTCGGCAAACAGGATGTGATTGAGGCGAGGGATCTCATTGTTCTCACCGATGAGGCCGGCGTGCTTGGTGACGGCGACCAGCGTGCCGAGGTTGTCGAAAAGATCGACGAAGAGGAAGACGAAGACGATTTCGAGCAGGCCGATGTGCAGCGCGCCGCGGATATCGAGGCGAAAGGCGGTCTGGGTGATGGCGGAAAGGCTGTAGGGCTGCGGGTTCCACTGCACCAGGTGGAACGGAATGGCGGCGAGGGTGACGGCGAACACGCCGATGAGGATGGCCCCGCGGACACGCCAGGCCAGCAGCGCAGCCATCAGCAGAACGCCCAGCAGCGCAAGAAACGTGGCGGGCTGGCGCATGTCGCCGAGCGTAACCATAGTGGCAGGGTCGGCGACGACGATGCCGGCGTTCTTGAATCCGATGAAGGCGATGAAGAGGCCGATACCGCCCGCCACCGATGCGTAGAGCTCGTGGGGAATGCTCTGCAGAATGGCCTGGCGTAGTCCTGTGGCCGTCAGCAGCAGGAATATAACCCCGGAAAGAAACACCGCGCCAAGGGCCGTCTGCCACGGCACGTGCAGCTTCATCACGACCATGTAGCTGAAGTAGGCGTTGAGTCCCATGCCGGGAGCGAGAGCCAGGGGGTAGCGCGCCACCACGCCCATGAGAATGCTGGCGAAGGCCGCCGAAACACACGTTGCGGCGGTAACCGCAGGGATCGGCAGTCCGGCTTTGCCGAGGATGGCCGGATTGACCACGATGATGTAGGCCATCGTGATGAAGGTAGTAAGGCCGGCGAAGAATTCCGTTCTCCATGTGGTTTTGAGCGCGGCGAATTGGAAATACACTTCGAGTTTTTGGCGCATGGGCTCTGGCGGAAGGATGGGTTTTCAGTGTGATTGCTATCAGATCACAGAAGCGGCGCAGAACCGCGACTATTTTGGATTTCCGGAGCACGAAAGAGAGGTGCGGAAGGGCAGAAACGCTTGCTATTCTGGAGTCCGGACCTTCTGGTCCGGCACTTTGGATTCTCCGCGCACTGACCCGATGAAATCTCTCGCCGCGCCGTTGGGCGCGCTCTTGCTGGCAGCGCTGCTCGCCGGCTGTTCCCACGCTCCGTCACCGTCGAAGGCCGCCAGTTCGGTGGAGGCCGCGGCTGCTCGTCGCGAGCAGGCCATGCAGCAGGCTCGCGCCGCCGCACAGGCTGCGGCTTCCGATCGCCAGGAGCTGGCCGGCATCCCGCTGCCGTCGAAGACGGTCTACACGGCTATCCACACGCGACAGAGCTGGAACAATCCATTCCTGATTGTGAGTAAGTCGACGGTGAACCTGAGCATGCTGTATCCGCCGATGGGGCCTCCCGCCCCAGGCGACAGCGTGCTGCGGCTGACGGCGGCGCGGCGGCGCGTGCTCGATCTGCGGCTGGCCGATCTGTCTGAAGCGCTGACGGCTCTGCCGCCGGAGGCCTGGCCCTACGGGCGGGTGATTGCAGTGGAAGAAGACCCGAATGCCCCGCCCAGCGACGGCCCGGCGGTGCGGCGCAACGTGGAAGCCACGATGCAAACGCTGAGCGATCTGGGCGTGGTGGTTTACGAGTGGCAGCCGACGCGGTAAGCGAAGCTAGTATTCGCCGTCCACGACGTTCTCGAGCGGCTCGCCGCGCAGATAGCGGCCCACCTGTTCGGCGGCCAGTTGCATGGCCCGCGCCATGAACAGGGGCGAGGATCCGGCGACGTGCGGCGTGAGCAGCAGGTTGGGCGCGCTCCACAGCGGATGGCCGTCGGGCAGCGGCTCGGGATCGGTGACGTCGATGGCGGCGCGGATGCGCCCGTTGTGCAGGGCTGCGAGCAACGCTTTGGTATCGACCACCGGGCCACGTGCAACGTTCACCAGCAGCGCTCCCTGCTTCATGAGCGCGATTTCGCGAGCGCCGATCATGCCGACGGTTTCGGTGGTCATGGGCACGACGAGCACGATAGCGTCGGCCTGCGGCAGCAGCTCGCGAAGCTGCGCGATGGAAGCAACGCCTGGCCGGGCAGAACGGGCGACGCG
>DATJTG010000223.1:0-5430 GCA_035503555.1 Acidobacteriaceae bacterium | reverse complement strand
GGATACGAATCGAGGCGCCACGATACGTTTTTCCAGTTTCCGCAGGATCAGGGCTCGCTGACCGAAGCCACGCTGCGCTGCGTCGGCGTGGGCGCGTGCCGCAAAGCGGGCGGAGGCACCATGTGCCCCAGCTACATGGTCACGCAGGAAGAGCGCCACTCCACGCGCGGGCGCGCGCACCTGCTTTGGGAAATGCTCGAAGGCCGCGTGATCGACACGGGCTGGCACAGCGAGAGCGTTCGCGAGGCGCTTGACCTCTGTCTCTCATGCAAGGCCTGCAAAACCGAGTGCCCGGTCAATGTCGACCTGGCCACGTACAAGGCCGAATTTTTGGCCCACTACTACGGTGATCGCCTGCGCCCGCTGCAGCACTATGCCTTCGGCTTCATGGATCGCCTGGCGCGCGCGGCGTCCATCATGCCAGGAGTGACGACGCGGCTCGCGAATTTGCCCCTCGCGCTGCCCGGAGTCTCGCGGGCGATTAAAGCCTTGCTGGGCGTGGCGCAGGAGCGGAAACTACCGCAATTCGCGCTGAGGAGCTTTCAAACGGACTGGCGACAGAACTCGACCAAAGGTCTCGCCGGCCGCGCAGTCCTCCTGTGGCCCGACACGTGGAACAACTACTACCATCCGCAATCGCTCCACGCGGCAGCCCGTGTGCTCGAGCGCGCTGGATTTGCCGTCGAAGTCCCCCGCCGGCACGTCTGCTGTGGACGCCCGCTCTACGACTTCGGCTTCCTGAGCCAGGCGCGCGCCTATTTGTCGCAGATCCTGTCACAATTTGCGCCGCAAATCGATGCGGGCCTGCCCTTCGTATTCCTCGAGCCCAGCTGCGCCAGCGTTTTCCGCGATGAGCTGGTGAATTTTTTCCCCAGCGACGAGCGGGCGCAGCGTCTGCGCGACCAATCTCTGCTGCTAAGCGAATTTCTCGCGCGCCGCGCGCCCGATTTACAGCCCGCACAGCACGCCGGGCGCAAAATCGTCCTCCAGGGCCACTGCCATCACAAATCACTGATGAAGATGACCGACGAGGTCGCGCTCCTGCGTCGCACCGGCGCCGATGTCGAACTGCTCGACTCCGGCTGCTGCGGCATGGCCGGGCCGTTCGGCTTCGAGCGTGAAAAATTGGAGGTCTCGCAGGCGCTGGGGGAACGCGTGCTATTGCCCGCGGTGCGCGCTGCAGCGCAGGACACGATTCTTGTCGCCGACGGATTCAGTTGCCGCGAGCAGATCGCGCAGAACACGCCGCGCCGCGCAGTTCACTTCGCCGAAGTCATCGCCGGCAGCGAATTGTAGCGCGGCAGCTTCCAGGCCTTCTGCAGGCGTGCGTAGACCGGCTGCGGCAACTGCACCAGCAGCGGCTTCCGCGCCGGATCGAGCCATTTCATCAGCGTCTCGAGATTCGGCTCCGCCATCGCCGTGCATCCTGTGGTGCCGCGCCCGTCACCCGACCAGATGTGCAGAAACACGCACGATCCGCTGCCCGGCACCGGCTGGCTTGCGCCAGGCACCGTCGCATTGTGATCGACGACGACGCCCCACACGTACGCTTCGCCCGCGTCGCGCATGTGTTCTGAGCTTTTCCAGTCCGGCGTCACGTCAGCGCGGTTCACGATGCGGTTATAGTGCGACGATTTGGGATCGTCGACGCATTCAATCGTTGGCGTCAATTGCAGATATGGCAGCTTCAGCCCATCGAGCGGCTGAGCCGCATAGCCGAAGGCCGTGCCCAGCGCGAAGACGCCCGCCGGCGAGCGGATATCGCCTTCCTTCTTTACCGGATCGGATTTGGCCCGCACCTCCGGTCCATCGCTCGCCACGCCGACTCCCCAGCCCAGGCCATTCCGCCCCACGACGATCGCGATCGGCGCACCCACGGAATGCCACTTTGCGTGCACGCTCGCCCGCTCGAACCGCTGCAGATGCCCCTCGACCGTGTTCCAGTCCGGCGTGGCGACCACGATCGCCTGCGTCGATCGCGCCAGCGGATTGGCGTGCGGCGTTCCGGTCTGCGCCTGAGAAAATCCACACGCAGCCAGAAAAGAGAGACACGCAACCACGGCAGGAGCTTTCATCATCAGCAGTCTAAGCCGCGTTCCTTACTGCGCGGAAGTTATCTTCGGCGCGGGCGCAACCAGTTGACACATTCCGCGTTCACACATACTGTGAGAACAGAGATGCAGGTTAGCGTCCATCATCGTCATCACCACCATCATCACGTGACGAGCGTGCCGGCGCAGTTCTGCTCTCGAAAGACCTAAGCAAGAGTCCTCAGGATCGAGAGAAGCCCGCCGGCGCCAAGCGCTGACGGGCTTTTGAATTTTCCGCACAAATTTACAAGACTGGAAGGAAACATGACGGAACCAACCATCGATTTCGGCAAAATGGATGGCCTCGCGCCGGGCATTGTGCAGGATGCGCGCACCGGCCAGGTGCTGATGCTGGGCTTTCTCAACGAGGAAAGCTGGCGCAAAACAAAAGAAACCGGCTTTGTTACGTTTTGGAGCCGCACCCGCCAGAAGCTGTGGATGAAGGGCGAAACCAGCGGCAATCGCCTGCGCATCGTCGAGGTCACGACCGATTGCGACCAGGATGCCATCCTCTTCCGCGTGGAAGTGGAAGGTGACGGCCTGGTTTGCCACGAAGGTACGGTCACCTGCTTCACGCGTCCGTTGACGGCCGGTGCCGAGGTGCGCGCATGAGCACGCACAAGCTCCGCTTGGGCATCCCCAAAGGCTCGCTGCAGGACGCAACCATTGCCCTCTTCAAACGCGCCGGCTGGAATATCTTCGCCGACGGACGATCGTATTTCCCGTCGATTGACGACTCCGGGATCGAGTGCGTGCTGATCCGCGCGCAGGAAATGGCGCGCTATGTCGATCACGGCGTGCTCGACGCCGGCCTCACCGGCATCGACTGGGTCGTCGAAAGCGGCCTCGACGTCGAAAGCGTCACCAGCCTTGTCTACGCCAAGCAGAGCCGCCGCCGCGTGCGCTGGGTGCTCGCCGTTCCTGAGGCCTCGCCGTGGAACAAGGCCGAAGATCTCGCCGGCAAAATCATCGCAACGGAGTTGGTGGAAGTGACGAAGCGCTACTTCGCTGCGAAGAACGTTCCCGTCAAGGTCGAGTTCAGCTGGGGCGCGACGGAAGTGAAGCCCCCCACCCTGGCCGACGCCATCGTCGAAGTGACCGAGACCGGCAGTTCGCTGCGCGCCAACCGCCTGCGCATCATCGACACGGTGATGGAGAGCGAAACACACCTCATCGCGAACAAGACCGCCATCGCCGATCCGTGGAAGAAGCAGAAGATCGACTCGCTGGCGCTGATGCTGCGCGGCGCCATCGATGCGCAGGGCCAGGTGGGGCTGATGCTCAACGTGGAGAAAGCAAATCTCGCTACGGTACTGGGCGTGCTGCCGGCTCTCAACTCGCCGACGGTCTCCGAACTGAGCGATGCCAATTGGGTCGCCGTGAATACCATCCTCGAAGAGAGCACGGTGCGCGAGGTAATCCCGAAGCTGAAGGCGGCGAAGGCGACGGGCATCGTCGAATATCCGCTGAATAAGGTGGTCCTGTGAGGCTGCTGCGCACATCGGGGCGCGGCGCTGCGGAAGCTGATGCGGCCCTTGCCGCTTTGGCCGACCGCCGCAATGCGGGCTACGAGCGCGTTCTTCCCCAGGCGCGCCGCATCGTGGAATCGGTGCGGCGTGGGGGCGACGCCTCTCTGCTGCGGGCTCGCGCGAAGTTCGACGGCATTGCGTCGCAGCAGCCGTTACGAATTCCCGAGAGCGAACTGCGCGCCGCCTGGGATGCCACCCCCGCGCCCCTGCGTCATGCGCTGAAGACGGCTGCGAGGAATATTCGCGCCTTTGCCGTGAAACAACGGCCACGGGATTTCACGCTGCATCCCGCACCTGGCGTCACGACCGGCCAGCGTGTGATTGCGCTGGAATCTGCTGGGTGCTACGTGCCCAGCGGCCGCTATCCCCTGCCCTCGACGCTGCTGATGACGGTCATTCCCGCGCAGGTCGCGGGCGTGGAGCGCATCGTCGCCGTCTCGCCGCGGCCTGCAAAAGAAACCCTCGCCGCAGCGGCCCTACTCGGGGTTACGGAGTTCTACCGTGTAGGCGGAGCGCACGCCATTGCCGCGCTCGCGTTCGGAACCGAGAGCCTGCCGCGCGTCGATAAAATCGTCGGTCCCGGCAACGCCTGGGTGACCGCCGCGAAAAAGATCGTCGCCTTCGATTGCGGCATCGACCTCCTCGCCGGCCCCACGGAGATCGTCGTCACCAGCGAGACGGGCGATCCCGCGACGATCGCCGCCGATCTGGTCGCGCAGGCGGAGCATGACCCCGAAGCCGTCGCGATATTTCTCACCAGCAAGCCCGATCTCGCGAAAGCCGTCATCGCCGAAGCGAAAAGTCAGGCCCGCGGCAACGCCGTTGCCACCGCCGCGCTTGCAAAGCGAGGATTGGCGATTGTGACCAGGACTCCCGACGAAGCCCGCGAGATCACCAATCGGCTCGCCCCTGAGCACCTCACCGTCGACAGCCCGGCCGATCTTGCGTGGGTGCGCCATGCAGGCTCGGTTTTCATTGGCCGATGGTCGGCGCAGCCACTCGGCGATTATGTTTCCGGCCCGAACCACACGCTGCCCACCAGCGGTTTGGCGCGCGCGCGCGGCGGCCTCAGCGTGCTCGACTTCGTGAAGCTCGTCACCGTCCAGGAGTACTCGAAAGCTGGCGTGCAGCAACTCGGCCCGGCTGCGATTCGCCTGGCGAATGCCGAAGGGCTTGTGGGCCACGCGGAAGCGATCCGCGCGCGAGGCGCCCGTGAATAAGCCGACGATCAAGCCAGCGCTCGCCGGGCCGCAGCCCTCGGCGGCCGTGCAGCGTATGAAGGAGTACCATCCACCGCTCGGCGATCGCAGCGGCCTGCGCCTCGACTTCAACGAAAACACCTTTGCCTGCTCGCCGCGTGTGCTGGAGGCACTGGGATGCATCAGCCGCGGCGACCTCACGCGCTACCCGGAGCGCGAGCCGGTGGAGCGCCGCGTCGCCGAATACCTCGGCCTCGCGCCAGCTCAGGCGCTGCTCACCAACGGCGTCGACGAGGCCATCCACGTTCTCTGCCAGACGTTTCTCGACCAAGGTGCGGAGATGCTGCTGCCGGTGCCCACATATTCCATGTATGAGGTCTACGCGTCGGGCACGCCGGCGCGCGTGGTGCAGGTCCCGGCAGGCGTCGCCTTTCGATTGCCGCTGGATGCGTTGCTGGCATCCATCACCCCGGCGACGCGACTTATCGCCATCGCCAATCCAAATAGCCCTACCGGCCAGGCCGTGCGCCGCGAGGATCTGCTGTGTGTGATCGAGAGTGCGCCGCATGCGGCGGTGCTGGTGGACGAGGCATATTTCCACTTTCATGGCGA
>DATJTG010000222.1:0-10395 GCA_035503555.1 Acidobacteriaceae bacterium | reverse complement strand
ATCGTCGTCGTTGCGGTGCATTGAACGCGGATGCTGGCACGCTGCGCAGCTTTCCTTCTTGCAGGATCGATCCTGATCCCCTCGCTCCCGGCGCACACCGCGCCGGGCGAGTGGATCGATGTGCCCTTCGTCGCGCAGCCGCGTGACGGCTGCGGCGCTGCTTCCCTGGCCATGGTGATGCAGTACTGGGCCGCGCAGCAGCACACGGCCGCCAGTCCGGCCAGCCATGTGACCGCGATCCAGCGCCAGATCCTCTCGCCGCGGCAGCATGGCAGCTCGCCTGAGTCGATGGAGGCGTATCTGCGCGCCAACGGCTTTCAGGCGTTTGCGCTGAGCGGCACCTGGAACGACCTCGTCGACCACATCGGCAAAGGGCGGCCGCTGATCGTCGCGCTGCGCCCCCGCGGCCAAACCGCTCTCCACTATGTCGTCGTCGTCGGCATCGATCCGGCGCGCAACCTCGTTACGATCAACGACCCCGCCGATCGCAAGCTGCTCCCCATCGACCGCGCCGACTTCGAGCGCGACTGGAGAGCCACGCATAACTGGACCCTCCTCGCGTTGCCGGAGCATCCTTCGAGCGAATGAACCCACGAGAAGTCGGCTGGCTCGCATTTCTGCTTCTCGCATTCGGCATGTCGGTGTCGGCCCACGCGCAGTGTTCCGCAGGCGCCGCAGCGGATTCCCCCATCCAGCAGGCCTATGGCCATCACGACTGGGCGCGCGTCGTCACGCTCGCCGAAGCCCAGCCCTCGCGTTCCGCCGATGTCGACTTCGACTTCGGCATGGCGCTCGCGCATCTCGGCCGATGGACCGCGGCCCGCGCCGCGCTGCTGGCCGGCCAGCGGGCCTGCCCTGCACAGAAGCGCTTCCCCACCGAACTGGCCGGGGTCGCCTTCGAGCAGAAGCACTACCCCGAAGCCGCCGCGTCGCTGCGCCGCACGCTGCGCCTCGATCCCCACGACGACTACGCCAACAACTTCGCCGGAACCGTCTACTACCTCATGGGTAACCTGCCCGCCGCGCTCCAATACTGGAACCGCGTCAGCAAGCCCAAAATCGCCGCGCTCAACTTCGATCCGCAGCTCCGAGTGCGCCGCCTGTTGCTCGGCCGCGCCTTTACGTTTTCGCCGCAGGCGGTCCTCGAGAAATCGCAGTTCGCGGCGACGCAGGCGCGTCTCGCCGGCCTCGGCATCTTCCCCGCGTACAACATCGTGCTCAACGCGCGCCCCGACGGCACGTTCGACGCGAACTTCCACGCCATCGAGCGCGACGGCTTTGGCGCGTCGAAAACCCAGGCCCTCGTCTCCGCGCTTAGCGGCCTGCCTTACGAGACCGTCTATCCCGACTACTACGACATCGGGCGCTCCGCCATGAACGTGCAGTCCCTCCTACGCTGGGACAAGGAAAAGCGCCGCGCCTGGGTCTCGCTGTCGGCTCCGCTGCGCGATCTGCCGCAGAACCGCTGGGACTTTGCCGCCGACATTCGCGACGAGAACTGGGCCATCCGCAATTCCTTCGCGGGAACCGCGCCGATCCTGGCCTCGCTGAACCTCGAAACGCAGAGAGCGACAGCCACGGTCACCTCGTTCGAGAGCGGCCGTCTTCAGACTTCTCTCGGAGGCGAATACTCGCACCGCAGCTATCGCAGCGTCGCCGACGGCACCGCGTTGAACTCGCAGCTTACTTTGCCCGGCTCGGCGCTTGGATTCCAGGCATCAGTGCAGGGGCGCGCTCTCGATGTTCCCGACAGGCGGTTCACTCTGACCGCGAGCGCAAGCTCCGAAACGACGCGTTTGTGGTCCAGCCCTCCGCATCTGTTCGAAAAGCTGCAGGGCTCGGCGCTCGCCCATTGGTTCCCGCAAGCGCAGGGAAATACATGGGAAGTCTCGCAGCAGGTGCGCGCCGGCGGCCTGATGGGCGCTTCGCCCTTCGACGAGCTTTTCATGCTCGGCGTGGATCGCGACAACGACCTGTGGCTGCGCGGCCACATCGGCACCCGCGGCGGCAGGAAAGGCAGCTCGCCGCTCGGCGCCGATTACTTCCTCTCGAACAGCGATCTCGACCGCCGCGTTTACTCGAACGGCCTGCTCGGCGTTTCGGTGGGACCGCTGCTCGACATCGGCCGCATGGCCGCCCCCACCGCCGCTTTGTCCACCAGGCAGTGGCTCTTCGATACGGGTATCGAGGCAAAGCTCACCGTGCTCGGCACCAACGTTGTCGTCACCTGGGGTCGCGACCTCCGCACCGGCAACAATGCCTTCTACGGCACGGCGCAGTGACGCCGCCAGGATTCACTCGCCGGACGCCGGGGCGAACGGCTATCGGCATGCTGATCCGCGCTTTTCGCCGCCCAATCCGGATTCTCGCCTGCTGCGGCACGCACCCTGCGGGCCTGCGGCTTTCCATGGACCCTGGACCCTGTACGCTGTACCCTGTCTTCGTCTTCGACATGAAGCGCCACGTCCTCATCTTCGGAGTCGTCGGCGGTCTCCTCATCGCTGTCCTCCAGTACACCGAGTACCGCTTCGTCGTCATCGAGCACTCAATCGAGATCTACGGCGCTCTCGTCGCTATTCTCTTCGCCGCCTTCGGCATCTGGCTGGGGCTGCGCATCACCCGGCGCCGCGAAGTCGTCCGCGAAACCGTCGTGGTGCGAGAGGTCCCCGTTCCCCTCCCGGCCAACCAGCCCTTCGCTCCCAATGCCACCCAGCAGCAGGCCCTGGGTATCACGGCCCGGGAGCTCGAAATCCTCACCCTGGTCGCTCGGGGCCTCAGCAATCGCGAGATCGCCACCCAGCTCTTTGTCTCGGAAAATACCGTCAAGACGCACTGCGCCCGCGCCTTCGACAAGTTGGGAGCCGCCCGGCGCACCCAGGCTGTCCGGCGCGGCAAGGACCTGGGCCTGTTGCCATGACGCGGGTCGCCCCAGGCGCCGCTGCACCGGCGGCCTGTCCTCGCCCAAAAGCATGATTAACCCTGCAATCCTCGAAAATCACTCGAAAGGATGACGACAGCCGGTCCCGTTCCCCCGCATCGTGGCTCCATCGCACCGCGCCCCAGGAGGATCCTGTGAAGAAAACCGTTCTCACCTTCGGCCTGATCTCCGGCGTCATGATCTCCGTCCTGATGGGCGGATCGATGCTGCTCGCCAACCGGATCGGTTCCGGCCACAGCATGGCGCTCGGCTACACCATGATGGTGGCGTCGTTCCTGCTGGTCTACTTCGGCATCCGCAGCTACCGCGACATCTCGCTCGCCGGGCAAATCTCCTTCGGCCGCGCCTTTGCCTGCGGCATCCTGATCGCCCTCATCACCTGCGTCTGCTACGTCGTGATGTGGGAGATTCTCTACTTCGGGTTCATGCCCCACTTCATGGACAGCTACTTCGCCGCGCAGATTCGCCAGGTCCAGTCCTCGAGACTCGACCCCGCCACGACTTCGGCACGAGTCGCCGCCATTCAGCGCTCGCAGCAGCTCTACCAGAATCCCCTGGTGAACATGGCCTACACCTTTATTGAGCCGTTCCCCGTAGGCCTGATCATCACGCTCATCTCTGCCGCCATCCTGCGACGCAAAACCCCGGTCGAATCCCCGAGCGCGGCCCGGACCGAAAGGGCCGGCGTGTAAGCCGGTGCTGCCGCCGAACCGTCACGCCTGCACCCAGCACCCCGTACCCTGTACTCTGTCATCTTGATCTACTGGATTCAGGACGGGCAGCCTCCGCGCTTTGCCATCGTCGGCAGACCACGCGGCCTGGACTGGCTCCGCGACGATCTCGCGAATATACGAGCTGGCGGCATCGATATCCTGGTGTCGTTCCTGCTCGGATATGAAGCCGAAGAACTGGGCCTCGCCGACGAGGGCACCCTTGCCACAGAAGTCGGGCTCGAGTTCATCTCCTGCCCCATCCTTGACCGCACCGTGCCCGCCGATCTCCCCGGATTTCGCGCGCTCGTCGAGCGCCTGGCGGGCGAAATCCGCGCGGGCAAGCGCGTGGGCGCGCACTGCCGTGGCTGCATCGGGCGCTCCACGGTTCTCATCGCCTCGCTCATGATCGCGCTCGGCGCCGACGCCGAGACCGCCCTCAAACAAATCGAGCAGGCCCGCGGATTCATGGTCCCCGACACCCCCGAGCAATATGAGTGGATCCTGAATTTCCGGCCTGCCGCATGAGCGCTCGCGTCGATCTGTCCTTTCCCCACGCCTGGCAAGCGGACATCCTGCGCGAGCGGCCGCTCATTCTGCCGCCGCGCCACTTCACCTACCCGCGGGAAGCCGAAGAGGTGGAGCGCGGCGCGCTGGAGGTTCTGGTTCGGCCTGAGAAGGAGCCTCCCTTCCTCGCCACCTTTGCGCTGGGCTTTGCCGATCCCGTTGCGCCGTCCGGCCTGTGGAGCTGCCCCAACGCCGACGAACTCGGCGCCGTCGCCGGCGGCTATGCCTATACCGTGAACACGCGCGCTCCGGAGCGCTTTACGCAAATCGAATTCCGTCCCGTGTTTCACGTCGAGCCGGTGGTCTCCCACAATCTGCTGCTCTTTGCGGGAAGCACCTCGCTGCTCGCCTGGGGTCGCGACGGCCTCGTCTGGAAGTCCCAGCGGCTCTCCGCCGAAGGCCTGCGCATTACCGGGATCGACGGTCACAAGCTGCACGGCTTCGGCTGGGACTTGATGGCGGACCGGGAGGTGGCGTTCACGGTTGACCTGAAATCAGGAGCCAGAGACTAAACCTGTTTCAGGAAGCTCAATGCCGCGTCTCCCTGCTTCAGCACGCGGTAGCGGTGCAAGGCTCCGTACTCCGGGTCCAGGTTCATGCGCTTCTCGTGCTCGGCGATCACGATCGCGTCCGGAGCCAGCAGGCTTCGGCACGCGCCGCCCAGCAGGCCCAGGCTTGTCGCATACTCCGCGTTTTGGCTGTACGGCGGATCGAGAAACACGATGTCCGCTGTCCTGCCCTGCTCGGACAGCCGCTTCAGCGCGGCGGCTACGCTGCGCGGCTCGAGCGCGTAGCCGCCGCGAATCCCCAGCGATGCGAGATTGCCGCGGATGGCCTTGAGCGCGGGCTCGGCCTTCTCCACAAAGATGGCTTCGCGCGCGCTACGGCTCAGGGCCTCGATCCCCACCGCCCCGGAGCCTGCATAGAGATCGAGAAAGATCGCGTCCTCGATGCGCGGCGCCAGCACGTTGAACAGCGTTTCGCGCAGGCGGTCGCTGGTGGGCCGCGTCTCCAGCCCACTCGGCGCCTGCAGCATTCTCGATCGAAAGGTTCCGGCTATGACCCGCATCGCAATCCAAAATCCCGCCAAATCCGGCTGACCCTCTACAATATCGGGAAGAAGCACGGGAGATCGAGATGCGCGCATGGTCAATGCCTCTGGGACGCTGGTTCGGCGTACACCTGCGCATCCATTACTTCTTCCTGCTCCTGCTCTTCTTTGGCGTCCTTTCCACGAGTCTGGCCAACATTGCGTCGTGGCGCGGGGTGATGCTGTGGTGCATCCTGGTGGCTGCGGTTCTGGGCCGCGAGACGGTGCGCGCCCTCGTGGCCGCGTGGCACGGGTTGTCGGTTCGCAGCATCCTGCTGCTGCCCATCGGCGGGCTCTTCTCCTACGCCAGCCCGGAAATGGCCGAGCAGGCCGCGGAAGGCTGGCCGCAGATTGCGCTCACCGTCGCCGGGCCCATCGCCAATCTGATTGCTGCCGCGCTGGTAGCGGCGCTCATCGCCGGAGCCACCGCGCAGGTGCACGTGGTGGCGCTGCCCATTGTCACCCCCTCGCATCTGATGCGCTCGGTGGTTTGGCTCAACGTGGCGCTCGCCGTCATGAACTGCATCCCCGCCTATCCGCTCGACGCTGGACGCATGCTGCGCAGCACCATGGCGCGTGCCCGCGGGGTCACCCAGGCCACTCGCGCTGCCTCGGGACTGGGCCAGATGCTGGGCATCGCCGCGGTCATCGCCGGCGTGGCGCTGCTGGCGATTCCCAACACGCGCATCGCCGCCGGCGTCAGCCCCTGGCTCATTCTCACCGGCTTCTTCGTCTTCATCGGCGCGCAGCTGGAGGACCAGGGCGTCCTCTTCCAGTCCGTCGTCGAGACCGTGCGCATGCGCGACGTCATGCTCACCGACTTTGACACGCTCTCGCCCTCCGACACCCTTTCTGACGCGCTTTACAAAGCCATCCACAGCCTCCAGGACGACTTCCCCGTCGTGCGCGGCCCCAACCTCGTCGGCGTCGTCTCGCGCCAGGGCATTGTGCAGGCGCTGCGCCACGAGGGCAACGGATACATCCAGGGCATCATGTCGCGCGCCTTCCAGGTCGCGCAGCCCGACGACTCGCTGGGCGCGCTGATCCGCCGCATCGGCAGCGGCCGCATGTCGCTCATCCCCGTTGCCGAGAGCGGCCGCATCGTCGGCATCGTCACCTGGCAGAACCTGAGCAGCAGCATGGGCCTGCTGGCCGAGTACCGCCGGCTCGAGCGCGGAGGCGAGGAAAGTGACTAACTCGCGGCCGCGATGACCGAATCCGATCCTCCGCTGGCTCCGGGCCTCTACCTCGTCGCAACCCCCATCGGCAATCTGGAAGACATCACCCTGCGCGCGCTGCGCGTGCTGCGGACCGTGGACCGCATTGCCTGCGAAGACACGCGACAGACCCGCAAGCTGCTCGACCGCTACGGCATCACGACGCCGACCGTCAGCAGCCACGAGCACAATGAAGCCGAGCGCAGCCGCCAGCTCATCGAAGAGCTCCGGAACGGCGCCCGCATCGCCGTTGTCTCTGACGCGGGCACGCCGGGCATCTCCGATCCCGGCATGATTCTCGCTCGTACGGCGATTGACGCCGGCGTTCCCGTCATCCCCATCCCCGGCGCAAGCGCCGCGGTCACCGCTCTCGTCGCTTCGGGCCTGGACGCCGAGCGGTTTCTCTTCTTCGGGTTTCCGCCCGCCAAAGCCGGAGCTCGGCGCACCGCATTCGAAGACCTCGCCGGAGTCCTCGATCAGCCGGCTACCGTGGTCATCTATGAAGCGCCGCACCGCATCCTCGAAACGCTGGCCGATGCCGAAGTCGTCTGGGGCGCGGAGTGCCGCGCCGTCCTCGCCCGCGAACTCACCAAGGTCCACGAGGAGTTCCTCCGCGGTACCCTCGGCGAGATTCGCGAGCAGCTTGCCGCTCGCCAAAGCGTCCGCGGCGAGATGGTGCTGCTGCTCGCGGCCGGCGTTCGCTCGGCCGAATCAGTCCCTGCTTCCGCTTCCCTCTCGCAGCAGATCGCCGATCTCACGCAATCCGCCGGCCTGGACGAGAAAGACGCGCTCAAGCGCATCGCTCGCGAGCGGGGCGTTTCGAAGAGCGAGCTGTTCCGCGAGCTGCAGCGCGAACGCGCTCGGCGCAAATGACACTGGGCCGTGTTGAATGCGCAGTGTCCTCTGCCTTATGCCCCGCCGTGCACGATCCCTGACCGCCGCACCCAGTGGCCGCCCTGCTTCTCGAGGTAGATCCACGTGCCCGCGGCGCACAGATGGGCGCACCAATCGTTCATGTAGACCAGCGCCGCCCCGTGATCTTTGCTGAAGTACACCTCGCTGAAGAACGTCACGCCCGGATACCCCGACCACTGCGATTGCTGGCTTGAGCTCGCCTCCGTACCGCTGCGCGCGTTGCGCAATTCCTGCACATCGCTCGGAGAGAGCAGCGCGAATTCGTGATCGATCTTCAGAGGGTCCCGCTCGAGCTTCACTCGCACATATTTGTTTGTCTCGTAATCGCCTTCCGCTTCATTGAATCCCCGCGGGTTCTCGGGCGGCGGCTTCAACTGTCCCAGTGGCGGAATCGCCGGACTGCGGTCCTGCTCGTTTACCGTGACCTCCGCAATCGCCCATCGGCGATTCTGCTCCGGAGGCAACTGATCGAACGGCTGGCCCGGCATGAGCAGCCTGTAGATGGCATAGGAATCGTTGGCACGGTCCACAGGCATCGGGATGGGTCCGCTCGGGCGAGGTCCGGGTTGCGGGTGGTGCGGCGCGGAGTTCTGCGCCATCGCGGGCATGCAGAGCGCCAGCAGCAGTCCGGACCCGGCCAACGCACGGCTGTGCAATCGGTTGCGCATGCCTGCATAGACGCTACCTGGCTGCGCGGCGTTCGCTTGCCGGAAAGAAATCAGCGGGAGTGGGGCGTTTCCCAGGCTTTCGCCGGACGCTCAGCCTGCGGCAAATCGCGTCCGCGCACCCGGTCGTAGAGATACGCGTCGCTCACCGTGCCCAGCGCCTCGTTGTAGAGGGTGACCGAGCCGGCCACCTCCTTCAGCTCTTCGACAAAAGCGTGCAGCGTCTTCAGCCGCTCCGCCGTCGCAGGAATCTCCACCTTGCTGGTTTTGAAGAACTTCTGGAAACCGCGATCGACCAGTTGCGCAATCTCGCCGCCCAGCACCGGGCCGGGGCGCACCACCATCCGCAGCCCCGCCGCATTATCGGCTTTCTCGAGCACAATCGCGCACCCATTCTTCGCGACCCGCTGCCGGCTTGCGTCCCCCGGCACGTTCTCGACATCAAATTGAAGACTGCGAAGCTGGCTGAGCACTTCGTCGAAGGTACGTTGGCGGGGTTTCTTGAGCATGGCAGTGGCTTTCGCGGGTTCGCTACACTGAGGTTAGACTGCGATCCCCTGCTTTCAGGTTCGCATAACGCAGCACACGCCGCAACGCACCGAAGTGCACGGACAAACCATGGCCGCTGTTTCCCCAATCAGGACTCGCCTGGCTGGCGTCACGCTGCTGGACCGCATCGGCAACACGCCCCTGCTGCGGCTGGAGCGCATCGCCGCGCATCTGCCCGGCATTCAGATCCTCGGCAAGGCGGAGTGGACCAATCCCGGCGGCTCAGTGAAGGACCGCCCCGCATCGGCCATCGTGCTCGATGCCATCCACCGCCAGCAGCTCTGCCCCGGCCGGCGCCTGCTCGACGCCACCAGCGGCAACACCGGCATTGCGTACGCTATGCTGGGCGCGGCCCTGGCGTTCCCGGTCACGCTCTGCATGCCATCCAACGTGTCGCCGGAGCGCAAGCGCATCCTGCAGGCCTACGGCGCCGAGCTGGTCTGGACCGATCCCAACGACAGCTCCGACGGCGCCATCCGCAAGGCGCGCGAGCTGGCCCAGGATCCGCAGTACTTCTACGCCGACCAATACAGCAATGAGAACAACTGGCGCGCGCACGATCGCACCACCGGCCCCGAGATCTGGAAGCAGACCGAGGGTCGCGTCACCCACTTCATCGCCGGCATGGGAACGGGCGGCACGTTCACCGGCGTCTCGCGGTACCTGCTCGAGAAGAATCCCGGGGTGGCGTGCATCGCGATGCAGCCGGATTCGCCCTTCCACGGACTGGAGGGCATGAAGCACTACGCGACCTCGATGGTGCCCGCCATCTACGATCCCACCCTGGCCAGCCGCACGATCGAAGTCGAAACCGAAGCCGCCTACGCCATGGCCAAACAGCTCGGGCGCACCGAAGGCCTGCTGGTCGGCATCTCCGCGGCCGCCGCCGTTGTCGCGTGCCTGCGCCTGGGCGAAGAACTGGCCGCCCAGGGGCGCGAAGCCGTAATTGCGACCGTGCTCCCTGACTCCGCCGACAAGTACCTGAGCGACCGCTTCTGGGAGGAGAACTAAGGTGCTGTGCCTGAGCCAGCAGATCTTCGACGCGCTGCGCCAGCACGGCGAGGAGACGTATCCCCACGAGTGCTGCGGGGTGCTGCTCGGCCGCTTCGAGCCGGGCGTGAACGCGGTCGAGGACGCGATCCGGGCCGGCAACACGCGGACGGATTCGGCCCACAACCGCTACCACATCGCGCCGCAGGAGCTGGTGAAGATCCAGCGCCTGGGCCGCGAGCGCGGGCTCGACATCGTCGGCTTCTATCACTCGCATCCTGACCACCCCGCGCAGTGGTCGCCCACCGATTTCGCCGAAGCGCACTGGATCGGCTGCAGCTACGTCATCACCGCGGTTGAGCAAGGCGCGGCCCGGCAGACAAATTCGTTTCTGCTGGCCGGAACCACCGAGGACGACAAGCGCTTCGAGAACCAGAAGATCAGCGTAACGGGCCAGGATGTGCCGGGACTACCACCCCAGTCAGCCAGCACCGGGCTGTCCGCGGAACCCGGCGAAAGCGAGCCCGAAGAACTGCCGGCCCGCGAAGCATCAGGACATTGAGGACGAGGCACGCATGACCATTGAAATTCCAACCCCGCTGCGGGTGTACGCCGGTAACCAGTCCGCCGTGACCGTGGAGGCGAAGACGGTGGCTGAGGCCGTCGCTGCGCTGACCACGCAGTATCCCGACTTCCTGAAGCATCTCTACACCCCCGACGGCAAGCTGCGCTCGTTTGTGAACCTGTATCTCAA
>DATJTG010000221.1:0-58405 GCA_035503555.1 Acidobacteriaceae bacterium | reverse complement strand
GCGTTCGGCTTCGACTGCACGATCGGCTTCAGCTCGAAGAAGCCGATGAGATCGGTGAGGAAGAGCGCCTGGTCGGCGATGCCCGACGCGGTCGAGAACGCCTGCTGCAGATTGCCGCTGGCCTGCTGGATAGCGGTGGTGATGAGGTAGAAGACGCCGACGTTATAACGGCCGTGGATGCCTTCCCAGATGGCGAAGACGTAGGCGCCGTAGTAGCCGCAGGTTCCGATGAGCGAGAGGAGCCCGCCCCAGATGAGCTTGCGGCGAGAGAGATCGACGTTCTCGTGGTAGATCTGCTCGGAGAGCGTTGCGAAGCGATTCGTCAGGTACTCGCTGAGGTTGAAGAGCTTCAGTTCCTTCGCGGCTTCCTTGCTGCCGCCCACGAGGCGGAGGTAATCCATGACGCGCTTGATGGGCGTCTGGCGGAAATTTTTCGCGTAGCCGAGGAAGGCGAAGTGGGTTTCGCCGAAGAACGAGGGCAGCACGCCGACGATGAGCAGCAGCATGAGCCAGGGCGAGTAGTAGACGAGCTGCGCGCTCCAGATCACCGTTGTGAGCACCTGGAGGAAGAGCCGGCCCATCTGCTGGATCATGGCGAGCCGGTCGGTAGCCTGGACTCGCGCGCGCTCGAGGCGGTCGTAGAAGTCGGGATCTTCGTACGTGGTGAGGTCGAGGCGCGCGGCCTGGCGCATGACCTCGATGCTGACGTGATGGGTGTAGCGATCGGCAAGCAGGGCATCGGTGTAGTCGATCGCGCGCATGAAGGCGGCGAAGAGGAGCGCGAGCGCGACTTCGGCGCCGACGATCCACCAGAAGCGCGGCGGCAGCGGCTGGTGGTGCAGGGCCGCATCCACGCCGTTGATGATGAGGTGCGCGACCCAGCCAATGCCCCAGGGCATGGCGGCCACGATCAGGCGCAGGGCCAGTCCCCAGGCCACAACGGAGGGGCCGGATTTCCAGAGAATCCGGAGCACCGGCGGCACGTTGCGCAAGGCTCGGATTCGATCGCCCCACGCGTTGTGGGAGCCCGTATTTCCGTGGTCGCTCATGGAACCTGTTGCCGGCCGGCGGCGTGTTGGAGAGGCGTTGGAACGAGATCACGCCTAAACCGTGCGACTCAACGATTTAGATCGCGTCTGAGTAATGGTTTTGGATGCACGGGGCGGAAGAATCAGTTGTTTGGCGAGCGGCCTAAAGCCGGGCCGAAGTCTGTGGCCAAACCAGCAGGCTGCCAGGCCATGCAGCCACTAACGGAAGCAGAACCGCCGTGATGTGAAACCAGGCCGGGGCTTCGGGCCACAAAACGGCGGTGGCGCCGAGCGCGAGCAGGAATGCGAGGCCGCCGACGATCCATGCCGGGATCTGAGGGAATGCAGGCGCCATGCGCGCCGCCTGAGCGGTTCCGGCAGTCGCGGCAATCGCGAGGCAAGCCAGAACGAGGACCAGAAGCATCGCGGGCGCGCCACGGTCGACGGAAAATAGCTGCGGGGCGAAGAAACGGAGCGCGAGGGCGACGGCAACAGTCAGGACCAGGAGCACGCCGAATCCCGCAGCCACCGCTCGGACGTTTCGGATCACGCGCTCCTCCCGCTTTCGAGATGCGGCATGGTACCGTCCCGGAGTGGTGCCCGGCAATCTCGCCATTCATCAGATTTTCGTAACTTTGCGCGGGCTTTTGTGTCGTGCGCTGCGGCTAATTGCGACCCTCATTCGTCCCTTACTCATTGTGTGGGACCAGGGAATTTCGCCTCTCAGGCGCCGGTGTGTCAGGCCGCATGTACTGCATACGGCGAGGTTTGTCCGCCAGCAGGCGGGCGCGGTGCGATGATAAACTCCGGTTTGGCCCCCGTTTAAGGATCGCCGCCTGCCAGCGGTGGATCGGCACTACCTCTCGAAAAAATTCAGGCTGACCGTCAACCGAAGATAAAGATGAATTCACAACCTTCCGCGTCTATCGCTCCGAAAGACCGCCCGCCGACAGATGAATCCGCTGCTCCTGCGAAGAAGCGGCGCCATCTCTGGGTCTGGGCCGTGGTTCTCATCATTTTTGGCCTCCTCTTTTACTGGGTGATCACCGAGCAGCAAAAGAGCCAGCAGGCGGCGATGGGCGGCGGACGCCGCGGCGGCGCCATGCTGGGCGTGCCGGAGCCCGTTGTGCCGGCGACCGCGACCTCAGGAAGCCTGGGAGTGTATCTCGATGCCATCGGCACGGTGACGCCGGTGTACATGGATTCGATCACCGCCCAGGTGACCGGCGTGATCACCGAGGTGCACTACACCGAGGGCCAGATGGTGCGCAAAGGCGATCCGCTGGTCGACATCGATCCGCGGCCCTACCAGGCGCAACTGACCGAGGCCCAGGGCGCGCTCGAGCGCGACCAGAATCTGCTGGCGGAAGCGCAGATGGACCTGAAGCGCTACCAGGAGGCGTGGTCGAAGAACGCGATTCCGCGCCAGACGCTGGAAGATCAGGAAAAGCTGGTGCTGCAGGACCAGGGCACGGTGAAGAACGACGAGGGGACCGTGCAGTACGACCAGGTGCAGCTGGCCTATTGCCACATCACCTCGCCGATTACCGGCCGAGTGGGCCTGCGGCTGGTGGATCCGGGAAACCTGGTGACGGCGAACTCGACAACCACGCTGGTGGTGGTGGCGCAGATGCAGCCGATCACGGTGATCTTTGCGATCAATGAAGACGATTTGCCGCAGGTGACGGATCAGATGCGGCAGCATCATCCGCTGAGCGTGGAAGCCTGGAACCGCGACAACTCGAAGCAGCTGGGCTCGGGCAAGCTGATGACGACCGACAACCAGATCGATACGGAAACGGGAACGGTGAAGCTGCGCGCTTCGTTCGCGAACAAGGACAGCTCGCTGTTTCCGAATCAGTTTGTCAACACGCGGCTGCTGGTGAAAACACTCGACAACCAGATCCTGGTGCCATCGTCGGCGGTGCAGCATAACGGGGACGTGGCTTTCGTTTACGTGATCGAGCCGGGCGCGGGACCGTCGGAGCCGGCCGGCGGCGGAAGTGGAGGCGCAGGGGCATCCGCGAGCAAGGGCGGCGGACATAAAGGCAAAGGCGGCGGCAATGCCGGCGGCGAAACAGGGCAGAGCGCTCCGAAGGAACTCTTCCATGTGGTGCAAACCAATGTGAAGACCGGCGTGACCGACAAGGGCATGACGGCGGTGACGGGGATTCAACCGGGGCAGAAGGTCGCCAACAGCAGCTTCGAGAAGCTGGTGAACAACTCCACCGTGTACATGTCGAATCAGAAGCTGCCCGAGACGGGAACGACGATCAGCGGGGAGAGCGGCGCTCCGTGAGTCCATCGCGACCATTTATTCTGCGGCCGGTTGCGACTTCGCTGCTGATGGCCGCGATTCTGCTGGTGGGAATCGTTGCGTACACGCAGTTGCCGGTTTCGGCGCTGCCTGAGGTCGATTACCCGACGATCCAGGTGCTGACGTTTTATCCGGGCGCGAGCCCCGATGTGACCGCGACGACGATCACGGCTCCGCTGGAACGGCAGTTCGGCGAGATGCAGGGCCTGAGCCAGATGACGTCGACCAGCGCAGGCGGCGTTTCGGTGATCGTGCTGCAGTTCAATCTTTCGCTTTCGATGGACGTGGCGGAAGAGGAAGTGCAGTCGTCGATCAACGCCGGGCAGACGTTCCTGCCGTCGGATCTGCCGGCGCCGCCGGTGTACAACAAGACCAATCCCGCGGATGCGCCGGTGCTGACGCTGGCCATCAACTCCTCGAGCATGCCGTTGTCGCAGGTGGAAGACCTGGTTGACACGCGGCTGGCGCCGAAGATTTCGCAGCTCGCGGGCGTGGGCCTGGTGAGCATCAGCGGCGGCCAAAAGCCGGCGGTTCGCATTCAGGCCAATCCGGTGCAGCTGGCGTCGTACGGCCTGAACATGGAAGACCTGCGGACCGCGCTGACCGAGGCCAGCGTGAACGCGGCGAAGGGGAACTTCGACGGGCCGCGGCAGGACTATCAGATCGACTCCAACGATCAGATCAACACGGCTGCCGACTACAACGACGTGGTTGTGGCCTACAGAAACGGCTCTCCGGTTTTCGTGAAGAACGTCGCCAACGTGATCAACGGCGTCGAGAACACCGAGCAGGCGGCCTGGGTGGGCAATGCGGCGTCGGGCAAGGACTCGCCGGCCAACACGAAGCCCGCGATCATTCTGAACATTCAGCGGCAGCCGGGCGCGAACACGATCACGGTGGTGAGGAGCATCCAGAAGATTTTGCCGCAGCTCGAAGCGAATCTTCCGGCATCGATCAAAGTGCAGACGCTGACGGATATGACCACCAGCATCCAGGCGTCGATCGACGATGCCGAGTTCGAGCTGATTCTCACCATCATCCTGGTGATGCTGATTATCTTCCTGTTCCTCCGCAGTCTGTACGCGACCGTCATTCCCTTTGCGGCTGTACCGCTGTCGCTCGTCGGCACCTTTGGGGCGATGTACGCTCTGGGGTACTCGCTCGACAACCTCTCGTTGATGTCCCTGATCATCTCGACCGGGTTTGTGGTGGACGACGCGATCGTAATGATCGAGAACATCTCGCGCTTTCTGGAAGAGGGTATGACGCCGCTGCAGGCGGCGCTGACCGGCGCGGAGCAGATCGGATTCACCATCGTTTCGCTGACGGTCTCGCTCGTTGCGGTGTTGATCCCGCTGCTGTTCATGGGCGATGTGGTGGGACGGCTGTTCCGCGAGTTCGCGGTTACGCTGGCCGTGACGATCGTGATTTCGTCCGTGGTGTCGCTGACCCTGACGCCCATGATGTGCGCGCGCATCCTGCGCCATAAGCCGGAGGAGCAACAGACGCGCTTCTATCGCGCCTCGGAAGACGTGTTCAACCGGATGATCGCCTTTTACGGGCGGACGCTGCGCGTGGTGCTGAACTACCAGGGGCTGACTTTGTTGATTGCGCTCGCCACCCTGGTGGTGACGATCGTCTTGTACATCGTCGTCCCCAAGGGATTCTTTCCGGTGCAGGACACCGGCGTGATCCAGGGAATCTCGCAGGCGTCGCAGTCGATTTCGTTCAGCGCCATGTCGGCGAAGCAGCAGGAGTTGGTGAATGAGATCCTGCAGGACCCGGCGGTCTCGAGTGTTTCGTCGTTCATCGGAGCCGACGGCATCAATACAACGATGAACAGCGGACGGATTTCGATCAATCTGAAACCGCTGAAGGATCGCGGCTCGAGCCGCATCAGCGCGGCCGAAGTGATTCGCCGGCTGCAGAAGAACCTGCAGGGGATTTCCGGCGTTCATCTCTACATGCAGCCGGTGCAGGACATCACGGTGGACGATCGCGTGAGCAGGACGCAGTACCAGTACACGCTGGAGGATCCGGACACCGACGAACTGAACGAGTGGTCCAACAAGTTCGTGGCGGAGCTGAAGAAACTGCCGGAGCTGGAAGATGTGGCGACCGATCAGCAAACGGGCGGCCGGGCGGTGTCTCTGATCATCGATCGCGTGACGGCGTCGCGGCTGGGCATTGCGCCGACCACGATCGACAACACGCTGTACGACGCATACGGACAGCGGCTGATCAATACGCTCTACACGCAGCTGAATCAGTATCACGTGGTGCTGGAAACGGCGCCGCAGTGGCAGCAGAATCCCGCGAACCTGGGCGATCTGTACATTCAGAGCGGAGCGGCGTCGGGCACCAGCGGAGCAGGCGCGTCGACTTCGTTCTCGTCGTCGGCATCGGCATCAGCGGGCAGCAATGCGCTCACCGGCTCAGTCAAATACACTCCGGGCTCGGGCGTGCTAACGCCCCCTGCGAGCGTGCTGGCGGGCACGACGAGCACCCAGGGAACGTCGTCGATCAACGGCGGGACCACGGCCGGAACGACTGCGAATACGACAACGTCTTCGGTGGGTGCGGCGGCGATTCCGCTGAGCGCGTTCACAAAGGAAAGCGTCACCACCGAGGCGCTCTCGATCAACCACCAGGGACAATTCCCGTCGGTGACGGTGTCGTTCAACCTCGCGGAGAACGCTTCGCTGGGCACCGCGATCACGGATATCGACAAGGTAGCGGCCAGGCTGCATTTCCCCGCCAGCGTTCAGGCTGAATTTCAGGGGACGGCGGCCTCCTTCAAAAACTCTCTTTCGAACGAAGCGCTGCTGATCCTCGCGGCTCTGGTGACGGTGTACATCGTACTGGGCGTGCTGTACGAGAGCTTCATCCACCCGGTCACGATCCTTTCCACGCTCCCCTCGGCGGGCGTGGGCGCGCTGCTTTCGCTGATGCTGTTTCATCAGGACCTGAGCGTCGTTGCGATTATCGGCATCATTTTGCTGATTGGCATTGTGAAGAAGAACGGCATCATGATCGTCGATTTCGCGCTCGAGGCGGAACGCGAGCACGGCAAGGATTCGACGGAGGCGATCTTCGAAGCCAGCATGCTGCGCTTCAGGCCGATCATGATGACCACCATGGCGGCGCTGCTGGGCGGACTGCCTCTGGCGCTGGGCACGGGGCTGGGTTCGGAACTGCGCCGTCCGCTGGGCATCGCGATGGTGGGCGGACTGCTGCTCAGCCAGATCCTGACGCTGTACACGACGCCGGTCATCTACATCTTCTTCGACAAGCTGGGGATGAAAATCTCGGGCAAGCGCCCGTCGGCGAAGACGGAACACGCTGAAGTGGAAGAGCACAGGCCCGAGGAGACGAATCTGTGAGCTTCTCGTGGGCGTTCATCCGGCGTCCGGTGGGCACAACGCTGCTCACCATCGCCGTGGCCATCGCAGGCGCGATTGCGTTCACGGTTCTGCCGGTGGCGCCGCTGCCGCAGGTGGATTTCCCGACGATCAGCATCTCCGCCAGCCTGCCCGGCGCCAGCGCCCAGATCATGGCCGCATCGGTGGCGACGCCGCTGGAGCGGCAGCTTGGGCACATTGCCGGCATCACCGAGATGACGTCGTCGAGTTCGCTGGGCAGCACGAACGTGACGCTGCAGTTCGATCTGAGCCGCAACATCGACGGCGCGGCGCGCGACGTGCAGGCGGCCATCAACGCAGCGCGGACGTACCTGCCCGCTAATCTGCCGTCGAATCCCTCGTATCGAAAGATCAACCCGGCGGACTCGCCGATCATGATCATCGCGCTGACGTCAGACAAGTATGACGTGACGAAGATCTACGATCTGGCCTCGACGATCCTGGAGCAGAAGCTGTCGCAGATCGCCGGTGTGGGACAGGTGTCGGTGGGCGGCGGCGCGACGCCGTCGGTGCGCGTGGAAGTTGATCCGACGAAGCTGGAGAGCTTCGGTCTGACCCTGAGCAGCGTGCAGTCGGTCCTCAGCCTGCAGAATTCGCACGAGCCGCGCGGTCAGCTCTCCGATGGAGCCATGACGGCGGACATCATCACCAACGATCAGATATCCACCGCCGATCAGTACGCGCCGCTGGTGGTGGGATATCACAACGGGCAGGCCGTGCGGCTGCGGGACGTGGCCGGGGTGTACAACTCGACCCAGAACCTGAGAACCGCCGGCTATATGGACGGGAAGCGGGCGGTGGTCTGCATCATCTACCGCCAACCCGGCGCGAACATCATCGATACGGTCGATCGCATCCGCGAACAGTTGCCGTTTCTGACTGCGGTTTTGCCCCAGGGAATCGACACCACCATCGTTCTCGATCGAACCACGACCATTCGGGCGTCGGTGAACAACGTGGAGCACACGCTGATCGGCTCCATTGTGCTGGTGGTGCTGGTGGTGTTCTTTTTCCTGCGCAGCCCGCGCGCGACGCTGATTCCGAGCGTTGCGGTTCCGGTTTCTCTGATTGGAACCTTCGCCGTGATGTACGTGCTGGGATTCAGCCTCGACAACTTGTCGCTGATGGCGCTGACCATCGCCACTGGGTTTGTGGTGGACGACGCCATTGTGGTGATGGAGAACATTACGCGGCACCTGGAGAGCGGGATGCCCGCCATGAATGCGGCGCTGGTGGGCGCGCGCGAGATCGGGTTCACGGTGTTTTCCATCAGCGTATCGCTGATTGCGGTCTTTATTCCAATTCTGATGATGGGCGGCATTGTCGGACGGCTCTTCCGCGAGTTTGCGATCACTCTGTCGGTGGCGATCCTGGTGTCGATGGTGATCTCGCTGACGACCACGCCGACGATGTGCGCGCACCTGCTGAAGCATCGGGAACCGAACGAGAAGCACAACATTTTTTATCGGGCGAGCGAAGGCTTTTTCGACTGGCTGCTCTCGATCTACCGGCGATCGCTGAGCTGGGCTCTGGATAATCCGGTGCTGATTCTGATCGTTCTGGTTCTGACGATCGCGCTCAATGTGGTGGTGATCATCCGCATTCCCAAGGGATTTTTCCCGCAGCAGGATACGGGGGTGGTTTTCGGCGGACTGCAGGGGCCGCAGGATGCTTCGTTCCCGTTCATGAAGCACTCGCTGCTGGAGACGGTGAACATCATCAAGGCCAATCCCGCTGTGGCGCACGTGAACGGATTCAGCGGCGGCCAGGGATCGAGCAACGGCGGGTTTGTTTTCATGGCGCTCAAGCCTTTGGGCAAGGGGCCGGGCAAGCGCACGGTCAGCGCCATGGATGTGATCAACCAGATTCGGCCGAAGGTCGCCGCGCTGCCCATCGCGTCGGTCTTCCTGCAGCCGGCGCAGGATATCCGCATCGGCGGCCGGGGCGGCAATTCGCTGTATCAGTACACGATTCAATCGGACAATATCAAGGATCTCGCGCACTGGGGGCCGATCCTGCTGGCGCAGATGAAAAAGCTGCCCGGGCTGCAGGATGTGAACACCGACCAGCAGAATGGCGGACTGGAAGAGATGCTGACCTACGATCGGGTGACGGCAGCTCGGCTGGGGCAAACGCCGCAGTCGCTCGACAGCGCGCTCTATTCGGCCTTCGGGCAGCAGGAAGTGTCGGTGATCTACACGCAGCTCAACCAGTACTACGTGGTGGAAGAGGTCGCTCCGCAGTACTGGCAGTCGCCCGATGGCCTGAAAAATATCTGGTTTACGCCTTCGGGCGCGGCGACGAGCGGATCGAAAGCGGGCCTGAACGCGATTGCGCCGCTTTCGGCCGTGACCCGGGCGAGCACGAACACAACGCCGCTGCAGGTGAACCACACGGGGCTGTTTCCGTCGGTAACCGTGTCGTTCAACATGGCGAACGGGATGTCGCTCAGTGACGCCGTGCGTGAAGTGACCGACATGGAGACGCGGCTGGGCATGCCGTCGACGGTGCACGGGCTTTTCCAGGGCACCGCGCAGGCGTATCAGGATTCGCTGGCGAGCGAGAAGTATCTGGTGATCACGGCGATTCTGGCGGTGTACATCGTGCTGGGCATTCTTTATGAGAGCCTGGTGCACCCGTTCACGATCCTTTCCACGCTGCCGTCGGCCTCGATCGGCGCGATGCTGGCGCTCATGATCTTCCACATCGATCTGAATGTCATTTCGATCATTGGGATCATCCTGCTGATCGGCATCGTGAAGAAAAACGCAATCATGATGATCGACTTTGCCCTGATGGTGGAGCGCGAGGAACAGAAGACCACGTACGATGCCATTTTCGAGGCGTGCATGCTGCGCTTCCGGCCCATCATGATGACCACGATGGCGGCGACCTGCGGCGCGCTGCCGCTGGCCTTCGGGACGGGGACAGGCTCGGAGCTGCGGCGTCCGCTGGGCATCACGATCGTTGGCGGCCTGCTGCTGAGCCAGCTGATCACGCTCTACACCACGCCGGTCGTCTATCTTGCGCTGGATAAGCTGCGTCTCTGGCTTTCGGGTAAGACGCACGACACGTTCCGCGCAGATATTGAAGGAGCCACGTCATGAAACCTATGAGCAACCCGCTCCGACGCTTCGCGCAATGCAGCCTGGGCCTGGGATCCGCCTTGCTCGCGGTGTTTGTCGCGGGCTGCCGAGTGGGCCCGCCGTATCACGCTCCTGCGCCGCCACAGATCGCGGCCGCGAACTATAAGGAGTCGACGGTTAACTTCCAGGATGCCGACGGCTGGAAGGTCGCCAACCCGTCGGACGCGATGATCCGCGGCAGCTGGTGGGAGGTGTTTCACGAGCCGGAGCTGAACACGCTTGAGGAGCAGCTGAACCTCAACAACGAGAGCATCAAGGCTTCGTTCCAGCAGTTTATGGAAGCGCGGGCGCTGATCGCCGAAGCGCGCGCGCAGTACTGGCCCACGATCACCGCCAATCCGTCGTGGAGCCGTTCGCGCAGCTCGTCGAACCTGACGAACTCAGCGACGGCCAACACCGGCCGGACCTCGACCATCTGGTCTGCGCCCATCGACGCTTCGTGGACGCCTGACTTCTGGGGCAAGATTCGCAACGAGGTGCGCACAGAGCAGTATTCCGCCCAGGCCAGCGCGGCCGATCTGGAAGTTGAGAAGCTGACCGAGCAGGCGACGCTGGCCGAAACTTACTTCGAGATTCGCGGCCAGGATGAGCTGCAGGTGATTTTGAACCAGACCGTGGCGGCCGATCAGAAAGCGCTCGATGCGAATCAGGGCGCGTTTGAGGCAGGGACCGGGGATCAGATCTCGGTGGTGGAAGCGCGCGCCACGCTCCAGGCAGCCCAGGCCTCGGCCACTGCGGTTGGATTGCTGCGAGCGCAGTACGAGCATGCGATCGCCACGCTTCTCGGCAAAGTGGCGACGGACTTCTCCATTCCCGTGAAACCGATGACCTACACGCCGCCGGCGATTCCCACGGGAGTTCCCTCGCTCCTGGTGCAGAGGCGTCCGGACATCGCGGCAGCCGAGCGCACGCTGGCCGCGGCGAATGCAACGATCGGCATCGGCTACGGCGCGTTCTTTCCGCAGATCACGATCTCGGCGTCGGGCGGATTTGAGAGCTCGACCCTGAAGCATCTGTTCGAGTGGCCGAGCCGGTTCTGGTCGATCGGCCCGTCTGCCTCGCAGGTGATTTTCGACGGCGGGTTGTATCGCGCTGAACTGCACCAGTACGAAGCGACTTACAACGCCGATCTGGCGAACTACCGGCAGACCACGCTGGTGGCGTTCCAGCAGGTGGAGGACGCCCTGGTGGCGACGCGCAACTACTCGCAGCAGATTTTGCGCGAGCAGGAAGCGGTCGAGTCAGCGCAGCAGTATCTCGACATGGAGATGCAGCGCTACAACACCGGAGTGGATCCGTATATCGACGTGGTGACGGCGCAGACGACGGTGCTGGGCAACCAGGAATCGCTGAACGCGATGCACATCAATGAGATGGTGTCGGCGGTGCAACTGGTGCAGGCACTGGGCGGCGGGTGGGACATCTCGCAACTGCCGACGCCGGGGCAGGTGGGGGCCAAAGTCGCGAACGCGGATTACAAGATGCAGCAGTAGTGCAGGGCCGCGGCTGGCCTGCGAAGGCCGGTCCTCAGCGCGGCCCGTTGCGATCGCCGGAATCCGCATGATTACCGTGTGCGTGACAGCCGTCACTGTCGCGTCCTGCGGAAGACACTATCCTGGACCGTCCTGCGATCGACGGCGCTCAATTTGGAACCCGCCGTGCCAATAAACGGGACAGGAGAGTTCCATGAGTCTGCAGGTGATGGCGTTAGGCGGACTGATTGCCGCCGTGGTTTTGATTGTGGTGGCCGTAACTCTGATTAATAAATTTGCGAATTAAGCGTGAGCTGGTCCGGGAACCTACCGGGACCGTGCCTTATTTTGCGATCACGTCGACGACCTGGCTGTCGGGTGCGCTCCAGGCCGCGCTGCCGGAGTGGCTCAGCTTGTGCGCCGCATCATCCCAGTGCAGGTGCGTGAGCTGGAAATCGCCCTTCTCGTAGGCGTAGGTGCGGCCATCGTCCTGGTAGAGGTCGAAGTCGGAGCTGGCGCCCGGCCAAATTTGCACCTTCTCGATGCTTTGCTTCTCCGCGGTGCTGTCCACCGCGCTGCCCAGCGGAATGATGGAGCCTGCGCGGACGAACAGGGGCAGCTTGTCGATGGGCGCATCCGCGGTGACGGTCTGACCGCCCTGGTAGCGTTTGTGCGTCCAGTAGCTGTACCACTCGGCGCCGGCAGGCAGGTAAACCTGCTTCGTGGTCGCGCCCTGGTCGGTCACGGGCGCCACGAGGAACGCGGGCCCAAACATGTACTCGTCGCCGATCGAAGCAGCCTGCGGGTCGTCAGGGAAATCCATGAAGAGTGCGCGCATATAGGGCGCTCCGGTTTTGTGGGTGTACCAGCCGAGCGAGTAAATGTAAGGCATCAGCTGGTAACGCAGCTTCAGGTATTCCTCAAGGATCGGCTCCGCCTGCTTGCCGTACGACCACACTTCGTTCTGCTTGCGGCTGCCGTGCGTGCGCATGATGGGCAGGAAGGTCGCGTACTCAAACCAGCGCGTGTAGAGCTCGGGATAGTCGTCGTACCCGCCGACGTTGGCGCGCGCGTCGGAGGGGTCGAGCAGGGGAGGATGCTCAGGGTGATGGACTGCGGGCAGATACTGCCAGCCGCCGGTGTCGTTGCTCCAGTAATTCAGGCCGGAGGCGGCCACATCGAGGCCGGTGGGGATTTGCCGCTTCAGCGTGTCCCACGTGGGGAAAATGTCGGACGACCAGACGATAGTGCCGTTGTGCTGTTCGCCGAGATAGCCATCGCGCGAGAGGATGAGCGCCCGGCGGTCGGTTTCATCGCTGCGGAAACCCTGGTAGATAGCGCCGGTGTGGAAGAGCGGATAGACGTTGAAGTACTCAGTGCCCGGTCCGATATGGAAATAACTGCCGTTCGGCGGCAGATCGGGCTCGGTCTCGTCAGCCCAGATCGAGTCGAAACCCTGGCTCAGGATGTTGTCTTTGATTGTGTTCCAGTACCACTTCGCGGCGTCGGGGTTGGTGGTATCGATGTCGGAGCCGGCCTTGTCGTACGGCAGACCGTTGGTCGGCGTGCCGTCTTCGAGGTGCTCGAACCACCCGTGCTGGGCGATCTCGGTGTAGAAGCGGTCGGTAGGCACGAAGCGCGGCCACACGCTGATCATGGTTTGAAAGCCCATGGCGTGCAGCTTGTCGTTCATGGCCTTCGGATCGGGCCAGTACTTCGGGTTGAAATCAAACTGGCCCATGTTGGTGTAGTAGAACCAGTCGACGACGATGACGTCGGCCGGCAGATGGCGCTCGCGATAGCCGTTGGCGACGGCCAGCACTTCATCCTGGCTGGAGTAGCGCTGCTTGCACTGGATATATCCGTAAGCCGCTTTGGGCAGCATGGGCGTGCTGCCGGTCAACAGGCTGTAGCCGGAGTAAAGCTCGTCGGTGGTTTTGCCGGCGATGACGAAGAACGAGACGCGGTCGCCGACTTCGGAAGACCAGCGGGTTTGTTCGTTGAATCCTGGCTCAATGGTGGTTTTCGAGGGATTGTCCCACAGAACGGCGTAGTGCTTGTTGGTGACCAGAAACGGCACACAGAACGAGGGTCCGCCGGTAGCGTTGTAATCGTTCCAGCAGCGGATGGCGTGGCCGCGATGATCGAAGTAGCCCTCCTGATTTTCGCCGAGGCCGTAATAATGCTCGTCGTCGGGCGAGTGGAAGCTGGCGCCCACCTGGTCATAGATTCCGTCGGGATTCCGCGGATCGAATTGGTCGTACGCGATCGACGGATGCACTTCGTTCAGGACTTCCGCATTGCCGTCTTTATGGTTCGGCACCGACATCGACCAGCCGTTCATGCTGAGCAGGGTGTTGCCGTCGGCGTCGGTAATCGTGAGCGGCGTCCACGGCGCCGAACCGCTGAAATACTGGCAGGTGTCGCACCCCGGTGGGGGCGCGCCGTTGCCGTAGTGCGGAACCGGCATGGTAACGGTCATCTGCGCGGATTTATACGTGTCCATGGTGCCCGTATGCTCGTACGTCCAGCCGTCGTCGGCTGGCCTGGCGACGATGCCGTAGCCGGGAGGCGCGAGCGCGGCGTCTTTCTTCAGGCTCATCGTGATGCGGACGATGTTGGGCGCGTAGGCTTCGAGCGTCACGGTGGCGTCGCGGCGTTCGAGGACGACGGGCTTTTGCGCGAAGAGGCTCGGTGAGAAAAACAGGGAAGAGGCAAGGAGGGCGGCAGACGACAATCTACGAGTCATGGCAGACAGGAATCTTTCCAGATGATGGGCGTGAGCGTGCCGCACCGAGTGTACGCCCGCGAGTCTGCGGAGTCCAACCGGGTTGTGGCGGCGCCGCCTTGTGTAAAACGATTTGCTGCAGATTCGCGCTCGCGAGTTTGACGGGCTGCGAGGCCGATTCGTATGATGAAACTGGCCTTCCCGATCGGCGGCGTAGCTCAGATGGTTAGAGCGTGGGATTCATAA
The DNA here is from genome assembly GCA_035503555.1 of Acidobacteriaceae bacterium. GTDB lineage: Bacteria > Acidobacteriota > Terriglobia > Terriglobales > Acidobacteriaceae > Palsa-343. The sequence continues at coordinate 44,046 of DATJTG010000221.1, read as the reverse complement.
CCCCAAGGTCGATGGTTCGATCCCATCCGCCGCCACCACATTCCTACACAGTCGCTCCGCATCCTTTGCGACGGCTTCGCGCCTGACGTGCGAGGCTCATCGTTGGCCGCTGGGCCACGAGATGAGCGGGCGAGGCCGGCCTTCGGGGAATTGCGCTCGATTCGCTGACTGCTCCCATGGGAAGGACTCGCCAGGCAAACGCGCGGGGCGAAGATACTGTGCCTCGTCCTCTGGGTCTAAAAATCTTCCTGGTACTCCGACTTTCGTCGGATTCGCGTCGACCATGTACGCGCATACATTTTCTCCCGTACCCAAGGCGGCGTGTGTCCTGGCGCTGTAGCAGTGACGCAGGATGAAATGGGAGCAGCAGACCGCCGGTCAAACGCGAATCGAAAACGCGCAACAGAATCGGAACGACTTCAGGAGGCACGAGCAATGCGAGCACAGGCATGGCGGCAGTGGATGGTGGGAGTGGCGGCAGCGGGAATGCTGATGCTGCCGGGACAGCCGCTCAGCGGGCAGAACACGAATACGGGAGAGATCAAGGGGATCGTGACCGATCCCACCGGGGCCGTGGTGCCGAATGTGACGGTGGCGATCAAAAACCTCCAGACGGGCGTGGTGACCAGCACCCGAACGAATGGCAGCGGTCTCTACGACGTGCCCTCGCTGCTGCCGGGCAACTACGTCATCAATTTCAAGGCGGCCGGCTTCAAGGATTACGAGCGTCAGGGCATCGCCCTCGAAGTGGAGACGATCGGCATCGATGCCGTGATGCAGGTGGGCTCGACCTCGGAGGAAGTGACGGTGACGGCGCAGGCGCCGCTGATTGAGACGGAGTCGTCGGACCAGCACGTCATCTTCAATTCCGCGACGGTCGAAAATGTGCCGACGGTCGGCGGGGTTTGGTACAACGAGCTGACGAACACGCTGCCGGGCGTGAATCCGGGCGGCGGCGGCAGCCAGGACGCGTCGGGCCAGGGCGTCGGCATCAACGGCACGCAGGGGTATCTGGGCAACTGGCTGATCGAGGGATCGGACGCAACCCAGCCGCGCGACGTGAACGCCAGCGATAACTATCCGCCGATCGACGCGATTTCAGAAGTGCAGGCGGTAACCAGCAGCTTTGGCGCCCAGTACGGCACGGGAGTGGCAGAGTTCAACGTGATCCTGAAGAGCGGCGCCAATGCGTGGCACGGATCAGCATTTGAATTTGTGCAGAACAACGACTTCAACGCGCTGAACTACTTCACGCCCAAGGGCGAGGCGGCGCCGCTGCACTGGAACGAATACGGCGGCAGCGTCGGCGGCCCGATTCTGCACAACAAGCTGTTCTTCTACTTTACGTATCAGCGCAATCCTGCGTCGACGTCGTCTCCGGAGATCACCACGGTGCCGACAGACGCGATGAAGGCGGGGAACTTCTCTGACTCGACGCTGTTTCCGAATCCGATCTACGATCCGAAATCGACGAGCTGCACCAACGACGGATCGGGGGCATGCACGCGGACGCAGTTCAACAACAACACCATCAGCTCGGCTATGGATCCGGTGGCGCTGGCGATCCAGAAATACTTCCCCGAGCCGACGAATCCATCGGCGATATACAACAACTACGCCGTGGTCGTAACAGAGCCAAGCCTTTCGACCTACTATGCGGCGAAGATGGATTACAACATTTCGGCGAATCACAAATTGTCAGGATCGCTCCTGGAGTATCCAATCTCGCTGATCTACAACGTCGATGCGTTGTGTCCGCTGGGTTTCGACTGCACGAAAGGGCCGCGGAATCTGAATCAGGATGCGCAGATCACGGAGACATGGACGATTGGCCCGCAGACCCTGAACGAGGCGCGTATCGGCGCGGTCCGCGAGCTGGATAAATATGTTCCGCAGACCTACGGGCAGAACTACCCCTCGAAGCTTGGCATCCAGCCCGCTTACGGCACCAATGCCCCTGGAAACATCTTTCCCGACATCACCATTAACGGAGGCGATGGCGCGGGACAGGTGGGAATCGGCGGCGGCGTGCACGCGGTGCTGGCGGATGGCGCTTTTGTCGAGGGCGACATCCTGACGCTGATCCGCGGACGGCACACCATCAAGATGGGCGGTGAGTTCGACAAGAGCTACCAGAACTACACGAACTGGGGCGACGTCAGCTCAGGGAATTTCCAGTTCAACGGCATCGGCACAGCGAATTTCTGGCCGGGCGGAAACTATCCCAACACGACGGGCGGTTACGGCACGGTGGCTTCGGGCTCGCCGTACGCAGACTTCCTCCTGGGGCAGGTGTGGGGCTGGTACGTGTATGACTACGACGAGACCGGGGCGCGCATGTGGAATCTGGCGGGCTTTGTGCAGGACGACTATAAAGTGCGGCCGGGTCTGACGCTGAATCTGGGAATGCGCTACCAGTACCAGTCGGGATGGGGCGAAGTGCACAATCGCTTCGGCAGTTTCGATCCGAGCCTGGTGAACACCGGACAGTATGTTCCGGCCGGAACGCTGGGCGCGATGATCTACGGTGGTCAGGACGGGCGCAATACGATCGAGAATGGCGTCAATGAGTGGGATCCGCGGCTGGGTCTGGCGTGGTCGCCGGTCAGGAACTGGTCGGTCCGCGCAAGCTACGGCGTCTTTGACGCGCCGCGCTCGGCAGAGTCCTACACCGACGGCGCTTTGGGGCTGGGCCTCAATCCGCAGGGTTCCAACGGGTATTCGTCGAACTTCACGACGGGCATCTCGTATTACTCGACGCCGTGGACGCTGGCTTCGGGACCGCCGGCGGGATCGGTGATTTATCCGAGCGAATCGAGCTTCAGCAATTCGAAGTACAACTACCAGGGCGTGTACTACTATCCGGCCAACATGCCGATCGAGTACTACCAGGAGGCGCTGCTCTCGGTCCAGCATCAGTTCCCGGGCAACATGATGGTGGATGCGAGCTATGTTTTCACCAAGGGCACGCACCTGAACTTCAATCGCGACATCAATCAGGTTCCGGAGAGCCAGCTGAGCCAGGGCGCGTCGGCGGAGCCGTATCCGCAATACACGTACATCTTCGGTTCCATCTTCGATGGCTGGTCGAACTATAACGCGCTGCAGCTGCGCTTCGAGAAGCGGATGTCGCACGGGATCGCGTTCATGGCCAACTACGCATGGTCGAAGACCATGGATGCAGGCACGAGCAACGGCCACTACGAAACGATTGACGTGTGGCAGAACGCCAACAATCCGGCGGCGAACTACGGGCTCTCGCAGCTGGATGTTCCGCAGAACCTGAACGGCTATGCGACATGGGAGCTGCCCTTCGGCAAAGGGCGAGATTTCTCTCTGCACGGCGCCGCGGACGAGGCCTTCGGCGGGTGGCGGCTCACGGGGGTCTTCCAGGTGCACTCGGGGATTCCCTTCACGCCGACGGTCGGCAGCGCCGATGAGAGCAACTCGCAGGCGGCGCAGTGCTATTGCGGATTCTCGTGGCTGCCGAACGTGGTGGGAAATCCGAAACTCGCGCACCCCACGATCAGCGAATGGTTCAACACGGCGGCGTTTGCGGTGCCGGGCAATGACACGTTCGGCAACGCACGGCGCAATATGCTCCGCGGGCCGGACTGGCGCGATCTCGATCTGAGCCTTGGCAAAACCTTCTGGCTGGGCGAATGGGCTGGCAAAGATGTGCACATGGAGGTGCGCGCCGATGCCTTCGACTCGCTCAACAATCCCAACTTCGGCCAGCCGAGTTCGGGGGTGGGTGTGAGCGGAGCCGGGGTTATTACTTACGCCAACAGCAACAGACAGGTCCAGCTGGGAGGGCGTCTGACGTTCTGAAGAGCGGAGCGCACTGGAAAGAATGCCCGGTCCGCAACAGAAGACCGGCAAGCAGCCCGGATGAGATGGCCTCCACTCATCCGGGCTTTTCTTTTGGTGAGCGTACAATTGCGCTGCTTTCGCAGGGGTGGTGAGCAAGATGATGAGGGCTTTTGTAAGGGGCACGCGGCCCGTCCGGAACGCATGGGGCGCGGCGGCGGTCGCAGCCTGTTCGTGGCTGTGCGGTGCGCATGGCCAGGCGCAGACGAGCGCTGCCGCCCGTCTGGCGCAGGGGACTCAGGAGCTTGCGCAGGGCAGCTGTGTGGCCGCGGAAAAGGATCTGCGCGCGGCGCTCGCGGCTGCGCCGTCGCTCGCTCAGGCTTGGGGGCTGCTGGGCATCTGTGAGAAGCGCCTCGGTGAAGCCGGGGCGCAGGCGCACCTGGAGGCGGGCTTTGCCAGGGTGGCTGACCCGAAGCTGAAGACCGAGATCGGCGTGGAACTGGCCGACTACGAATACCAGCGCGGCGATCTGGATCACGCGCTGCCCGTGGTGCGCGCGCTGGTGGCGCTGAATCCGGAGAACACGGACATTTTGTTCTTTGCGCAGAACGTGTACAAGGACATGGCTGACGACACGCTGAACAAGCTGGCGCTGCTGGCGCCGGATTCGCCGCGCATGCAGGAAGTGGTGGCCGAACGGCTGGTCGAGTCCGGCAATCTGCCTGCGGCCGCGGAGCACTATCGTGCCGCGCTCGCGAAGGATCCATACTTGCCGGGAGCGCATTTCGAGCTGGCCGAAGCGATTCTGGAAGCCGCTCCGAACGATGCGGCGGCCCAGGCTGACGCGCAGAAAGAGCTGGACGCGGCACTGCGCGTGGACGGCGAGAGCGCGCGGCTGGAGTGCGAGATGGGCCGCGTGGCCTACCTCGGGGGGAACATGGATGCTGCTCTTGCGCACTACCAGCGGGCGCGGGAAATGATGCCCGCCAACGAGGATGCGCTGCTGGGCGTGGCGCGCATCCTGGTGCGCCAGGATAAAGCCGCCGATGCGGTGCCGCTGCTCCGGCAGGTCGTCGAGGCGGATCCGCTCAACGGCGAGGCGCACTATCGCCTTGCGATGGCTCTGAAGGCGACGGGGCAGACGGATGCGGCGCAGGACCAGATCAGGATGTATCAGACGATCCGCGCAGCGCGCGATAAAGTGGCGCACGTCTACGAGGAAATGAATCGCCGCGTGAAGACTCCGCAGGATGAGGACCCGGATGCCGGCACGGGCCGGTGACGATCAGGCGAAGACGAGATCCACGGATGCGGACTGGAGGCCAGGAGAGGATGCCGTGACGCGAACCCGCCCGGTCTGTGCCGTCGATTGCACAATTGCCAGGCAGAGGCCGTGGAAAGCGCGGCGGCTGGGCGCCCTGTAGCTGGCGTGGCTGAAGGGGTCGCCGTTGTCGACGCCGATGAGGTGTCCCGGGCCCTCGATCGCGAACGCAACGGCGTTGTCCGCGGTGGAAACGATGCGGCTCTGTGCGTCCTCGATTGCGACCGTCAGGTGCGCGACATCGCGGCGATCGGCGGCGAGGCGCATTCGATCCGCGGAGAGCTGGAGAGTTGCAGGCTCCCCCGTGGTGGAGATCTCCTCTGTGACGGAGACGATGCCGTCCTTCGTGCCGACGGCGCGCAGCGTACCGGCCTCGTACGGGACATCCCAGGAAAGATGCAGATCGGCCGTGGTGCGCAGCGCGCGCGCGCGCGGCGGATAGTTGCCGTAGCGGCCTTCCATGCCGAGGCGCGGAAACTCGTAGCCTTTTACGCCGAGAGATTTTCCATTGAGAAAGAGCTCCACCGTATCGCAGTTGGTGTAGCAAACGACGGGGACGATCGCGCCCTCGCTGCCTTTCCAGTTCCAGTGGGGAAACAGGTGAAGCATGGGTTTGGCAGTCCACTGGCTCTGGTAGAAGTAGAAGCTGTCTTTGCGGAAGCCGCAGGTGTCGAGGGCACCGGAGGGTGCGCCTTTCATGGGCCAGCGCGATTCGCCGAGGTAGTCGACGCCCGTCCAGAGAAAATCGCCGGCGACGTAGTCGTGCAGGTCGATAAACTGCCACAGCTGCTCAGCGTCGATGCGCAGGTTGGAGGGGTGCAGGAGCCAGGGAGCGCCGGCGTCGCCGGATGGAAGGGCTAAGTCGCGATACTCGCCGCGAATACCGCCGATGGCCACGCTCTCTGTGCCGATGAAGCGCCGTTTCGGAAAGGCCGCGCGGTCGATGCTGTAGTAGAGATCGGCGCGCTCCCTCCAGCGATCGACGTAGTTGTAGCCAACTACATCGAGTGCGGCGAGGAATTCCGGACGAACGCGATTGGAGAGCGGCTCGGAGGCGATCTGATCGCAGGCTACAGTGACGGGGCGCGTGGGATCTTCGGCATGGAAGATGGCCAGCAGCCCGCGCAGTGTCTCCGTGCCCTCCGGCGCGGACTGATCGGGAACCTCGTTGCCGGCGCTCCACAGGACGACGCTGGGATGATTGCGGTCGCGATGGATGAAATTCTTCAGATCGCGCTCGTGCCATTCATCGAAGTATCGGTGATAGCCGTTTTTGATCTGGCCTTTGGGCACCCGCCACTCATCGAAGGCCTCATTCATCACGAGGAAGCCCATGCGGTCGCAGAGATCGAGAAATTCCGCGGCAAAGGGATTGTGGCTGGTGCGGATGGCGTTGCAGCCCATCGCGCGGAGTTCGGTGAGGCGGCGCTCCCATACGCGCTCAGGAACGGCTGCGCCCATGCATCCGCCTTCCGGATGTACGCAGACCCCGCGAAGCTTCACATGCTCGCCGTTGAGCAGGAATCCGCGATCAGCGTCGAAGACTGCCGAGCGGATGCCGATCGGGGTGTCGCAGACATCGACTGCGCCGCTGGCCTGGTGCAGAGTCGCGCGCACGGTGCAGAGATTGGGCTGATCGACCGACCAGAGTCGGGGATTGGCGACGGCGAGCTCCTGCGTGAAGCGAAAACTGCCGCCGGCAGGAATAGCATGCGGCGTCTCCTGCGTGGCAACGGTTCTGCCCTGGTCGTCGAGGAGCGCTGCCGTCAGCGTGCACGATGCGGCATGGCTGAGCCCGTTGGTCACCGTGGTTTCGACACGAACGGTCGCGCGATCTGCGCTCACGTGCGGCGACGTAACAAACGTCCCCCAGTATGTGATGTGCAGCGGAGCGGTTTTGAGCAGCCAGGTATGGCGATAGATACCGGAGCCCGTGTACCAGCGGCAATTGGTCTGGAGCGAGTTGTCCACGCGGACCGCGATCACGTTCTCCGCGCCGAAGCGCAGCCAGGGTGTGATCTCGTAGGCGAAAGGAACGAAGCCGTAGGGGCGCGTGCCGAGCGAATGACCGTTGATCCAGACTTCGCTGTTCTGGTAGACGCCGTCGAACTCGAGCGTGACGATGCGGCCGCGATCCGATTCCGAGGCCGCGAAGCGCTTGCGGTACCACCCGATGCCGGTGGGCAGATAGCCGCCCGGCCCCGAGGCAGGCTCGGTTTCGGAATACGGCCCTTCGATGCTCCAGTCGTGGGGAAGATCGACTCCGGCCCAGGAGGCGTCCTCGAAGCCAGGATCTTCGGCGCCGGAAGGGTCGCCCCGCGTGAAGCGCCAGTCGAAGTCGAAGGTTTCGCGGGATCGCCCGGCACTCGCAGGCTCTCCCGGCGCCAGCATGAACTCAGCGCGGCCGAGCCAGGGAGAGACAGAGCAGGCCATTGCCCCGCAAGCCGCCTGTCGCAGCACGTCGCGCCGCGTGAGGAGTTGCCCCGCGGCGTCGCTCTTCCTTTCCATCGATGAGGCCTCTCCGGTCCATGCGCCGGCAGGGCTGACGCCGGGCACTCCCGTACTGTACCCGCTCGCGGACCGGGCGCAATCCGACCAAAGTCGGAGATGGATTCAGAGATGAACGAGGCCGCGTTGCAGGGCTGTCACGACGGCCTGGGTGCGATCGGAAACCTGAAGGCGCATGAGGATGACGCTCACGTGGCACTTGACGGTGGCTTCCGTGATGCCGAGGTGCTGGGCGATCTCCTTGTTGGTTTCGCCGCGGGCGAGCAGGGAAAGCACTTCGCGTTCGCGGGCGCTCAGGTCGGAATCGGGCGTGCGCGCGGCGAGGGCGCGCGAGACCGCGGGAGGCAGGAACCGCCCGCCGGCATGGACGCGTCGCAGCGCATCGATCAGAGCTTCGTGCGGCATGCCTTTGATGACATAGGCGCGAGCGCCGGCTTCGATGGCCTGGTAGATATCCTCATCGCCTTCGTAAGTGGTGAGCACCACGAAGCAGGCTTTGGGATGACGCAGGCGAATGGCTCGAATGGCGTCGACGCCACTCATCTTCGGAAGGCGCAGGTCCATCAGGGTGATGTCGGGCTGGTGCTGCTCGAAAAGTTCGATCGCTTCTTCGGCGGTGCTGCATTGCGCCACCGCGGCCATATCGGGGCGCGCATTGATGATCGCGGCGATGCCCACACGCACGATCGGGTGATCGTCGACCACGAGGACTTTGATTTTCGCGCCGTTCTCCATCGTCACACGCCCATCATCGCACTGCGCGCGCCATAGATGCGGCGCGGAATGCGAACGGTTAAGTCTGTGCCTCGCCCGGGAGCGCTGTCGAGGTGAAAGTCGCCGCCAACGGCTTCGATGCGCTCGCGCATGCCGACCAGTCCGTAGTGGCGATCCTGGCGCGCAAAGACCGCCGCCGGCTCAAAGCCCGAGCCGTTGTCGCGGACTTCAAGCATGAGTTCGTTGCGGTCGAAGACCACGCGCACGTCCACGCGGTCGGGGTGCGCATGCAGCACCGCGTTGTAGACGGCTTCGCGGGCCATCATCATCAGCTCGTGGGTGGCCATTTGCGTCAGAGAAAACGGCTTGCCGCTGATCTCGCAGACGACCGGGATGCCGGACTCCGCGCTGATTTGCCGCGCCATGCTTTCGAGCGTGGCCTCCAGGTCTCGGCCGGAGGGCTGGCCTTGCCGCAGATTCCAGACAGCCTGGCGGGCTTCATCGATGGTGGTGCGCACCTGGCGGCGCGCGTGATCCAGCAGCTCATGGGGGAGGGAAGTTTCCTCTTCGCGCAGGCTGGCGAGGGCTTCCAGAAGCGCGGAGATGCCGGCGCATCCCTGGATCACCGTGTCGTGCATTTCGCGCGCCAGGCGCGCACGCTCGTCGAGCACGCCCTCAAAGCGCATGCGCATTTGCCACAGGCGGAAACGGTAGGCGCCGAGAAACGCGGCTGCCAGCAGCAGCACGCAGCAGCCAACAAACCACCAGGTGCGCCAGAAGTGCGGTCTCTGCACGACAGGAAGAACGATCTCGGAGACGGCCTCAGGACGGTTGATCTCGAAGGCAGCCACGTGGAATGAGTACGTGCCGGGGGGCAAATTGGTCCATGAAGCCGTGCGTCGCGGAGAGGCCGCGCTCCAGTCGTTGTCGAAGCCGCCGAGCCGGTAACGGAAACGCATGCCCTCCTGCGAGCGCAGCAGGATGGGCGACCAGGAAATCTCAAGCCGCGTGGCGCCGGGCGCGAGCATGATGGGCTGCGCGGGATCGACACTGCGGCCGTCGATCGAGACCTCGTCGATGACCACCTGCGGGAGCGGCAGTGGAGGGGCAGTCTCGCGCGCAATGTGGATGGGCCCCTTGTTGCTGGGGAACCACACGCCATCGGCGCCGTCGACGCACCCGGACGGCTGGCGGCCGCCGTAAATCTGCGTGGTCTCAACCTCGTCGGAGACGCCGTAAAGCGTGAGCGACAGATGCTGCGCCGGATGGTCGGCGGCCTCGTCGAGCTCGCGGCGCTGCAGCAGAGAGATGCCGTTGGGGCCGCTGAGCCAGAGGCCGCCTTTGCGATCTTCGACGATTTGATAAATGCTGTTGCTGGCGAGCCCCTGCGCCGTGGTGTAGTGGGTGAGCTGATCGTCGCGCCAGCGATAAAGGCCGTTGCTGCGCGTTCCGAACCAGAGTCCGCCGTCTGAGTCTTCGTGGATCGACCAGACTTTCTCCTCGGCGAGCGCGGCCGTCGGCGCGTCGTGAACAAAGACGCCGGCGTGGAGGTGATTGAGGCCGCGATCGGTGCCGATCCAGATGTCGCCGTTGCGGTCTTCGATGAGCGCGCGTGTGCTGAAGTAGGAAAGCCCGTCGCGCATCTGGTAATTGACGAATCCGCGAGAGGTCCAGTGGCTCACGCCTTCGTCGGTACCGAACCACATGGAACTGTCGTGGCTCTGAACGATGACCCGGATGAAATTATTGACGAGGCCATCGCGCGCGGTCAGGCGCAGCACGTTGCCGTTGTCGACGCGGATCAGGCCGTCGCCGTCGGTGCCGATCCAGAGCGCGCCGGCGCGGTCGCGGAAGATGTTGCGCGCGTGCAGCGGCCCGAGCTGCGGATGCGCCCACGGCACGGCCAGGCCGTTGCGAACCTGAAAAACGTCAGTGGAGACGACCCACAAGGTGCCGTCGCGATCGGCATAGAGCGTGCCGAAGTCGGAGTCGGCGGCCTGCGGCAGCGGCACGATGCGCACGGGCGTGCGCGTGAGGCGCAGCATGCCGGCCTGAGTGCCGATCCAGAGATTCTGCTCGTCGTCCTGGAAGACGTTGAGGACGGTATTGCTGGGCAATGAGTCGGGTGCGGTGATCGCGGTGACGCTGTCACCCACGATGCGGCGAATGCCCTCGCCGATGGTGCCCACCCACAACGAACCGTCGGAGAGCTGGCGCAGCACCCGCACGGTCTGCGTGATGCCCTGCACGCGCTCAAAACGCTGCGCGCCCGGGCGCAGTCGATGCAGGCCGGAGACGGTGCCCACCCAGAGGGTCCCGTCGCGCGTCTCCAGGATGGACTTGACGCGGTTCTGGCTGCCGCCGCCCTGAAGGGTGAACTCGCGAGCCATTCCATGATCCAGGCGCAGCAGGCGCGATCCCCCGACCCACAGACCGCCAGAGTGATCTTCGGCGATGGCGTGCACCGCCAGCGGCGGAATATTGCCCGTGCCGTCGACGCGGACCAGCCGGCCGGCGGCGAAGCGCAACAGCCCATTGTCGGTGCCAATCCACATCGTTCCGCCGCGATCTTCGAACAGGGCGCGTACAAATCCATCGCTCAGCCCGTCCTGCGCGCCATAGGAACGAAATTTTCCGTTCTGCCAGCGCGCAAGACCGCCCCCTTCCGTGCCGATCCAGAGGCTTCCGTCGCGCGAGACCAGCAGCGCGAAGACGCTGTTTTCGTGGAGCTGGGGCGTGTTGCCGTGATCGAAGACGGTGAAGTGCGCGCCGTCAAAGCGCAGAAGGCCGCCTGTGGTGCCGATCCACAGATAGTGATCCGGGGTCTGCGCGAATGCCTGCACGGTCTGCTCCGGCAGGCCGTCCTGGGTCTGCCACAGTTTGCGCGTGTAACCGTCCGGCGAGGCAGCCAGCGCGGTCGAAGCGAGCATGCCGAGCAAGGCGAGAGCGCTTGCAATGCGAGTCGACTTGCGGGTGCGGACCATGGGCGGCATGCTCGTTCGAGTGCTCACAGGAATTGTAGGTCGCTACCTCCGCACCGTCACGGAATACCAGGTGGTCGCGGGCAGGCCAACGGTAATCTGCCAGGCGCCGTCGACCTGCGTGGCAGCGAGCGGCTGGCTCAGGGGCTGTCCTGCGCCGTCGAGCGGCTGCACGACCACGGCGCGGGCAGGGTCGATGCCGCGCAGAACGATGCGTCCGGTAACCGGCTCAATGAGCGTGGGCGAAGTGCCCCACTGTGTCAGCGCGGTATGCGCGCTGTTCCATGCCATGCCGGTGTTAACGGCACGCGCTCCGGCGACAAGCAGGAGGTGCGCGCTCTGCGGGATGGGCTGCGCATCGAGCGAGGCAAGCAGAATCGCGCTGAAGGGATTCGCTACGTCGGCGGAAAGATTCTCGGGCGGTTTGCTGCGCGCCGCCGCAAATCCGATGATCTCCTGGGTGCGTGGCGTGTCCACCACCACCTGACCACGGCCGGCATTCGATTCTGCCCAGGAAAGCTGCCCGGTATCGGAAACGATGGGCGCGGGCTGCTGACCCAGCGAAAACTTCTGGGTTGGACCATCCTGAAGCGATTCGATGCGCGAGCCATCGACCAGCGGACTCCACAAGGGAAATCCCGCCGTGAAATAGGGACGGTCCTGCTCCCACAGCCGATAGCTGTCGAAGACCTGCTGCTCGGAGTAGGAGCGCAGCACGGTGGTTCGAGCGGGGCTGATGTCGCCGCGCAGAAACGACAGCGCGCCGGCTGCCAGTTCCGGCATTTTGATGGGGTCGAGGCTGAGGTCGAACGGGTCGCCGATATAGGGCTTCCACGCCGGGTCTTTCTTGGGTTCGAAGGTATACAGGAGGATGGCGTCCCAATCCTCAAGGTCGCCGTACGCCGCGAGCAGCGGTATCTGCTCGGCGCCGTGCTCATTGGGGAAAGGTTCGTTCACTTCGCTCACCGTGTAAGGCTTGCCGGCCTCGGCCGTACGCGAGAGCTCGACGATCGTGGAGTTCAGCGGATCGTCGACCATCGGCGACTTTGGCTTGCGCTCCCAGGGACCTTCCCAGTAATCGTGCCCGTCGACCGCGTCGAACGTCGCCGTGGCCAGAAGGAGCGGATACCCGGTGCTGCGATGGTTGTGGTCGGCGGTCGCCAGAATCAGGCATCGGATTCCCAGGTCCTTTTCAAGAAACCCACGCATGTAGCTGAAGTAGCCGCTCTCGAGCCAGAGATAGAATCGCGATTCGAGGTTGAAGCGATCCTGCGGAGCCGCGCCCACTTCCGGCCCGGCGAGCAGAGGAATAGGATCGCTCGCCTGCACCCCTGTCTCCTTGCGCAGCGCCCACATCTCGGCGGCCGTGGCGTTCCGCCCGAGCCAGCCGTTGTAGATGCCGTCGAGTTCGCGGTCGTAGAAGGGCGAAGGGCCGCGGAAGCCGAGCCAGACAGCGTTCTCATTGTTGATTTCGACGATCGCCACGGCGGGATCATGGGCGTAGCTTCGGCCTGTGTAGGGATTGACGTGGGTCAGCAGCTGGCGGGCGTAGTCCTTTTGAAGATCGATGAGAGTCTTGTCGTAGAGGCTGATGCCCTTGGCGCCCTCGTGAATCTTCTCCGCGTCGGCGACGCCGTCGCCGGCTTTGAAAGGCCGCCCCACCAGCAGGTTGAAATCGATGTAGATCCCCCGCTTTTCCAGCTCAGCGAGGAAAAAGTCTTCGCGATCGAGTTGATCGGGGTCGAAGGCGCGCGTGTCGTTGCGTCCGGCCGCGATCAGTCCGCGCGGCGTCAGCAAATCCAGGAACTGCAGGCGGACGCAGTTCACGCCATAGCGGGCCAGGGTCGCCGCCCACATCGGCGCGTCCTGTTTGGAAGGCACCTGCGTCGAGCCGGGACTCCACTCCGTGACGTTGACACCCCAGAAGCGAATGCGCCGGCCGTCGCCGGTAACCAAATGACCGCCCGCGGCGTGAACGAATCCATGCTTACCGGCAGGCGCGTCGAGCAGGAAGGAGAGGTCGACGGGCGAGTGCCCCGCGAATCCCGCGCGGTGATCCATCACGAAGGGAGCCAGCGCAGGAGCTGATGGGGTGGCGGCCGCTCTTCCGGCCGTTTGTGCGGCAGCGACGGCCGACAATGCCAGGCAACAGGCAGCGCATGCGATGCGAGCGGCGCCAACGTGTGAATGGGACAACCGGGCCCTCCTCGATACGGCGCTTCGTGCGACGCAACCATTGAATGCGAATTCTCTGCGGCGGGAATCCGACTTCCGTCGGATTCCTCAGCCAGCGGCCCCCGCTACCATCGCGTGTACGGGCAAGCATGGCCGCTGTCCGTCGCGCGGCCCAGGTCCAGGCGGATTCAACCTTGACGGAATTCTCGCAGAACTCCCCGCTTCCTGCGGCCATGACTGGACCGGATGCGCCGATCCGAGTCGCGCTGATTCTTTCGTCCAGACTGGAGCGCCTCGGCTGGGGAATCGTCATCAGCGGCCAGGCGGACATGCATATAGTGGGAGAGTTTTCGTCGGTAGCGCCCGCGCGCGCTTTTCTGGCGAGGGAGCCGGTGGATGTGGTTCTGGTGGACGAAGCCGTTCTTACGCCGAAAACCCTTGCGGCGATCCGCAGCCCCGCGGGTGCAGGCCCGGGGGTCCTCGTGATCGCTCAGCACCCCGTCGAGGGACCGCCGGCGGACGCCGACGCTCCCTTGCCTTCACGCTATCTCCTTAAAGGTGTTTCGGGCGCCGACCTGGTGGCTGCCATCCGCAAACTTGCGTCTGCGCAGGCAGATTGACGGAGAAAGACGCCCGCGGGACCGGTGGCAGCAGGGGAGGTTCCCTGGTCCGCGAAGCGGGGTGAAGGCTCGCCGCAGCAACGAATTGGCCCCTCTCATGCCACGAAAGAAGCATTGGGCAGCGAGCCCATTCACGATATATAGAAGGCGCACGCCTGCGAGCGCGAACCCCGGAATTCTCGCGCCGGCGTACCGATGTTGGAGGTTCAACGGATGAGGCGTCGGCCCCCGCGGACGTCCGGGAGATCACTATGACGCTCCGGACCAAAGGCCTGGTGTGTCTGGTGACGGCTGGTGCATTCGCCAGTCTGTGGTCGGTCCACGCCCAGCCGGGGCGGCGGTGGATGGAGCTGGCCGCCTACCTTCTGGCCATCCTTATCAGTTCGAACATGAAGGTTCCGATGCCCAAAAGCAACGGGACCATGTCGGTGAATTTTCCGTTCATCCTGCTCGGCATCGTGCAGTTGTCGCCAGGACAGGCTGCCCTGCTCGCGGTGGCCAGCGTAGTCGCACAGTGCCGTTTCCGGGTGGTCAAAGCCTTCACGCTGGTCCAGATCCTCTTCAACATAGCGAACGTCACGACCGCGACGGTTCTGGCATGCCTCACCTATACGGCTTCTCTGCGCCTGGTACACGGCGAGGTCGCCCCCGCGCTCACGCTTGCCGTGACCGTCTACTTCTTCGCGAACACGATCCCCCTGGCCCTGGTGCTGGGCTGGGAATCGGGAACGTCGCCGCTGCGCCAGTGGCGCGACGAGTTTCCCTGGTATTTTCCGTTCTACCTGGTCGGCGCCATGCTGGCCGCGCTGGCCAATTTCATCGGCGACCATTATGGCTGGCTCACGTCGATGCTGCTCATCCCGATGGCCTACACGATCTATCGCGCGTATCGCGCCCAGATCGAGATTCTGCGCGCGCGGGAGAGGCACATTGTGGAGACCGAAGCCCTGCAAATGCGCACGATTGAAGGCCTCGCGATGGCCGTGGAGGCGAAAGACAAAAACACGCATAAGCACCTGCAGCGCGTGCGCGTGTACGTGTCGGAGCTGGGACGGCTGATGAAGCTGGACGAGTCCACGATGAAGGCGCTGGTGACGGCTTCGTATCTGCACGACATCGGCAAGCTCGCCGTGCCCGAATACATCCTGAACAAGCCCGGCAAGCTGACACCGGAAGAGTTCGAGAAGATGAAGATCCACCCGGTTGTCGGCGCGGATCTTCTGGAGCGGGTTCGCTTTCCCTACCCGGTGGTGCCGATCGTACGGGGGCATCATGAATCCTGGGACGGGAGCGGATATCCTGACGGCCTGAAGGCCGGGGAAATTCCCATCGGAGCGCGCATTCTGACGGCCGTGGATTGCCTCGACGCGCTGGCTTCGGAGCGGCCGTATCGCCTCGCCCTGCCGCTGGATGAGGCGATGGAATTTGTGAAGAAGAGAGCCGGCGTGCAGTTCGACCCTGACGTGGTGGCGCTCCTGGCGGAACATTTTCCGCGGCTCGAGCAGATGGCGCGGGAGGCGACGGGCGACGACATGCATCCGCTGAACACGGATCTGTTCATCGCCCGCGGCGAAGCTCCGGGGGCCGGATACGAACCGACGAAAGATACGCACGAGAGCGGCGCGAGCGACCTGGCGGCGGCAGCCATGCCGGAATTGCGGCGCGGGCTGGCGTATGCGCGGAGCGTTCGCGAAACCGGAGCGGTGCTGGCGCACGTGCTGCAGGCGCTCATTCCGCACGACTGCATCTCGGTCTACACGCGTTCCGGCGTAAACATTCAGGCGCAGTACATGAATGGATCGTGCGAATGCGCTTTTTCGTCGCGGCCGATTCCGCTGGGCGAGGGATTGTCGGGGTGGGTGGCAGAGAACGCCCGGTCCATCGTGAACGGCAACCCGACGGTTGAGCCGAACCTTATGCCCGAGGCCGGGATCTTTACGCGGGAGAGCTCCGCGCTGGCGGTTCCCCTGATCCACGCGAACGGCGTTTCGTTTGGAGCGGTTACGCTCTACGCGCGAACGCAGGCTGCTTTCTCCCAGGGGCATCGGCAGGCGCTGGAGCATCTTATGCAGGCGTTCGCTCCTGCCCTGGAGAGCGCGATGCGCGCCGACGATTTGGCGCGCGACCATGGCGGCTCCGCGGTCGAGGTGGGCGCGGTCTTCGCGAGCGCGCGGGCGTCGTGAAACTGACCTTCAGCCTGCTTCGCTCGCTGGCTCGGGCGCTGGCGCTTGTGATGCTGGTGATGATCGGTTCGACCCTGCTGGTGCGGCTGGCGCCTGGCTACCTGAGCGACGCGCGCGAAATGGATGCGCGTTACGGCAACACGGTGAGGGCGGAACTGGCCGAGGAGGGGGCACGCAGCCGCTCGGTTCCGCAGATGTTTGCCCAGGAAATCAAGGGTTGGCTGCACGGAGATGCAGGCGTTTCGAGGCAGTTCGGCGTGCCCGCAGCGGAATTGATCGAGCCTCGGCTGGCTGTGACGGGCGGATTGCTGCTGCGTTCGCTTCTGCTGGGGTGGGGGTTTGCGCTTACAGCAGCGCTGGTGGCGGCTACGCGCCGCCGAGCGAGACTGCTGTGGCAGGCTCCGGCGACGCTGCTGCTGGCAATTCCCACGGCAGCGATGGCGACTCTCTGTCTGCTCGCGGGAAGCGGAGGGCCCGTCCTCGTGATGGCTCTCCTGATCGCCGCCCGCGACTTCAAATTTCTGAGCCGCATGCTGCGCCGGGCTTGGCTGGAGCCCCATCTGCTGCAGGCGCGTGCGCAGGGCATCCGGATGCGGCGCATGCTGACCATGTATATCGCTCCGGCACTCGGCGCGCAGCTCGCTGCGCTGGCGGGATTATCGCTGGTGACCGCGCTGAGCGCTCTCGTCCCGGTCGAGGTGCTCTTCGACGTTCCGGGGCTGGGAAGCCTGGCATGGAATGCCGCGATGAATCGCGATTTGCCGGTGCTGCTCGCGGTGACGCTGCTGATGGCCCTGGCGGTCACATCTTCAGGGATGCTGGGCGGGCAGACAACCCAGGGGGAGCGCGCATGAGGATCCGCCTTGCGCCGGTATGGCTGCTGGTCGCGCTGGCCTTGGGTGCGTCGGTCATGGTGGCGCTGCCAGGCGCCAGCTATGCGCATCAGGATCGCGAGCATCTGCTGGCCGAGGCATCCCTGCAGCATCCGGCAGGTACGGATGCGATGGGGCGTGACCGCCTGGTGAGGGTTTCCGCGGCTCTGCTGTTGAGTCTCGCGGGCGCGATGGCGGCCTCCGTGCTCACCACTGCGGCCGCGGCGGTAATCGGCGGGGCCGCGGCGTTTGCGCCGCGCGGTGTGGCGTGGCTGGTGATGGTGGTCTGCGATGTGTTCCTTGCGCTGCCGTGGCTGTTTCTGCTCATGATGGTGCGATCGGCACTGCCCCTGCAGGCGTCGCCGGCGCATTCGGCGGTCGTCACGTTTCTGGTTCTTGCAGCTCTGGGATGGCCGGCGTGCGCGCGCGCGGTGTATCGCGGCGGACTGGAGCTGAAGTGCGCAGGCTGGATGCTGCAGGCGCGGGCGTCAGGCCTGCGGCGCATTCAACTGGTCCGCCAGGCGCTGCCCAACCTGCTGCCGCTGCTGCTGCCCCAGTTTCTGGTTTGTGTGCCGGCATTTGTAATTGCCGAGGCCAATCTGGGCGCCCTGGGACTCGGCATCGGCGAACCGCTTCCTTCCTGGGGCGGCATGCTGCTGGAACTGGATAACTCCGCTTTGCTGTTCCGGACGCAGTGGGTGTATTTCCCGGTCGCGCTGCTGATTCTCGTTCTGCTTCTTCTCGAAGCGATCCCGGTGGAGGCTTGATCATGCGCATGCGGCGCGATTTGGCAGGATTCCTGCTGGCGATCCTTGTGGCGGCGGCCGCGAAAAACTGCGCGGCTCAGGCTGCGGCGCGACTGCCTGGCGAACTCGCCTGGACGATCGGGTACGATCCGAAGACCTTCGACCCCGCTAAAGTGGACGATGTTGATTCGGAGACGGTGCGGTATCTGACCGCGGGCGTGCTGTTGCGCTACAACCGGCTCACGCAGGCTGTGGAACCGCGCCTGGCCGAGAGCTGGAGTCTCTCCCCCGATGGAAAGACGATGACTTTCCACCTCCGCGCGGGATTGAAGTTTTCCGACGGCAGCGCGCTTACTTCCCGCGATGTTGTCTGGTCGATCCGGAGGGTGCTGCTGCCGGCGACCGCCGCGCCCGTGGCCGACGAGTTCGTAGCGCCTGCCGGCGTGCGAGTGGATGCGCCCGATGCTTCCACCGTCATCGTGCACCTGCCGCAGCGCGTGGTCGGTATCGGCAAAGTATTCGACGAGATCGCGATCGAGCCGGCCGAGCGCCCGAGCGAAGGCCGCGTGACGTCAGGGCCGTTTTTCGTCGCGGATTACCAGCGCTCGCAGTCGGTGCGATTGCGGCGCAACCCCTACTACGCGTTGCGCGATGCATCCGGCGCGGCGTTGCCCCGCGCGAGCGGCGTGCGGCTCGATATCGTCGAGAACCCTGAGCAGCAAATTCGCCTCTTCCAAAGGGGAGAGTCGGATCTGATCGACCGGCTGCCTCCGGACATCTATGAGTTGCTGCGGCAAAAGGCGCCAGGAACCGTGCGTGATCTGGGGCCGTCGCTGAATACGGAGCAAATGTGGTTCAACCAGGCGCCTGCGTCGCCGCTGCCGTCGTGGGAGAAGACGTGGTTCCAGAGCCAGGTATTTCGCGTGGCGGTGTCGCAGGCCATCCATCGCGACGACATCGCGCGAGTGGTGTATCTGGGACACGCGACACCCGCCTATAGCTTCGTCTCGCCAGCCAACCGCGCCTGGTACGACCGAGCCCTGACTGCGCCGCGCACCGACGCGGCCGCGGCGCGCGCCAGTTTGCAGCGCGCCGGCTTCCGCTATCAGGGAACGCAGCTCATCGACGCGGCCGGACACCCGGTGAAGTTTTCTATCCTCACCAATGCGGGCAACGACGAACGGCTGAAGATGGCTACTCTGATCCAGCAGGATCTGGCTGCAGTGGGGATGCAGGTCAACGTGGTGACGCTCGACTTTCCGGCGCTGATCGAGCGGCTCATGCACACGCAGGATTACGAGGCCTGCCTGCTGGGCCTCGAGAATGTCGACGCCGATCCGAACGAAATGATGAACGTGTGGCGGAGCTCCTCGCCGAATCATCAGTGGAACCCGTCGGAGAAAACGCCGGCGACCGCATGGGAAGCAGAAATCGACAAGGAGATGGACCTCCAGGCGACGAGCACGAAAGACGCGGTGCGCAAAACCGCGGTGGATCGCGTGCAGCAGATTGTTGCGGAGGAGGAACCCTTTATCTATCTCGTCTATCCCAATGCGCTCGTCGCGATTTCACCGCGCGTGGAAGGTGCGCAGCCCGCGGTGATCGAGCCCGGGTTGTGGTGGAACATCGAGGATCTTCGTCTGCGGGGGGCGCGATGAGCGGAGCTCCTCTGCTGAGCGTGCATCTGGACGCAACCTACGCGGGCCGTGCCGTCCTCCAGGATGTTTGTCTGGATCTCGAGCGCGGCGAGGTGCTGGGCCTCGTGGGCGCGAGCGGTGCGGGCAAGAGCACGCTGGTGCTTTCGCTTCTGGGGCTTCTGCCGTGGCGCGGCGGGCGCGTCAGCGGGGAAGTGTTGTTGCAGGGCGAAAACCTGCTGCAAATGAGGGAGAGGACCCTGCGCACGCTGCGCGGAAGGGCGATAGGGTTTATCCCGCAAAGCCCGATGAGCGCGCTGAATCCGGCGCTGAGCGTGGAACGCCACTTCAAAGAAGCGTGGCTTGCGCACCAGAGCAGGACCGGCGCACCGTTCGGCGAGCGTATGAAAGCCCTGCTGAACGAAGTGCAGCTGCCGTCGAACCGGGACTTCCTGATCAGGAGGCCTGGCCAGATCAGCGTGGGGCAGGCGCAGCGCGTGCTGATCGCGTTGGCGCTGCTGCATGAGCCGGCGCTCCTGGTGGCCGACGAGCCAACGAGCGCGCTGGACCCGGCGACCCAGACGCAGATTGTAGACCTGTTGCGTCGGCTCAATCGCACGCTTGGGGTATCGCTGCTCTATGTCTCGCACGATTTGATTTCTTTGCTCGGACTCTGCCACCGCATTGCGGTTCTGGAGCAGGGGACGATTGTGGAATGTCTCCACGTGAACGACCTTGGCAGCGCGCAACATCCGGCAACACGCCGGCTTCTGGACACACTCCCCGTTCCCGTTGATGTGCTGCTGCGATATCGCAGCGCAGCCGCGGTGGAAGATTACTGTAGTACTGCTGCTCACTAACTCGCTTAGTCATTGTGCATAACACTGAAGGGTCAGAGTTACTAAATACTCCGTTTGACAGTTACCGTTGTGGGTTGTACTACCGTCTCATTGCTGTACATTAGTGCTGAAAGTATGCATTGCCACACATTCCCCGTGTGTAAGGTATTTCCCCAGAAGTTACCTCAGTCACACTAATTGCCCGGAACGGACACGTTCCCAGGCGAAGGGGACTATTATGCTGCGTCCGCGCGTTCTCTCTGTATCTGCCCTGCTCTTCGCCCTCACCGGGATGGTCACAGCCGCCAATGCCCAGTCGAGCGCTAAGATTTCGCCCGATCTGATCAATAACCCCACGGCTGGCAACGTCCAGGTCATCATCCAGTACAACAATCCTCCCTCGACGCTCGAGACGGGATTGCTCGGCTTACTGGGCGGAGTGGTGAAGCTGGTGCTGGGAACGATCAACGCGCTGGTAACCAACGTTCCCTATCACAGCCTCACGAGCCTCGCTGCCGACTCGAACGTGAAGTACATTTCGCTCGATCGCCCGCTGGCTGCGCATCAGCAGGCTGCGGGCATTCCTTCGGCGGCGTATACGACGGAGCCGATCAACGCGCCGGCTGTCTGGCAGATGGGCTATGAGGGAACGAATGTAGGCGTCGCCGTGATCGACAGTGGCGTGACCCCGGTTGCGGATCTGGCGTCCAACGGATTGTCGCTCTCCGTCAATACGGAGCTGGTGGCGCAGTTGCTTTCCGCAGTCAACGAGAATCCGCCTTATGCCAGCGGGCGCATTGTCTACAGCCAGAACTTTGTCCCGGGCCAGAGCGACGCGCTCGATCACTACGGGCACGGAACCCTGGTAGCGGGTCTGATCGCCGGCAACGGAGCGGCGTCGACGGGGTCGCAGTATTTCCGCACCTTCCGGGGATCCGCGCCGAACGCGAACATCATTAACCTGCGCGTACTCGATCAAAACGGCGCCGGCACCGACTCCGCGGTCATCAACGCCATCGGCGAGGCGATCTCGCTGCAGAAGACATGGAACATCCGGGTCATCAATCTTTCGCTCGGCCGCGCGATTTATGAGAGCTACACTCTCGATCCGCTGTGCCAGGCCGTGGAGAAGGCCTGGAAAGCGGGCATTGTGGTGGTGGTGGCGGCAGGCAACGATGGCCGCGATCTGAGCCTGAATCCGGAAGGCTATGGCACGATCGATTCGCCCGGAAACGATCCATATGTTGTCACTGTAGGCGCGATGAACACGCAGTTCACGCCCCAGATCAACGACGACATTGTCGCAAGTTACAGCTCGAAGGGGCCGGCCTTTATCGATCACGTCGTGAAGCCCGATCTGGTGGCTCCGGGCAATCTGGTCACCAGCCTCCAGTTCGGCAACGATCCGCTTGCGTACGACAACCCGGACTTCTACACGTGGTATTCCTTCTACGAGCACAACGGCGAAGCGAGCCCCTCGGAGAGCTATTTCCCGATGAGCGGCACCAGCATGGCGGCCGGCGTGGCCAGCGGGGCCGTTGCGGACCTGCTGCAGGCGACCCCCAGCCTGACCCCCGATCAGGCGAAAGCTCTGCTGATGCAGAACAGCGACCGCAGTTATTTCCCGGCGACGAGCAGCGTAAGCGACGAGGGAGTCACCTATACGGCTAACTATGACGTCTTCACCGTTGGCGCCGGATATCTCGACATCGCCAAAACGATCGGCGCCGCTCTGGTGCACAACGGCTCGGTGCCTGCGGGAACGGCCATGTCGCCCATCGCGACTTACAATGCGTCGACGAACACCGTGACGGCCGTGACGGATCCCAGTGCGCTCTGGGCCCGATCCGGCACGTGGTCAGCGTCGAGCGTCTACGGCAACAAGGCTTTCCTCTCCGGCGCCAACTCCGCGGCTCTGTGGGGTACCACTCCGATCTGGGGCAATGGCGATCCGAACGGCTTCACCGCGCTGTGGGGCAAGACCGCGCTATGGGGCAAGAGTTCGCCCGAGGCCGAAACCGCGCTGTGGGGCAAGAGCGGAACGGGTTCGTCCGCGGTCTCGCTGGAATATTGAGCGACTGCTGAGGGCTCGCGGGCAGGAGAGCTGCCGCGAGCCCTCCGTTGGGTGGGCTTTCCGCACAGGCCTTCGCGGACCGGCGAGTTCCACTCCTCGCGCAAGGCAGGGTTTGCAGTCAGAAGCTGAAACGGGTCTGCCCCGCGAGATGGAGCCCTTTCTCGGAAGCCGTGGGAGAGCTGACAGTACGTTCGGTCATCGACGGTTGAATTTCGATCCTGCCCGCCGCATCACTCTCAACACTTCAAATCTGCTGGAGCAGAGATTCATCGACTCGCAGCGCTCGCTCAGGATTGCGGCTCGAGATAGACTCCCTTGGGCAGGGAAGCCGAGAAGCGGACCAGAGCGGCACGGAGAGCGGCGGCCTGGGAGGGATCGACTGCGTAAAAGCTGACGGTCTTGTCGCCGATGATGGAGTAGTCGGGAAGCTTCCACTGGCCGACGCGAATCCAGGAGGATGGCAGCGGCGGACCGCCGACGGGGACACCGGGAGGATCGCCGAACCAGCGATCGTACGCGATGGCAATGTCCACATGCTGTGCCGCGGCATCGTCGCGCAGGAACTGCGTGGTGTAGCGGCCGGTGCGACGGGCGTTGAAGACGTCCTGATTGGCGAGGCCGACCAAATCGTAACAGTGAATATGGCTTAAGTAATTGATCGCGCCGATGTCGTTAGCGGCGATGGTGGCCGCGGGATAGTACTGCTCGACGAACAGGCCCATCTGCCACTGCCGCAGCCAGATGTTGCGGGCGATGATGGGCAGCATATGGATCTGCGCGGCGCTGATGAGCAGCAGAAACGCGCCGGATCCGAGCGCGAGCAGGTAAGCGGCGGCAAACGCCCGCTTCGACGCGATCGCCCGCAGAGTTGGAAACGCGCAGGCGATGGCGACGGTGGCCGCAGCGAAGAGATAGGCGTCGTAACGGTAGTACATGCCTACCTGCGCGAGGCAGAGGTGCAAACAGCCAGCGATGAGGATGAGGGCGAGGGGAACGCGGAGCCTCGACGTTTTCCGGAGCGCGATCAAAATGACGGCCGCGCAGAGCAGGAGGAGAAAAAGCTCCGGGCACTCGTGGAAATTTTCGGCGATGCGGGCGGCGATATTCGACCCGGCCTGCAGGAGGCCGGGATGGTCTCCGCCCGCGCCTTTGAGCGCCACGGAATTCGGCAGCCACGTGGCGCCGTGGGTGAGCGAGAAGACGGCGTAGGAGAGGACCGGGATCGCAGCGCCGATGGCTACGGTGAACGCGGGCTTCCATCGCCGCTGGAGCGCCAGGATGCAAAAAGCGGGGGCGACCAGGAAGAGACCCTCGTAGCGCGCGGCGACCATGAGCGTTGTAATCGCGCCCAGACTTAGCAGACGACGCGTGGACAGCGGCTGATCGGGCTCCTGAAGAAAAAACTCGAGAAACATCAGCGTGAACAGAAGGTGCGCGGAGTGCTCCATGCCGATGACGCCGACGACGAACAGCAGGGCGACAAAGACGAACAGGATGAGGGTCAGGGTCTGCGCTTTGCGGCTGAGATAGCCGCGCAGGATACGGCCCGCAACGAAGATCGACGCCAGGCCGAAGGTCCAGGAAATGGCCAGCGGCGCATAGAGATTGACGCCCGCGATGCGATACGCGGCGGCCATGAGCAGCGGGAAGAGCAGCGACGAGTCGGAGGAAGTGAATCCAAAGGGCGAAACGCCCCACACGCCATGCAGCGCGAGGTTCTTGGCCATGGCCATGCCGATGTAGGTGTCGTCGAGCGCGTAGATGAAGTGATGGTCGCAGGTGACCCAGGCGCGGAAGATCACAAGCACCGTGAGCGCGAGATAGACGACTGCGGCGATGACCGCGGGGCTCGACCGCTGCCAGAGCGATCCGGCGCTGTTGGTTTCGGAGACGGGAGTTTGCGCGCCTGCAGCCATGATTCGGGAAACTCAGATTCAGAAGACACGATAGCAGCGACCTGGAGCGCCTCCCATCCCCCTTTTGTTCGCCTGGGTAGCGAAGGCCGGTGCTTACATTTTCGAACCGGCCAGACAGTCGGTACGATTTTATAAATAACTATTTCAAAAATGAGTTTTTCGAGACTATACTTCGTCCGCCGTTCGACTGCGTAATACCCGCAGTGGCTGATCGAGCGGAAGGATTCCCCTATCCCCACAATGCAAGGAGCACTACCGTGCCGTCTCAGAGAATTGCTCGTCTCCTGAGGACGTTTCTGCCTGTCGCGTTCCTCGTGGCCGCTCAACCTGTGCTTAAGGCGGATGGCCCCGGTCATCCAGCCGCAATCATCAGCGCTTCAGCTGATCTCACCACGCAGCAGTTCACGCTCGATGGCAGCGACTTCCCGTCCAAGCTCAGCGTGACCATCGATGGCATGCCCGTGACGGTCACGAGCATGACTTCCACGACCATTACCGGCAATCTGCCGGCGGGACTGGTCAGCTCGCCCGGCTCCTATGCCGTCGCAGTTTGGCGCGAAAACAAGTGGCGCGACGACCATGACAGCGACGATTTGGTGGCCCATTTCATTCTGACGGTCGGAGCCGTAGGCCCGCAGGGGCCGACGGGTCCGGCCGGACCACAGGGCGCAACCGGACCGCAGGGTGCCCCGGGTCCTCAGGGGCCGGCGGGTCCGACCGGTGCGACGGGAGCGCAGGGTCCTGTGGGACCTCCGGGACCCGCTGGAGCCACGGGAGCGCAGGGTCCGCAGGGCCCGGCAGGGCCGACGGGAGCAACGGGAGCCGCTGGGCCCGAGGGTCCAGCTGGACCGGCGGGGCCACAGGGACCGGCGGGACCCGGCTTCAGCGGCACGCAGTATCTGACGCTGAGCCCGTCTGATTTCCGAACTCAGGACCCTTCGAGCACGGGGAGCACGCAGTTCTTTTCTCCGGACGGAGGATTCTATGTCACCTCTGCGGTTACCGCCTATGCGTTTGCACCGGTCCATTTACCTCAGGGTGCGATAGTGTCGGCGGTGTATGCCTCGCTGTACGACACAGACACCAGCGCGAACCTCGACGTGAGGTTCCTCGATGAAGGGCTGACGCCGTCAGGATATGGCGCCTTTGCACCGGATCTTTTCTCGAGCGGATCGGCGGGGTTCAGCACGCCTTCTGCATCGGCAAGCGCAACGATCGACAACTCGAGCTACAAGTACTACATCCTGGTGCAGGCCGTAGATAGCAGCAACAACCAGACAACCTGGCCGGGCGACGGATCGCTGGCGATCAGCACGGTCCAGATCACGTACACTCTGCCGTAATTTCGATGGCTCGCGCAGCGCACTCGGGTGTGGCTGCACGCAAGCTGTTCCGCTCAACACCAAAGGGAGGGGCCGCGCCCCTCCCTTTGGTCTTGTCCAGGCGCGCTACCGCGAGATCCTTAGGGAGCTAGCGTCCGCCGTGGAATCCGCCACCGCCGTGGAAGCCACCGCCGAAACCTCCGCCGCCGTGGAAGCCACCGAAACCGGCTCCGTCGTGGAAGCTGCTGACGCGACCGTCAAAGCCGCCCCGGGGCATGTTGACCCGACCATGGGGGCCGATGCGGTGGCCGTAGCCGCCATAGAATCCGCCGTAGCCCCAGCCCCATCCACCCCAGCCGAGCGGGTAGAAACCCCAGCCGAAGGGGCTGTAGAACGGGTCAGGCCCGAGGAAGGTGTAATAGCTCAGCCACGGATCCCAGTACCAGCCGGGCGCGTAGCCTGCGCCGTATTCACCGGCGATCTGCTGATTGGCCTGAGCCAGATAATCGGACCGCAGGCTGCTCCAGCGATAGAGGCTGGACTGCTCCTGCGTTCCCTCATCGAAGCTGGCCGCTTTCAGGTGCGGGCCTTCGGCCACGTTCAGGTCGTGATGCGCCTTGATGGTGACGAATTTGCCGTCGTGCCGCAGCGCGGCCGCCTCGCCGTTGAAGACGAGTACGTTTCCGCGGTCAGCGTTGAATTCGTAGTAGCCCGGCTTGAGCAACTGCACGGGAACGTTGTTCTCCACGACGTGGAGATCGTTCTGTTTGAAGATCTGATCCACCTCGACCGCTGCCTGGCCGCGGTCGACGGTCACCACGGTATTGAGCAGATCCGGCGAAGTCATCGTCGCGGCGCTGTTGTGATCGAGGCGGAGAAATACGCCGGGAGTAAGCAGCACTTCCACACGCCCCTGCGTAGTGGCAATCTCCTGGCCGGGTTGCAGCGTAACGGAGCCAACGGAATTGGGGGCAAGATAATGTCCATCGACGGTCGCTGCGCCTTCGATGTAGTTCAGTGTCCCTGGCGCGGCTGAGTTCGCCGGCGGGGGATTCTGGGTATCCAGAGCGAACAGGGCCGGAGCGAACAGAACCGCCAGGGCTGTAACGAAAATGGGTTTGAGCCTTGGCATTGTTCTTTTTCCTCTCTGTTGATTAGACACACAACAGCGGGAAATGGACTCACGGCTCGGCTGCGAGTGAGGGGCCTTGAAGACCGCAACTAAAACGTTTCGGCCGTGTTTGCAGCAAGAGGGAGACGTGCATGGAAGGTGGGCAGAAAACGCCCTCCGGATCGACGCCGAAGGGCCTCCCCGGCACCTACACGTTATAGGTCGTAGAGGAGACGCGGCCGCCGCGCCCGGTCCAGTTCGTATGGAAAAACTGGCCGCGGGGCTGGTCGACGCGCTCGTAAGTGTGCGCGCCGAAGAAGTCGCGTTGCGCCTGCAGCAGGTTAGCGGGCAGCCGCGCGGTGCGGTAGCCGTCGTAGAACGCAAGCGCCGTGGAGAACGCCGGCGTGGGCACTCCCATAGCGATGGCTTTGACGATGGCCTTGCGCCACGATGCCTGGTACTCGTTGAGCACGCCCGCGAAGAAACTGTCGAACAGCAGGCTGTGCAGATCGGGCTTCTTGTCGTAGGCTTCCTTGATCTTGCCGAGGAAGCGGCTGCGGATGATGCATCCACCGCGCCACATAAGCGCGATGCCGCCCATGTTCACGCGCCAGCCGAACTGCTTCGCGGCGTCGCGCAGCAGCATGTATCCCTGGGCGTAGCTGATGATCTTCGAGCAGTACAGCGCGCGGCGCACGTTCTCGATGAAATCGGCGCGGTCGGCCGTTGCCGCCTGGCCGAGCGGGCCTTCCAGAATCTTTGAAGCCTCAACCCGCTCCGGCTGAATCGCGGAGAGGCAGCGCGCGAAGACCGATTCGCCGATGAGGGTGACCGGCATGCCCAGATCGAGCGCGCTTTCTACCGTCCACTTGCCCGTGCCTTTTTGTCCCGCGGTGTCGAGAATCTTGTCGATAATCGGTGTGCCGTCTTCGTCCTTCTTCGCGAAGATGAGCGAAGAGATCTCGATCAGGAAGCTGTCGAGCTCGCCCTTGTTCCAGTCGGCGAAGATGGCAGAGAGTTCGTCGGGGGTGACGTTGAGCGCGTGCTTCAGGATGTCGTACGCCTCGCAAATGAGCTGCATGTCGCCGTATTCGATCCCGTTGTGGACCATCTTCACGTAGTGGCCGGCGCCCTGGTCGCCCACCCAGTCGCAGCACGGCGTACCATCTTCGACTTTCGCAGCGATGGCCTGAAAGATCGGCTTCACATGCGGCCAGGCGTCTGGATTGCCGCCGGGCATGATGGACGGGCCGAAGCGCGCGCCCTCTTCGCCGCCGCTGACCCCGGTTCCGATAAAGAGGATGCCCTTCGCGGCAAGGTCCTTCGTGCGGCGATTCGAGTCGGTGAAGAGGGAATTGCCGCCGTCGATGACGACGTCGCCCGGCGAAAGATAGGGCAGCACGTGGTCGATCATCTGGTCGACGGTATCGCCGGCCTTCACCATCAGCATCACGCGGCGCGGCGATTTCAGCAGCGAGACGAATTCCTGAACGGAGTGAGCGCCGGCCACCTGGGTGCCCTTGGCTTCATTGGCCAGAAAGTCGTCGACTTTAGAGACGGTGCGGTTGAACACGGCCACTTTGAAGCCGTGGTCGTTCATGTTGAGAACAAGATTCTGGCCCATGACAGCGAGGCCGATAAGACCAATGTCGCAGCTGGCTTCTGGCATACGTTCTCCGAACAGGGAAAATCCAAGGGTGATTTTGCGCTTTTCACGGCGGAATCGCCACAGTACGGCTGGGTAAAAGGATCGATTAGTATCCCGCGGCCTTCCCGTAGTGGTGCCGGTGATCCTGGCCGCCCTCAAGCATGCCTGTGGCCGGATCGACCGCAATGCACTCGCCGTCGCTCCAGTGTCCGCCAATTTTCAGCGTGTAGCCATCGGCGCGCAGGCCCTGGATGGTTGCAGGATCGAAGCCGGGCTCGAGGTCGAGGACGTCGGGAAGATATTGATGATGGAAGCGCGGCGCGTCGACGGCCTGCTGGATGTTGAGCCCTTCGTCGGCCACGCTCAGGAAGATGTTCGCGACGGTGGTGATGATGCGTCCTCCGCCGGGCGAGCCGAGGACCATCGCGACTTTGCCATCTTTCAGAACGATGGTGGGCGTCATGGCAGACAGCGGGCGCTTGCCGGGCGCGATGGAATTGGCCGGCCCCTGAATCAGGCCGTACATGTTGGGCACGCCCTGCTTCGAGGCGAAGTCGTCCATCTCATCGTTGAGCAGGAAGCCGAGGCCGGGCACGGTGACGCCCGATCCGAAGCTGTTATTGAGGGTCGTGGTGACGGCGACGGCGTCGCCATCCGCATCCATGACCGAGTAGTGCGTTGTATCTACGGATTTCTGTTGAACGTCGGCCGTGGTCGGCGGCGGTGGCAGAAATCCTGCCGGTCGCTGCAGCGCAGCCGATGGAGTCGCGGCGCTGGGCTGAATGCTGGCTCGCCAGGCTTCCGCGTACTTGCGGCTGATCAACTCGGCGACGGGGATCTTCACGTAGTCGGGATCGCCCATGTAATCGGTACGATCCATGTATGCGCGGCGAAAGGCTTCGACGATCAGGTGCATCTCGGCCGGCGTGCGGTCGCCGAGTGGGCGCAGATTGTAGCCGTCGAGGATATTCAGCAACTCGACGAGCACAATGCCGCCCGACGACGGCGGGGGCGCGCTGAAAATCGTGTAGCCGTGGTAGGTGCCTTCGATCGGCGCGCGCTCCTTCACCGTATAGCGCGCCATGTCTTCGGCGGTGATAAGGCCGCCGCCGGCCCGAATGGCGGCCGCGATCTGCTGCGCCATCTTGCCGTGGTAGAAATCAGCCGGGTCGGCGGCAATGTGGCGTAGCGTCTCGGCGAGTTCCGGCTGGCGGAAGGTTTCGCCCGGCTTATAGAAATTGCCGTCGCGCTGGAAGATCTTCTTCGAGACAGGGAAGCCGGTAAGCAGCGAGTCATGCATCTCGCCGGCCTCTTCTTCGCTGAGCACGAATCCGTCGCTGGCGAGGCGGATAGCTGGCGCCATGACCTCCTGAAGGGTCAGCTTTCCGTATTTGCGCTCGGCGTAGACCAGTCCCGCGACGGAGCCGGGAACGCCGACGGCCTTATAGCCCACAATGCTGGCGTCGGGAATGACATTGCCCTTCGCATCGAGATACATGTTGGCCGTTGCGGCCAGAGGGGCTTTCTCGCGGTAGTCGATGAAGAGGTTGCGGCCATCGTGCTCGTGGATCAGCATGAATCCGCCGCCGCCGATATTGCCGGCCGCGGGATGGACGACAGCGAGCGCGAAGCCGACCGCAACTGCCGCATCGACGGCGTTGCCGCCTTGCTTCAGAATCTCGACGCCGGCATCGGTGGCGAGATGATGCACCGTGACGACCATCGCGTGCGGCGCGCGCACGGGAACGTCGTTCTTCAGCACGAGTGCGGTCCGGCTGGCGTCGTCGGGCGCGGCGTCCTGCGCGCGGGCCGGAGCGGCTGAGCACAAGAGCGCAAAAAGCGCAGCGGAACAGGCAATGACGCTGCGAGCGGGATAGCGGAGCCGGGAGATTTTCATCGAGTCAGGGAGGGTGTTGCGAATGGGAGCATTGTAAGGCAAAAGCGCAGTCGTTCGAGCAGCCGCGACCGGCTCGACAAAGTCGCCCGAGGGCGCAACGGCGGGGAATTTTAGCGTTTGACCCCCTCCCGAGCCGCGCATAGACTCAAGAACAGTTTCGATCCCGTTTTTATCGGTTCCCGTCTAAGTGAATATGCCGTTGTCCGCCCGTCTGCGCCGCTTTTTGGTCCCCCTCATTCTGACAGGTGTTTTGCCGGCGGCACGGTGCGGCGCGCAGCAAACGACTCCTCCGGCGCAGCCGCAAACGCAGACGGTTCCCAGCCCCGGCGCTGCCGGATCTTCATCGCGCGTGCCAGGCCTCAATCCCGAGCCAACCCCCGGGCAGCCGCAGGCACCCCAGGCGACCGCGCAGGCGAGCCGGCGTCAGACGACATCGGCGCCCTCGCTGATGGATCCAGCCGGGCCCACCGTGAGCCTCGAAACCAGCGAGGCAATGTTCGAAATGGCCGTTGCGCTCAACGCGTGCGGATACGATGCGGGGCTGGATGAGAGCGCGCCGGTGCGCAAGCAGGTGCGGGACGAAGTGAATCAGGCTCTGATCGGTTCGGCGCGCGCCCGCGATGACCTCGACAAACTCTGCGTGTTCATCGATCAGCATCGCCTCGACGATCCAGGCCGCACGCTGGCGCAGTATGTTTCGCTGGCGCTGTATCTGACACCGCCGCCGGAGATGACGCCCAGCGTCGAGAGCGAAGATCTGCCGCCGGACGCGTCGGGCGTCGAAGAGATTCTGCCGATCCTGCGCAAGTTTGCCGACGATCTGGAACTGCACGTTATCTGGGTTGAGAACCGGCCGGCGTATGAGAGTCTGGCGAGCCAACTCCACGGGCCGCTGTCGGAGATGATTCAGCAGACGAATTACTACCTGAAGATGCCGGCCGCGACGAGCAACGCGCGGCGCTTTCTGGTGGTGCTGGAGCCGATGCTCTCGCCCGAGGAGACCAATGCGCGCGTCTACGGGCCGGATTATGTCGTAGTGGCGTCGCCAAAGGACGGGCAGATCCGCATGAACCTGGTGCGGCATGCGTATCTGCATTATGAGATCGAGCCGCTGCTGTTTGCGCGCGAAGACTCGCTGGACCGCCTGCTGCCGCTCCTGAAAGTCGTCGACGACGCTCCGCTGCAGTTCACGTTCAAGAGCGATATCGTCGCGCTGGTGATCGAATCGATGATTCGCGCGATCGAGGCGCGGACAATGGAGACTGGTGTTCCCGCCGTGAAAGTGCCGGCGGGTCTCTCGAAGAGTGAGTCGGACCCCTACGAGCGCGCGCAGCACGAGGCGCAGTTAAAGATTGCGGCCATCAGGCAGCAGAATGTCGATCACTCCATGGCCCAGGGCTACGTGCTCACGCAGTACTTTTACGACCAGCTCATTAGTTTCGAACGCAATCCTGAAAGTCTCTCCGAAGCCATTGGCCCTATGGTTTACGGCATGGACATGAGCACGGAGATCCACCGGGCCAAACAAATTACCTTCGACACGCATGGCGAAGACGATCCCATGAGTCGAGCGCCGGTACCGCTGAAGGGTCTCGACCTGGCTGAGATGAAGCTGATGAAGGGCGACGTGGCCGGAGCCGGCGAAATCGCGCAAAAGGCCCTGGCATCGCATAGCGGCGACGCCGGCCAGGCGGATTTCATCCTGGCGCGCGCCGACCTGATGAGCGGCAAAACCAGGGATGCGCAGGCAGCGTTTCAAAACGCGGTGAGCGACTCGAAGGATCCCCGGACGCTGGCCTGGTCGCACATCTTTCTCGGCCGCATTCTGGACGCGCAGGGAGAAGCCTGCGGCCGGCAGGGCGGCGATCCCGACGACTGCCACGCGCTGCGCGATCAGGCCGTTACGGAATATAAAGCCGCGTTGACGGTCCGCGATGGTCAGCCCGACACCAAATCCGCGGCAGAGAACGGCATCAGGCAACCGTTCGCTCTGCCGCGCCGTGCCAACGACGGGCCGAGTGCGCCCAACGGCCCGCCACCGAGCGGGGCGCCCGCGCAGCCGAATCCGCAGTAACCCCTCTGCAATAATGAGACAGGCCCCTTTGCGCATGGAACCCTCCGCCTCTCATTCCGGCGTTACAGAGGAACCGCTGGTTCCCGGCGAATCCTCGGAGGCTCTCGACGAACTGGAAGCGACGCTGGGGCGGCCGTTTACCCTGAAGGATCTGTTGCAGCAGGCGCTCACGCATCGATCATTTGTGGTGGAGCACAGCGCTCACGGAAGCGCACCCCTGACTGGCGACAACGAACGCCTCGAGTATCTGGGCGACGCCGTGGTCGGGTTGATCGCCGCGGAGTCGCTGTTTCGCCAGTATCCTGATTTGCCCGAGGGTGCCTTGACGCGGCTGCGCGGGGCGCTGGTGAGCCGCCGCCATTTGGCGGAGGTGGCCCGGGGACTGGAACTGGGCAAATATCTGCGGCTGGGGCGCGGCGAAGAGCGCAGCGGAGGACGAGCGAAGACGGCTCTGCTGGCCAATGCGATGGAGGCCGTGATGGGCGCGCTCTATCTCGATGCCGGACTGGAAGCGGTGCGGGAGCTCATCGAGACGCGCGTGATCGCGCCGACGGTCGGCGCGCTGCGCGAGCAACTCTCCACGGACAGCGGCGTCGGCGATTTCAAGTCCGCCTTGCAGGAGCTTTTGCAGGCGCGGCGGCAGGGTCAGCCGGCCTATCGAACAACTGCCGAGACCGGACCGGATCACCGCAAGCGCTTCTTTGTGGAAGTGCGCGCCGGCGGGGAAGCTCTCGCCGAAGGGTCGGGACCGACGAGAAAAATCGCCGAGCAGGATGCTGCGCGGCGAGCGATGGAGCGGCTGCGCCTGGAAGGAGCAGCCCAGTGAGCGCACCACAGGAGCCGCTGACGAGCCTGGGCTATCCGCCCCGCGACCCGATGGCTGATTTGCGTCCGGCATTTGCCGTTGCCTCGCGATCGACGCGGCCCTCCGGTTTTCCCGGTTTTCTGGAGATGGCGCGCTCGCTCACCACGGTTGTGGTCGTCGCGCTCTTCATCCTCACCTTCATCGTGCAGCCGTTTCGCATTCCTTCGGAGTCGATGGAGCACACGCTGCTGGTGGGCGATTTTCTGCTTGTGAACAAAACCTCCTATGCTCCGACGGGCATCTGGAGTTGGGTGCTGCCGTATCACCGCATCCGCCGCGGCGACATTGTGGTCTTTCATTTTCCGCCCGACCCGAAGCTGCATGTGGTGAAGCGGGTGATTGGGCTGCCGGGCGACCACGTCCATCTTGAGAACTCGCAGGTGTGGGTGAACGGTGTGGCGATTCCGGAGCCGTACGTCACGTACGAGCCGTCGTTTGCC
Organism: Acidobacteriaceae bacterium; assembly: GCA_035503555.1. Lineage (GTDB taxonomy): Bacteria > Acidobacteriota > Terriglobia > Terriglobales > Acidobacteriaceae > Palsa-343. Next base: position 10,296 of record DATJTG010000221.1, on the reverse strand, counting down.
GACGACTTCCGCGACAACTTTCCGACGCAGCTCTACTCCGATCCCGGCGTGAGCCCGCAATGGTGGATGGAGATGCGGCGCGACGTGCAAAGCGGCGATCTGGTGGTGCCTGAGGGACGCTACTTTGTGCTCGGGGATAATCGCAATTTCAGCTCCGACAGCCGCTACTGGGGATTCGTGACTCAGGACCACATCGTGGGCCGCCCTTTCCTCATTTACTTTTCGCTGCGCGAGCCCTCCAACACGGATGTGGCTGAAGCGCCGGATGATAGACTCGGACAGAAAAGCAGTCCTCTGGATCGCTTCGAGACCTTTGCCCGCTGGGACCGGTTTTTGCGCGTGGTGCGCTGAGCATTTCCCCGAACGCCGATGGAGACCACCCTGGAGAAACAAGCAGAACAGAAGCATGAGGAAACTCCGCTGGAGGCATTTGCCTCAATTTGCGGAGTTCTGGTGGTGGGGCTCTTCGTCCTCACGTTCATCTTTCAAAATTTTGCGATTCCGTCGTCCTCGATGGAGACGGCGCTGCTGGTCGGCGATCACGTGCTGGTCGATCGCACGACGCTCGCACCGCCGGCGCACTGGGCTCCCTTTGTCCACTACCGCGACGTGCGGCACGGCGACATCGTCGTTTTTTACAAGCCCACGCTTGAGGCTAATGGCGAGCACCTGTTCCTGGTCAAGCGTGTGATTGGCCTGCCCGGCGACCATATCCATCTGCGCGACGGCGTTGTGTATCGCAACGGACAGGCGCTCACCGAGCCGTATGCCGCGCAGCCGCCGTATCCGGACTACAACTCCTATCGCGACGAATTCCCGGCCGTGTCGCCGGGAGAGAGCGCGGATGTGACCGCGGAGTGGGCCGAGGCGCTCCCCTCGCATGTGCAGAACGGCGATCTGGTGGTGCCGCCGGGAATGTATTTCTGCATGGGCGACAACCGGACCGTCAGCCTCGACAGCCGTTTCTGGGGCTTTGTGCCGCGCGCCAACATCGTGGGGCGGCCGCTCTTCGTCTACTGGTCGTTCGATACTCCGGAGAGCCAGCAGTACAAGACCTCGGCCGGCGACCGCATCGCCTGGATTCTGCATGAGGCCATCCACTTCTTCGACGGAACCCGCTGGAGACGCACGCTGCACCTGGTGAAATAGCGATGAACGGAGCTGGAGAGCCGCTGACCGGCGATCCGCCGCAGGAGGGCCGCAGAAGCCGTCACAAGCTGGTGATCGCGCTGGCGCTCGTGGTCGCGCTGCTGCTCGCGATCTTTTTGCCGCCGCTCATCAATCTGAAGAAATATCGCCGCTCCATCACCAACAGCATGGCGGGTGCGCTGGGGCGTTCGGTTTCCGTGGGCGATATGCAACTCCGCCTTCTGCCGATGCCCGGCATTGTGATGACGGATTTCACCGTGGCGGAGGATCCGGCATTCGGCTTTGAGCCGGCTTTGCATGCCGACTCGATGGTCGCATCGCTGCGGATCAGCTCCCTGTGGCGCGGGCGCCTTGAAGTGAGCCGCATCAGCCTCGATCAGGCCAGCCTGAACCTGGTGAAGAACGATGCCGGGCAGTGGAACATCGCGTCGATCCTGCTGCGCGCGTCGCAAATTCCCAATTTGGCTACCGGACAGCGCCATACAGGACACCTGCCTCGTTTTCCCTATGTGGAAGCCACGAGCGCGCGGATCAACTTCAAAGTCGGCGTGGAGAAGCGTCCCTTCTCGCTCAGCAATGCTGAGTTTTCCATGTGGCAGGCCGGCAGCGGCGAGTGGAGGCTGCGGCTGAAAGCGCAGCCGGTGCGAACCGACCTGGAACTGCACCTCTCGGATACGGGCGTGCTGACCGTGGAAGGATCGCTGCGCCGCGCGGCCTCGATCGCTGAGATGCCGGTCAACCTGCAGGCAGAGTGGAGCGGGGCGCAACTCGGCCAGGCAAGCCGCTTGCTCGCGGGCACCGACAGCGGATGGCGCGGCGATCTCGATGCGACCGCAACCATCGTCGGAGTTGCCGGCAATCTTGGCTGGAAGGCGCGCGTGCGGATTGGCAACCTGCAGCGCCAGGAGTTTCAGCCGGCGTCTGCACTCAATATCGACGCTCGTTGCGCCGGGCGCTATCAAAATGGTTTGCGCCTGATGAAGGACATCACCTGCTATCTGCCGGAAGGGCGCGGCCATTTCCTTCTGACAGGAAATGTACGGGGCTTGGCGGCGCCGTCCGCCGACCTGCAGCTCGAGATCAATCAGGTTCCGGTGGAGTTTCCACTCTCGCTCGTCGGGCTCATGCGGCTGCGCGCGGAATCCCTGACGGCAAACGGCTCGGTCAACGGGTTGTTTCACCTGACGCGCGGCCAAACCTGGTCGCTGACGGGAGATGCGACGGCGACCGGAGTCACGGTCGCCGGTTCAGCGGACAACCTGGCGGTTCCCGATCTGCACCTGGTTGCCGAAGAGCCGCAGCCGGCGAAACCCGGCCGCGGGAAGCGTCCCGTTCCCAATCCCGTTTCCGCTGCTCCCGCTCCGCTCGCGCTCGTATTGCAGCCGGTTGCTGTGGACCTTGGCGGAACTGAGCCGATGACCCTGGATGCGCGGCTCATGCCGGCCGGCTTTGCCGTGCACGCCAAAGGAGCGGCGTCGCTCGATCGTCTGCGCGCGTTTACCGGCGGACTCAGCGATTTGGGCAATGCGGTCGATGCGGTGGGCGCGAAGGGAAGCGTCACTCTGGATGCGGCCAGCACTGGCGCCTGGATCGCGCCCGTGGGCGGCGGCCCAACGGTGGCCAATACCGGATCGATGAAAGTGCAGGACGTGGAAATGCGGCCGGCATTTCTGCCTGCGCCGGTCGAGATTGAATCGGCAGAAGTCGCATTATCGCCCGAGACTGTTGCCTGGCAAAATGTCGCGTTCCAGTATCAGGGGCTGGCGATGCATGGCTCGCTGCAATTTCCCGCGGGCTGCAGCCAGCCGTGCCCGGGCACCTTTACGCTGCAGCCGGGCGATGCCAGCGCGGCGGTTCTCGAATCGGCCGTGCAGGGACGGCGTGAAGGGTTCTTCGGGCAGATGCTCGCTGATCTGGGCGGATCGCAGATTCGCGTCTGGCCTCCGCTCACCGGCGCCGTGCAATGGAAGACGCTCGCTCTGGATCGCCTGGAGGTTCAGAATGCCACTGCGGCCGTCAGCGTCGATGGGGCCTCGTTGAATCTGCAGTCTCTCGACGGCGAAGCCCTCGGCGGGACCCTGCATGCGACCGGCACGATGACTGTGCAGAGCGGAATTCCGCACTGGGCGCTCGAGGTGCAGCTGAAAGGAATCCAGCCGTCTCAGGCGGCGACGCTCTTCAAAGAACGATGGGGCGGAGGCACGGCCAATCTGGACGCTACGCTCAACCTGAGCGGCGCGAGCGCTGCCGACCTGGCGTCGTCGACTGCCGGACGCGTCCGGTTCACCTGGCTTAAAGGGGGGCTCTCGGTCGCGGGTCCCACGTCGCCGCTTACGCGCTTCGATCGATGGACCGGCGATGGGTCGATCGCCGGGAACACCGTCACCCTGGCCAACAGTACGATCACGCGCGGCAACGGCACAACCACCGTGCAGGGGCAAATCGGCTTCGACCGGCGGCTCAACCTGAAGCTGCAGTCCGGAAAGACTGCGTCCAAAGTGGCCGGAACCCTGGAGCACCCCACGCTCGCGCACTGAGCGCGTTACTGGCGGGCGGTGGTCGAGTTGATGAGCTTCTGATGCATCGTGGTCTGAACCTCCGGCACAGTGCCGTCGTTCAGATCCACTTCGGACGGCTCCTCCTGGAAGAGCACGCGCTGCGTGACGTGGCCGTGGGCGGGGACGCGGACCCAGCTCGTAGTCTGGGTGTCAGGGCCTTTCACCGTGAGCGGCACGGTGGCCTCGACGTATCCGTCGTTGCTGATATCGACCGCGACCAGAACCTGGAGATGCGCCTCGGGACTGGGATACACGCCGCTGATGGAGAGATCGGGCAGGCCGCGGTCTTCCTCCACCCAGTTTGAGAAAAACCAACCCAGATCGTGTGCGCCGGCCTGCTCCAGAACGTGCTCGAAGTAGTCGGGCTGCGTGTCATCGGCGGGCCGATACGCCTGCAGCGCGGCAGAGAGTGTCTTGTCGCCGACCAGGTTGCGCAACATCCACAGAACGTAGGTGGCCTTTGTGCGGTAGTACACGGGGCTGATGGCGTGGATCAGGTCCTCGCCAGGCCCCTGGCCCGGCGTTCCAGGCTCCGCCAGCGCAAGGGCGCTGCGTCCCGCATTCAGGTTTTCGACGGCGGTCGTATGTCCCTGCGTGGAATCGAGCCAGAGCGACCCGATGAAGCTTGCCACGCCCTCATTGAGCCAGCCTCGCGGCGAATAGAAAGCAGCGTGCGCGAGCGCATGCGCGACCACCGGCTCCAGGTCCTGGGGAGGGTCGGCGCTGATCGGCGTTGCCAGCAGGTCGCCCATCTCGGCAGGCAGATCGTCCGCTTCCGGCAGGTCGAGGATCGTGGCCAGCGCGTGCGCGTTGGTGCCGAACCAGGTTTTCATGGTCAGCGCGAGCGTGCCGGCCGCCAGGATGTAGTCCTTCGCGTTCGGCGCATCGGCGTCGGTGGTGAGGACGCGGAGTCCGTTGTCGGAAATCTCCATCCGGCGCACAAGGAACAGCGACGGCGTGTCGAAGCCCAGTTGTGTGGCGGGCCGTGAAACCGTGACGACGCCGGGAAACTGAGCCGTTGGCATCGATTCCGGCTTATCGGGCGGGGCAAAGTGCCCGTTCAGCACGGCGGCGTTGGGCGGCTGATCGGAAAAATTGTCCGTAACGCGCAGAGCCATCGTCGCGTTTTGGTCCAGGAGCTTTTGGCGGCCGATCTCGTTGAACAGCCTCGCCCCGTCGCCCAGCAGGCACGGCACTGAGCTGACGGGATACCAAACGACGTTGCCGAACCCGCGCAAGCCCGTGAAATCGGCGGAGATCCGGTCCCAGTCCGATGCCTGGGCATTGGCTTCCGGGGTGCCAATGGCCAGCAGCCGCTTCGCGGTGAGCGGGATGGTGCCGCCGTAGTCGACCTCGAGCGTGATTTCAGCCTGCGGTGCGAGCGGCTCGGAAAGAGGAATCGCCGCTTCGACCAGCTGGCCGGTGTGATCGGCGTCGCTGTTGAGGATGCTTGTTGTGAAAGAAATGCGCTGGCCCCTGAAACCAACGGTTTCAAAATGGAGCGACGAGGAAAGCTGCAGGGGAATGATCCTGAGAGGCGCTGTGCCATCGTTGCGGACTGTCACCCGGCTGTGCGCTTCCAGCGCAGAATCGCTCGGAGTCAGGTGGACCTCGAGGTCCCATGCCATGACCGCGACCGAAAGCCGCTCGGCGTCGGTGATGTTTCCCGCGGGAGTTGTGGCCGGAGTCGCCGGCGCTTCCGCTTTTGGCGGGCCGGAAAACAGCACTTCGGGCTTCGAAGATTGCTGTGCGAAGGCGGCTGCCGAAGCCAGGAGCAGGCCGGCAGTGAGCTTACAAAACTTCATGAACCGAGACCCTTCTGTTTGCGCGCCGCAGATTTTTGAGGCGCGACGCCCTGGGGAGCCGCGGCGGCGCGACGCTGACGGGCCGCCTCAAACAACACCACGGCGCCGGCAGCCGAAACGTTCAGCGATGCCACTTTGCCCCCCATCGGAATACGGAGCAGGTGGTCGCAGGTGCGGCGAACCAGATCGTGCAACCCAGCGCCTTCGCGTCCAAGGACAATTACTGTGTTGGACGTGAAGTCGTATTGGTCGTAATCCCGGGTGCCGCGCTCGTCGAGGCCGACGCACCAGAGATTCCGCTCCTTGAGCGCTTCGAGCGAGCGGACCATATTCACGACCCGCGCCAGACGGAGATGCTCCGCGGCCCCGGCCGATGCCTTTACCGCGACCGGGCTGAGAGGCGCCGATCGGCGTTCGGTCATGAGAATCCCGTCCACGCCGGCAGCCTCGGCCGTTCGCAGCAAAGCCCCCAGGTTCTGGGGGTCTTCTACCCCATCCAGCGCAAGGATCAGCCGGGGCTCCGGGCCTTCCAGCAGATCTTCGAGGTTCAGAAACTCGCGCTGGCGGACGACGGCGACCACCCCCTGGTGTTCGGCGGTGTGGGCCAGGCGGGTCAGGGCCTCGCGCGGCTCCTGGCGGGTCCTCACCCCAGCCTCCCGGCAGAGTTCGAGGATCCGCGTCAGCCGCTGGTCGTGGCGTTCCCGCGCGACGCAGACGTAATCGAACCGGCGCGAGCCGGAGCGCAGCGCCTCTTCCACTGGATGAAGGCCGTAGAGGAATTCCATTCGTTACCGTCGAATGACCAGTTTATTCCCTTGAGGTGCCGGGGAATGTGGCGGATAATCAGGAGCTTAGAGGCATGTCTAGCGGGTGGGCCGGGATGGTTTCGCTCCGGCGCCCGAGGGTAAGCCTGTGGATTTGTCGATGAAACTGGAAAAACTGGTCGTGACAAGCGTCTTCCGCGGCGAGATATCCGTCTCTGAAACTGACATGAGCACGGCGACGCTTCAACTGGCACAAGAGGTTTCAAGAGAGAACGCCCTCGTAGCCGAAGGACTGAAGCGGCATGACCCGAAGATCCTCGACGACCTGATCGTGCAGTATCAACATCGTCTTCTGCGGTATCTGCTCTTCCTCACCGGCAATCGCGAAATGGCCGAAGATCTGTTCCAGGAGACCTGGATGCGCGTGCTCGTGCGCGGCGCGCAGTTCAACGGCAATTCGCGCTTCGATACCTGGCTGTTCACGATCGCCCGCAACCTGGTGATCGATCTGCGGCGCAGGAAGTCGATGGCGAGCCTGGAGGAAATGTGCGAGAGCGGGGACGACGAGCGTCCGTTTGAAGTGCCCAGCCAGGAAAAGTCGCCGTTCGACCATCTGGCGACTCTCGAGAGCGGGCAACTGGTTGCGGAAGCTCTGATGACCCTGGATCCGCTGCACCGCGAGGTGCTGCTGCTGCGTTTTCACGAAGAGCTTTCGCTCGAAGAGATCGCAAGAGTAACTCGGGCTCCTTTGTCGACAGTGAAATCGCGCTTGTATCGCGGGCTGGCCGCGATCAGGCCGCGCATGGAAGCAGTAACGGGACACGCAGGGCCCAACGCCAAACGAATGGAAGCGGTATGAGCAGAGATGTATTCCAGGACAGGGCAAGGGAATCTGTAATGCCGGATGTACTGCTGCGCACCCGGCGTTCTGTGATGGATGCGGCGTATCGAATGCAGGAAAAGCGCGTGCGGCAACGGAAGCATGCCGGGATCGCCCTGCTGGTGGTGGCCCTGCTGCTGGTGTTGTTCGCGCCGGCGGTTTGGCTGGCGGCCAGCGATCTGAACTCAGGCGATCCGGTGCTCGGCGTGCCCGTGGTCCTGGTCACGCTTTCGCTCGTGCTGCTTTCCGCGGTGCTGGGAGTTGCGATGATGACGTGGAAGCATGCGAGAAGCGGAGTGCATCGCTCGTAGCGTTGCTCTGCGTGCCTGAGATCCTGCGATGATCAACGAGACGCGTCAAGGCGGTGAAACCCATGCGGACGGCTTTGCCGCCGAGCTGGGCCTCATCCCCCTCTGGTCAGTCGGCGCGGCGGTGCTCGCCTTCACCGCGGTCGAGTACCTGATGTGGTTTTTCGTGGTGGCGCACCGGCGTCATCCTCCGAATCTGCCCCTGGGCTTCCGCATTTACATCAACATCAGCATTGGAGCGCTGGCTGCGCTGTACATGCTGATGATCGGCTACATCAGCCGCGATGCTCCGCGGCGCGGCATGAGCACGGGGATGTGGATGGCGGTCTGCGTGCTGATCCCCAGCGGCATCGGCGCGGTTCTTTACTTCCTGCTGCGCCTGCCGGTCATGGCGCTGTGTCCCTCGTGCGGGGCGCGGATCGAAAGCGAATACCATTTCTGTCCGCAATGCGCCTACCAGGTCGCCCCATGCTGCGGCAACTGCCACCGCACGGCGCGGGTTACCGATCTATACTGCGTTTACTGCGGACATCATCTGGCTGAAGACCACCCGCCGGCTCGGTTGCACGTGTTTGCGGACTGAGCGCCAGCTGCAATCGCCTTGGAGAAACCAGAATCCACTACCACGCTGTGGCGCCCGGTCGGTCCCGAGGAGCTGGCTCTCATTCAAGCCAGCAGGATGCGAGCGTTTCCACCCCGATTGCCGGAACAACCAATCTTCTATCCCGTGCTAACGGAAGAGTACGCCATGAAGATCGCGCGGGACTGGAATGTCCCAGCCAGCGGGCTCGGGTACGTTACCCGCTTTCAGGTGCGGCGTGAGTTTATCGAACGATACGAGGTCCACGAAGCGGGCGGCCGCGATCATAGGGAATATTGGATCCCCGCCGAGGATATCGAAGCCTTCAACGAAGCCATCGTGGGCGAGATCGAGGTAACGCGAGAATTTCGCTGAGGCACGGCGGGCTTCATTGACCGCCATTCGCGGCCCTTTCTATACTTTGAGGTTGGCACTGTTCGTGCATGTCCATCACTGCCCTCATCGTCGATGACGAAGAACTGGCTCGCGAAGAGCTGAAGTATCTGCTCGACACCACCGGCGAGGTCGATGTTCTCGGAGAAGGGAAGAACGGCGTCGAAGCCGTCGATCTCATTCGCGAACACCATCCCGACGTGGTTTTTCTCGACGTCCAGATGCCGGGGCTCGACGGATTCGCCGTTCTGAAAAGGCTGCTGGAAACGGGCAAGGGCGAGCCGCTCCCGCAGATCATCTTCGCCACGGCCTTCGACCAATATGCCGTGCGCGCGTTCGATGTGAATGCCATCGACTATCTGTTGAAGCCCTTTGACAAAGACCGCGTGCTGCAGGCGCTGGATCGTGCCCGGCTGCGGCTGCAGGAGCAGGCCGGTGAGGCGCGCCCCGCCACCGGCGACCTGCGCGTCGACACGCTGCTGAAGCTCATCGAGCAGCATCAGTCGCCGCGCCCCAACACCGGAAAGATCGTGCTGCAGGCCGGCAGCCGTCTGCTGCTGATCGACCAAAAAGACATCTGCTACGCCTCGATCGACGACGGCGTGATCTCGGTCGTGACACCCACGATTGAAGGGCAGTCGAAGTGCCGCACGCTCGAGGAGCTGTTCGATCAGCTCGATCCGGCGGTCTTCTGGCGCGCGCATCGCTCGTTTCTGGTGAACATCAATCAGATCCGCGAAGTGGTTCCGTGGTTCAAGAGCACCTATCAGCTGCGCATGGCCGACAAGAAGCAGACGGAAATTCCGGTGAGTCGCGCGCAAACGCGCCGGCTGCGGGAGCTGTTCAATCTCTGATCCCGTGCATGCGATCACGCTGGCACTGGCAGCAGCCAGCCAGCCGCTCTGCGGCCTTCCTCCTGACAAGCTGGCGAAGGCCACTGCGCTGAGCCATTGGCGCACCGGTCTCTACTTCGGCGATACCGCATGGATGATCGTCGCGTTTGCGGTTTTGGTGCTCAGCCGCGCCGGCAGCGGGATCGCCGCAATGGCAGCGAGAATCTCGCAGCGCGCATGGGTTCAGGGCCTGATCGCAGCGCCAGCGTGGCTGCTGATCCTGTCGCTGCTTGAATTGCCCGGCTCCATGCTCGGCCATCATGTAGGCCTCGCCTTCGGGCTTTCCGTCGAGTCCTGGCCGGCGTGGATTGCCGACTGGCTGAAGTCGGTGGGGCTGACGGTTCTGGTCGGCACGTTTGTCCTCAGCATTCTCTACGCACTGCTGCGGCATGCGCCCCGACGCTGGTGGATCTGGTTCTGGGCTTTCACGGTGCCTGCCGTGATCGTGGGAACCTTAGTCACACCGCTGGTTGTCGATCCGCTTTTCAATCACTTCGAGCCGCTCACGAAGACTGATCCGGCGCTGGTCGACCGGTTGGAGCAGGTGATCGCGCACGGGGGGATGAACATTCCTCGCGACCGCATCTTTGTGATGGATGCAAGCCGCCGCGTCACAGGCCCCAACGCTTATGTGACGGGGATCGGCGCATCCAGGCGGATTGTGGTCTGGGACACGACGCTGAAGGAAGAGTCGCCCAACGAAATCCTCTTCACTTACGGCCACGAGCAGGGGCACTACGTGCTGCACCACATCCCCAAAGGGCTTGCTTTCTCGGCGGCGCTGATTCTCCTGTTCTACTGGATCGGCGCGCGGGTCCTCGGCGGTCTGCTGCCGCGCTGGGGCATCGAACGAGCAGGGAATTGGTCGTCGCTGGGGTTGATCCTGCTTCTGCTGACGGTGCTGAGCTTTCTCGCGGAGCCCATCGGCAACGCCTTCAGCCGCAGGATCGAACATCAGGCAGATGT
>DATJTG010000220.1:0-5609 GCA_035503555.1 Acidobacteriaceae bacterium | reverse complement strand
CGCTGATACACTGACGGGCTGGCTATCGCTATGAATACCGAACGTGGAAGCACCCTTTATCTAAGCGATCGCTTTACCCAGGCGGTCGATTACGCAAGACACCTCCATATCGAGCGGCGCAAAGGCACCGAGATCCCCTACATGGCGCACCTCCTGGGAGTGGCGTCGCTGGTGATGGGCGAAGCGGGACATGCGCCGATTCCCGTCACCGAGGACATGGTGATTGCCGCCCTCCTCCACGACACCGTCGAAGATCATGGCGGAGCCGTGCGTCTCAGCGACGTGCGCCACAACTTCGGCCCCAACGTGGCCCGCATGGTGGAAGGACTGTCCGACAGCTTGTCGGAGGACAGCACCCGGAAAGAAGACTGGATGCCGCGCAAGGAGCAGTACGTCCATCGGTTAGCCGGAGAGCCCGATGATGTCCACCTGATCTCGGCCGCCGACAAGCTCCACAACGCTCGCGCGATCCTCGAAGATTTTCGCCTGATTGGCGACGAGATCTGGAAGCGGTTCAGGCGCGGCCGCGAGCAGCAGATCTGGTACTTCGAGGAACTCCTCAAGGTGTTTCGAAGCCGGCGAGCGAGCCGCATCGTCGACGAGCTGGGCCTCGTGCTGGACGAACTAAAAGAGATCAGCAAACCGGCCGCTGCATGAGACTGGCATGATGCCAACCTGGCTCGGATGCAAGGAAAAAGGGACAGGGATCGAATCCCTGTCCCTTGTGGCCTTTTGCATGTCCTCTGCCGTTACGCCGTAACCGGCTGTTCGGTCTGGACATTCACCGGCGTCAGCCAGCCGAAGCGGTCCGGCTTGAGCCCGCTGGCGATGCCGAGGAACTCGTCACCCAGCTGCTTCGTGATCGGTCCCACGTTGCCGTCGGCGATCGTGATGCGATCGACCGAGCGGATCGGCGTCACTTCCGCGGCCGTGCCGGTGAAGAAGACCTCGTCGGCGATGTAGATCAGCTCGCGCGGCAGCGCCTGCTCCACCACCGGCATGCCGAAGTGGCGCGCCAGCGTCAGGATGGAATCGCGGGTGATGCCCGACAGCACCGAATTGCCCAGCGGCGACGTGAAGATGACGCCGTTGCGCACGAGGAACAGATTTTCGCCCGAGCCTTCGGAGAGGTATCCGTTCACGTCGAGGGCGATGCCTTCGGCGTAGCCGTTGGCGTCGGCTTCCATGCGAATAAGCTGCGAATTCATGTAGTTCGCGCCGGCCTTCGCGAGCGAGGGCATGGTGTTCGGCGCCAGGCGGTTCCACGACGAGATGCACACGTCGGCCGCCTCGCCGGCAACGTATTTGCCCCACGGATAGTTGGCGATGAAGACTTCGATCGGCGAGTTCTTCGGGTTCACGCCGATTTCGCCGTAACCGCGCAGAGCGATCGGCCGGATGTAGCAAGGCGCGACGCCGTTGGCTTCGATCAGTTCCACGACGGCAGAGCAAAGCTGGTCCAGCGACCACGGCAACGTCATCCGGTAAATGCGCGCCGAGTCGATCAGGCGCTGCATGTGCTCGGGCAGGCGGAACACCGCCGCGCCCTGTGGCTGCGCGTAGCAGCGGATGCCTTCGAAAACGGACGAGCCGTAATGCACCACGTGACTCATCACATGGATTTGCGCCTTGTCCCAGGGAATCAGATTGCCGTTATGCCAGATTCTGGCGGTGGGCTGAATGGGCATGAATGCCTGCTCCTTTCCATCGGGGGAACACCCTGATTATAGCTGGCCGATGGAAGGCTTTTCGCGGGGCTACGCGGGTTGGCGCTGCGGAACGGTGCGGGACCTCTTACGACTCTGCGGGCAGATCGGCAGCGGCCGAGCGGCGGCGCAGGGTGAAGGGATTGAAGTTGGTCTCGCGGTCGAAGGCGTCCACCTGCTCCACGCGCTTGAGACCCGCGACCACGGCGTAGGTGACGGGCGTGGCCACGGTTTCGTAGACAACTTTGGTGAGATACGACCAGAAAATGAGCTGGCCCATGGTGCTCCACGCGGTGTAGCCGCCGAAGGCGATCAGCACGACGAGCGTGGTGTCGACAGCCTGGCCAGTGATGGTCGACCCGATGGTGCGCGTCCACAGCCAGCGCCCGCCGGTGAGGAGTTTCATCTTCGCGAGCGTGAAGGAGTTGGTGAATTCGCCGGCCCAGTACGCGATCAGGCTCGCCACGGCAAAGCGCGGAACGAGTCCGAAGACGGTGGCGAACGCCTGCTGATTGGGCCAGCCGGGAGCAGGCGGCAGCGCGACGGCCAGCGCGCCCATGCCCGAAAGGAGCGCCATGGCAAAGAAGCCGATCCAAATGGCGCGGCGAGAGGCGCCGTATCCGTAGACCTCGGTAAAAACGTCGCCACAGATATAGGTGATGGGAAAGAGCAGTTCCGCGCCGCTCACACGCAAGGGGCCGATCTGGCAGATCTTCTGGCCCACGAGGTTGGAGATGAGGAGCACCACGACGAATCCGATGGTGAGCAGATCGAGGAAACGATAGCGGCGCATGCGAAGAGCAGGATATCGCAGCGGACGGAAACGGCCGCGGGCGAGGGAGGAATGGAAGCGCCGTTGCCGGCCAGCTGAGTTGCCGATCGCCGCCTAATTGGCGTTGTTGATGACGCAGATATAGGTTCCGGAGAGGGTTCCGCTGCTGGGAATGTGGACCTTAAATCCCTTCGCGGCGAGTGACGTTGCATAGGGAACACCGGTATCGGCCGCGCTCGACGACGGGGTGAGACTGCAGGCGGAAGGTGATGCAGGCATGGGCGAAGAAAACGTCACCGGAGCCGAAGTCGATGAATGAATGGTCCAGGAACCGGCGCGAATGGAGCCTGCAAGGGGAGTCGATCCGACCAGGAACGCAGCGGCATGCACATCACCCGCAGGATCGACATAGGCATTGTTGGCCGTATCGAAGTAAAAGTTGCCGCGGGTGTGCGTGTAGATGCTGTTGCCATCGGTATTGAAGTGGCCGCCGGAACCGATGCGGACCGTGGGAGCCTGCAGGCCGTAGGCGCTCACGTAGGTGTAATCGCCGCGGGTGGAATCGAGGATGGTTCCGGAAATGTTGCCCTCAAACAACTGTCCGCCGGCAGTGGAAATGGAGAGGTTGACCGGGTTGGCGTAGTCCCAGATGTCGCCGAGAAACTGATTGCCGCCGAAGGAAGTGTTCGTGGTCGATCCATCGAGCAGAACGCCATAGGATGCCTTCAGGCCACCGCGCCCGACGCCAGAGGCCTCGCAGCTATACGGGCCGATCGTATTGCCGGCGATTTGCACCGCTGCTCCGCGCCCGCCCGCGCCGGCGGCGAAATGGATGCAGTTGACACTCTGCACTCCCTTGAAATCCACGACGTGGATGCCATTGATGTAGCCGTTGCTTCCACCGGTCGAGTCTGCGGTGAAGAGCAACCCGTCATGGAGGCCGTTGGCGCGGATGTGCGCCATGTCAAAGGTGTAGATCCCCCTCGAGTTTGTGCTGTGGAGGCTGATGAACGCGCCTGTGCGGACGTGTTCGCAATTCGAGCTGGAGGAGACATTGAGCAGGGCCAGCCGCCCGCCGAGGGTGCCGGTGTTGGGAAAATAATTCGCGGCGGGGTCATTGGCGAAAACGATTGGGTTCACCGGCGCGTTGCCGCAGTCGAAGGTAATGCCGTTCACCTCCGCATCCGGTTCCACCTGAAAGAGCGTGATGTTCGACCCCGAAGCCTGGTACAGGGTGCGGGGATCGGCGATGAGGGTCGCCTGGGTCGGGATGGTGATGGTGGACGAGATGATCTGCGTGGAGGCTCCGAAGCCGCGCGCGTCGCAAATCGAATGGTTCGCAAAGCAGGCAGCGATCTTTTCGCCGGCGGTGGCTCCCGGCATGCGGTCCACATCGCCGGGACCGGACACCGCGATTTGAGTAAAGGCGGAAGTGCCCAGGGTACAGGCAAACGCCAGCGAGATCATCCGGAGTTTCATCGGAAAGCCCTCTGCCGCCATTTCATCAGTTCGAACGGCGCAAAGCGAAAGGGCTTATGCATCGGAACGCGGGCGAAGAACCGGAAAACGTATACTTGCTGCATCTCGGCCCCTGAGGGATCCCAGACGATGCCCCGTAAATGGTATTTCGTGCTGCTGGTTGCAGCGGCGATCGCGATCAGCTACTTCGACAGGCTGACGCTCCCGGTGGCCATCGCATCGATTCAACACAACATCCCGCTATCCAACGAGCAGTACTCGTGGCTGCAAAGCGCATTTCTCCTGGCCTACGCGGCGCTGTATGCCATCGGCGGGCGGCTGCTGGACCGGCTGGGCACGAGGCGAGGATTTCTGCTCATCATGCTGTGGTGGTCGCTGGCCTGCGCCCTGCACAGTCTCGCGTTCGGATTCGTTCTGCTGCTGGTCGCGCGATGCCTGCTGGGCGCGGGCGAAGGGGGAGCGTTCCCTGCGGCGACGCGCGTCGTAGCGGAATGGATCGAGCCGCAAAGCCGCTCGACGGGGATGGGCCTGATCAATGCCGGCACAGCGATCGGGTCGCTGCTGGCGCCGCCGATCATCGGGCTCATCCTGCTGCACAGCGGATGGCGCGCTGTCTTTGTCGTCGCCGGTGCGAGTGGGCTTGGATGGGTGCTTTGCTGGGCTCTGACCTATCCTGCGAACGACTCGGCCGACGCAACTGCCCGGGAGGCGGGGCCAGCGATTCGCCCATGCCCTGGCTGGATCTGATTCGGCTGCATAACGTGCAGGCGTTCGTGTTCGCGAAGTTCATGAGCGACTCCGCCTGGTACTTTCTTTTGTTCTGGCTGCCCAAATATCTCTATGACGCTCGCGGGTTCGATATCAGGCAGGTGAGCTATTACGCGTGGATTCCCTACGCCGCGTCGGGCGTGGGCAGCTTTCTGGGGGGCTGGTTTTCGTCGGCTCTGCAGCGCAGGGGAAAGTCGCTGAACGCCGCACGCAAAATCGCCCTGGGCTGCTGCGCGGCGGCGATGCCGGTAGTGATGCTGGTTTCGCTGGCGCCGGTTTCGCTGGCGCTGGCGCTGTTCAGCATTGCCTTCTTCGCGCAGCAGGCCTGGTCAGGGCTGGTGATGACGCTGCCTGCGGATATCTTTCCGCTGAACGCCGTCGGTTCGGTGGCCGGGCTGATCGGATTCGGGGGAGCGATGGGCGGCGCGATCTTCGGCGCAATCGCAGGATTTTTACTGCAGCACGGCGTATCGTACGGGACGCTGTTCGTCGCCGTCGGCACGTTTCATCTGATTGGCCTCGCCGCAATCGTTCTACGCGGAGGCAAAATCCATCCATATTCGGCTATGGATATTGAGGAGATGGGAAGAGCCGCATGAAGATTACCGAGGTCCGCACGCGTGTCGTTCAATGGGAGGGCAAGACCGTTCCCCTGCCCCCGCACTTCTGCACCAATCCCATGGATCTGGTGGCGTTCCGCCAAGCATCGATGGGGAACTTTGCGTTTCACAACTGGCTGCTGCTGGAGATCTTCACCGACGCGGGCCTGGTCGGCCTCGGCAACGCCGCGCTTTCGCCGGTGGTGACGAAGTCGTTGATCGACACATATCTGAAGCCGCTGCTGGTGGGCGCCGATCCGTGGGACGTCGAGTTTCTGTGGCAGC
>DATJTG010000219.1:0-24553 GCA_035503555.1 Acidobacteriaceae bacterium | reverse complement strand
CCGCACCGCCGCGATGAACGCGTCGAAGTTCAGGAACGGCTCACCCATGCCCATGAAAACCAGGTTGATGCGATCCCGCCCCGGCTCCGCTCCGTGCCGCTTCAGCACCGCGGCCACCTGCCCCGCGATTTCTCCCGCTGTGAGATTCCGCAGAATCCCCAGCTTCGCCGTCAGGCAGAACTGGCAGTTCACAGCGCAGCCAATCTGGCTCGAAACGCAAATCGTCGCGCGTGACCAACTGCGCGATCCCGGCTTTGCCGGCTCCGCCGCGGAAGAAGCTGCCTCTTCCACCTCGTCCTCATCCCCGCCATCGCCCTCGGGCATCCAGACCGTCTCCACGGTCTGCCCGTCGCCGCACGCAATCAGGTAGCGCTCCGTGCCGTCCGCGGAACAAAACGTCTCCGCAATCTCGGGAGCGCCCACGCTAAACCCTGCCGCTGCTATCTTTTCCCGCAGATCCTTCGACCAGGTTGTGACCTCGTCGAGCGTCGACACGCGCTGCCGGTACAGCGCCTCTTCCAGTTGACGGATGCGATATTGCGCCAGCGCAAATTCGCGCAGCGCTTCGCTAAGCTCCTGATTCGAAAGGCCAAAAAGTCTTATGCCTTCCGGAGCCCGCGGCGCGTCTAAGATAGTGGTCAGCACGTTCCCGCCGGTCGACATTCTCAAGTCCGAGCATAACGCATCTAAATCGGTTCGGTCCCTCTGCTGCTCTTCAAGCCTATGACCAACGAACGCAATATTCGCCGGACCGTCCTCCCCTCCGGGCTCATCGTCCTCACGGAACGCATGGAGCATGTCCGCTCCGTCGCCATGGGCGTGTGGATGCGCGCCGGATCGCGGCATGAAATCCCGGAACTGAACGGCATTTCTCATTTTGTCGAGCACATGGTCTTCAAGGGAACCAAATCGCGCTCCGCGCAGCGCATCGCCCGCGAAGTGGACGCCATCGGCGGCAACCTCGACGCCTTCACGGGCAAAGAGACCGTCTGCTTCAATATGAAGGTCCTCGACGAGCATGTGCCTACCGCGCTCGACGTGCTGTCGGACCTCGTGCTCAATCCCGTCTTCGCCAGCGAAGAGATTGCCCGCGAGCGCGGCGTGATTCTCGAAGAGATCAAGATGGACGAGGACAATCCCGACACCCTGGTCCACGAAATCTTCACGCAGAATTTCTGGAAAGACCACCCGCTTGGCAAGCCGATCCTCGGCACCCGCGAAACCGTCCGCAGCTTTGAGCAGAACACGCTGCTGCGCTTCTTCGAGCAGCGCTTCCTCGCCGGCAACATGGTCTTCTCCGCAGCCGGCAATCTCGAGCACGACGCTTTTGTCGAACTCGTGGCCCGCAACTTCGGCTCCCTCGGCCCCGGCGCCATCCCCGGAGACACCGTGGCGCCCACCGTGACGCCGCGCATCAATCTCCGCAATAAGAAGTCGCTCGAGCAGGTGCAGATGTGCCTCGGCGTGCCGGCCCCGCCTGTCGCCGACGAATGTCGTTACACGACGCTGGTGCTCAACACGCTGCTGGGCGGCGGCATGAGTTCCCGCCTCTTCCAGACCGTGCGCGAAGAGCGCGGCCTTGTCTACGCCATCTACAGCGACCTCAATCCCTATCGCGACACGGGATCGCTCTGCGTCTACGCGGGCACCTCGGCCGATCGCGCGCTCCAGGTCATCGACCTCATCATGGAAGAGTTCCGTCGCCTCAAAACCGAGCCCCTCGCGCCCGAAGAACTGCGCCGCGCCAAAGATCAGCTCAAGGGCAATCTGCTGCTCTCGCTCGAAAGCTCCATGTCGCGCATGTCGAACCTCGCGCGCCAGCAAATGTACTTCGAGAAGTTCTTCGGCCTCGAGGAGATCCTCAACCTCGTCGAAAGCGTGACCGAAGAGCAGGTGATGGCGATGGCCACCCGCCTGTTCCGGCCTGAGCGCGTCGCGCTGACGCTCCTCGGCCGCCTCGACGGCCTCCGCCTCACCCGCAGCCAGCTCGCCTGCTGACGAGCCCACCCCGTCGGGAAGAAGATCTGCTCCACAAGGAGCAGTTCAATGCGCCTGAGGCGCGCCGCCCTTTGCCTGTGCCGCTTCTTTCGCGTGAGCAACCAGTGCCGTAAAGCGCGGGTCACTGTGCAGCGACTGCAGATCGGGATCCTTCGGCATGCCGAGGTCGCCCAGGCGTGACAGTCCGTGATCCACAGCTTCGGTCAGAAACGCAATCGCCTCGGTTTTGCGGCCTTCATGCGCCGTCACGCAGCCCAGGTCGTAGAGAGTGATCGCAGTATCCGGATGGTCCGGCCGCAGAACTCGCCGATCGACAGCGAGCGCCTGCCGATACAGAGTCTCGGCTTCGGGATATTGTCCGGCTTCCATGAGCGTGTTCGCCAGGTTCAGAACAGCCGTCTGCGAATCCGGATGATCGGAGCCCAGCGCGCGGCGGTCGGCTTCAACGACCTCGCGCAGAAGCGCCTCCGACTCCGCATATTTCTTCTCATTCAGCAGAGTCGCGCCCAGATTGCTCTTCGCCACAAGCAGCACGCGGCCGTCCGGGCTTATCGTTCGCGACAGTCCTTCCACGACGAGCCGTTCCAGTTTTTCGGCTTCGTCATACCGGCCCTGATGTCCAATCGCCTCGGCGAGGATGCTCATGGTTTGCAGCGTACTCGGATGATCCGGTCCCAGCACGCGGCGCTGAATCTCCACAGTTTGCCGCAGCAGCGCCTCTTCCTCGCGATAGCGCCCCAGATCCTGGAGTGCCTCCGCCAGATAGCCCATGGTCCGCAGTGTGTCCGGGGCGTCGCTGCCGAGGGTCCGTTCCATCACGTCCAGCGCCTGCCGCTGCAGCTTCTCCGCCTCGGCATAATGTCCTTCGCGCAGGAGCGTGTCGCCCAGATGATTCTCCGACAGAGCCGTTTGCACAGAATCCGCGCCGTAAATCTGCTCATCCAAAGCCAGCGCCTCGCGATTCAGTTGCTCAGCATCCGCGTAATGTCCCTCCTCCACCAGGATTCCCGCCAGTTGCGCAATGGAATCGGCGGTTCTCGGATCCTTTGGTCCCAGAACGCGGCGCTCCGTCGCCAGAACTTTCCTCTGCAGTTTCTCGGCTTCGTCCTCGCGCCCGTCACGGCGCAGCAGAAATGCCAGACTGTACATCGACGCCAGAGTGTCAGGATGGTTCGGGCCCAGAAGCTTCTCCCGGATCGCAACCGCGCGGCGTTCCAGAGATTCCGCTTCCGGATAGAGCCCCAGACTCCCGTACACGTTCCCCATCACGTCGAACATCTGCGCCTGCTCTTCCGGATCGCCGGCCAGCCCTGTGTCGATCTCCTTCGACGCGCGGTCCAGCAGTTCGCGCGCCGTAATGCTGTTGCCGCGTGCCTGGCTCGGATCGTTCACCTTGAAGATCTGCTGCAGAAATGCCGTGATGCGGTTGGCGCGGTCGCGTTCTCGCGTCACCCGCCGGATCTGCACCGCCTCCGCCACCGCAAACGCCGCCAGAAGAAGAACCAGTGCCGACGCAACGGCCACACCGGCCCTGTGACGCCGTACGTATTTCCGGATGCGATAGCCCGTGCTCGCCGGCCGGGCTTTCACCGGCTCATTCGCGAGATACCGCTGGATGTCTTCCGCCAGCTCCGCCGGTGAGCCGTAGCGGCGCTCCCGGTCCTTTTCCATCGCCTTCATGGTGATCCAGTCCAGATCCCCATGAAGCTGCGTCTGCAGTTGCCCCGGCTCCGCGCTGCGCAGCAAGGCGCGCGCTGCAAGGGTCGCGTGGTCCGATCGAATTCGAGTGCTGGGCGGCGGCGGCTCGTACTCCTGCAGTTGCCGCATGACTTCGTGGAACGGCTGCGTCGTCCATTGCGTGCTGTCGAACGGCTCGTCCCCGGCAAGCAGCGCGTAGAGCACCACACCCAGCGCGTACACGTCGGTGCGCGTGTCCACGTCCCCGCTGCCGCTGGCCTGCTCGGGACTCATGTATCCCGGCGTGCCCACAAACGCGCCCACCCGCGTCAACAGCGTCTCGCCGACTTCCGGCGTCGCGGCTTTGGCCAGCCCGAAATCGATGATGCGCGGCACCGCCTTCCCATCCATTTCCGCTACCAGAATGTTGGCCGGCTTCAGGTCGCGATGCAGCATCGCCTTCTGATGCGCATGCTGCACGCCCTCGCACACCTTTATGAACAGTTCCAGCCGTTGCCGCACCGTCAGCCGGTTCTCGTCGCAGTACTTCGTGATCGGCGCGCCCGGCACGTACTCCATCACGAAATAGGGTTGGCCGTCGGCCGTCGCGCCCGCGTCGAACACCTTCGCGATCGCAGGATGATCCATCATCGCCAGCGATTGCCGCTCCGCGCGGAACCGCTGCAGCACTTCATCGTCGTACATCCCCGCCCGAATCAGCTTGAGCGCGACGGTCCGCCGCACCGGCTCGGTCTGTTCCGCGAGCCATACCTGCCCCATGCCGCCATCGCCCAGTTTGCGAATCAGACGGTAGGGGCCGATCTGCTTTGACTCCCCGCCTGGCGAGGCTTCGGCCGCAGCAGACACCGGGGAATCCGCGTCTGTGGGCTGGCCGCTTTCGAGGTGAGTGGGAGCGTAGGCAGCCTCGGACGGTCGATCAGTCCGGTCGGTTTCGGCCAAGCGAGTCTCCTCAGGGTATGGCGCGCCAGTGTAGCACACGCCGTCATCCCGAGGGCCTTGAAGGAACGAAGCGCGCCGCAGGAAAAACGGGTGAGTCCCGGCGAAAAAACAACGGCTGTCATCCTCACTGCCTGAGCGAAAGAAGTGAGCCGAAGGAGGAGGAAGTTCTGCGGTTGCTCTTCGTGTCGTGCCGGTTCACAACGTCCAGGCTGTTGCCGTCGCTGACCGCTGCTCCCTGCCCCTGTCTTCTGTGACCTTCGTACCGTCCCCACCTCCGATTTCTCTTGCTCCTCTTCTTGCGCCCACCCTATCCTTGAAAATAAGGAAAGCCCTGTTCTCCGGAGCAGGGCTTTCGTTTTTGTTCTCGCTTCGCACCTTTGCGAAGCGCGGAAGCAGCAGCCGGCTCAGGCCGTCGCTTTATGCTCTTTGACAATCGCGCTCGATCGATTTTCGGGGGCCCGCCGCAGGAGCCATCGTCCCGCAGAGCGGGACAAGCGAGGGTAATACCCTCAGGGTATTACCCCGCAGACCCAGCAGAATCCATCACTTGCCGAATACCCCTCATCCGGTTTTGCTCACCGGGGTCTCTTCCGGCCTTCCGTCTCGCTCCCCCGTCCACGGTTCGCAGCTATCGGATTCCCGCCGCGTTCAGATGCGCCGAGTACGCCTTGTCCATCTTCTGGATGTGGTTCGCCAGCCAGTCGCGCAGCATATTCAGCACCGCGACCGAGTTCGTCGAGTGCCCCTCGCGCGCCTGCCGATCCAGCAATTCCACGTCGGCCACAAAGCGTCGATGCATCAACTGGTGCGGAGCGATCTGCGGGTAGTGCGCCTTGCGCAGCAGCGCCTCTTCCTGCTGGAAGTGCGTCCGCGTGTACTGCAGCAACTCCGCGGCCGTGCGGCGGATGATGGTCGATCCCTTGCCCGCGCGCATCGCATCAGCCAGATCGTTCATGATCGCAAACAGCTTCTGATGCTGCGCGTCGCACAGATTCACCTTCACGCTGTACGAGTCGTTCCAGGTAAACAGATCAGGCATGGATGCCTCCTGCCTCGCATCATCGGCAGGATTGCATCCATGATGAGCCGCCGGCCCTGTGCGGTTCGCCGCCCTGCTCGCTTGCCGGCCTGCCACCGTCAGCTCCGTTCGATCACCGCTGCGAAGAACCCATCGCAGGGATGTACCCCTGGCATCGTCCGCAGAAAGAGCCCCCGCACCGCGCTCTCCAGCCGCTCGCGCCCCGCCTCCGTCACCACGCCCTGCTCCGCAAGCTGTTCGACGATCGGACGAACCGGCCGCAGCGAGTACCCCTCGCGGATCGCGTGCTTCACCACCGCTTCGTTCTCCTCCGGCTCGAGCGAGCACGTGGAGTACACCAGCACCCCGCCGGGACGCAGCCCCGCCAGCGTAGCCCCGAGGATCGCGACCTGTCGCTTCTGCTGCCGCTGTAAGTCGAACTCCGTCACCCGGTGCCGAATCTCCGGATTGCGCGCCATCGTTCCCGTTCCGCTGCACGGCACGTCGCAGAGGATAAGGTCGTACGCCGGCTCCAGCTTCTGCGTGGCCGCGTCGGCCACTTCGTACCGGATTCCGGGCAGCCGCGCGCCCAGCCATCGCCGCATCGCATGGAGGCGCGCTCGGCTTACATCCGCTGCGGTGACTTCCGCCTGCGGCAACCTCTCCGCCAGCACTGCGGTCTTCCCTCCCGGAGCCGCGCAGGCATCGAGCACGCGCGTCGCACCGGGAGCCGCCGCCGCCGCAATCTCTGCCACCAGCTGCGACCCTTCGTCCTGGATGCGGATCGCTCCCGATTGCACCTCCGGCACGCGTGCAACGTCGCCGCGCACCAGCCGTCGCGCGCAGGCAAGAAACGTTCCCGTCTCCACTTCGAGGCCCGCCGGCGCCGTCTGCGGATCCTCCATCCGCAGCGTGATCCCCGCCGGCTCCTGATCCCACCGGCAGATCGCTTCGGCGGCATCGCGCCCGTACGTATGCGCCCAGCGATCCACCATCCACCATGGGTGCGCCAGCGCAGTAGCAATGGCTTCGGTCGAACCAGGCTCGGCTGGAACCGCTTCGCGATCCTGCGTCGCAATCTTCCGCAGGATCGCATTCACCAGTCCCGCAGCGCCCCGCTCCGGCCCCTGCTTCACCAGTTCCACGCTGTCGTTGATCACGGCGTGAGGAGGCACGCGATCCAGATGCAGCAACTGGAACGCGCCCATGCGCAGCGCCGTCTCCACTTCGCGGCTCAGCCTGGCTCCCGGGTTCGCCAGCAGCGGGCGAATTCGCGCATCGAGAGCGATCTGCCAGCGCAGCGTGCTCAGCACCAGCGTCGTCGTCAGATTTCGATCCTGCGGCGAGAGCGCGTCCACTTCCGGAGCGCGCAGCAGATCGTCGCTGTGGGCTTCGCCCGCGGCCACCTGCATCAGGATGCGGTAAGCAGCGCGGCGAGCTGGGGCGATTCGAGCATTCGTACGTTGAGCCGACGCGGGCATGGCGGCTATCCGAGGCGCGCGCCCGAGTCGATCGCGCGGCCGCGCAGAAACTCGCCCGCCATCATCCGCCGCTTGCCTTCGAGCTGCACCTCGACCAGTTCCAGCCAGGTGCCGTCGCCGCACGCGACGAACAGCGTGCCCTGCTGCGCAACCACTTCTCCGGGCTGCGCGTCGCGATGCCCCAGCACTTCCGTCGGCAGCATGCGATGCACGGTCAGCTTCTTGCCACCGAGCGTGGTCCATGCCCCCGGCCACGGCTGAAACCCACGGAAGCGGTGGTAGAGCGCCATCGCGGGCCGCGCGAAATCCATATGGCCGTCGTCACGCGTCAGGATCGGCGCGTGTGTCGCCAGCGCCTCATCCTGCTTACGCGGAACCAGCGTGCCGGCAGCAAGCTCGCGCAGCGTCTCCATCATCAGGTCGGCGCCCATCTCCGCCAGCAGCGGAAACACGTCGGGCGACGTCATGTCCGGCGCCAGCGGCAATTCGCGCTGCAGCAGGATGTCGCCGGTGTCCAGCCCCTCGTCGAGCCGCATGGTCGTCACGCCCGTCGCCGCCTCGCCGTTGGCAATCGCCCACTGAATCGGCGCGGCCCCGCGATACTTCGGCAGCAGCGAACCGTGCAGGTTCAGATTGCCCAGCCGCGGCAGATCGAGCATCCACTTCGGGATGATGCGGCCGTAAGCGACCACCAGAATCGCGTCGGGCGCGATCGCCTCGAGCGCAGCGCGAAACTCCGCGTTGCTTTTGATCTTCTCCGGCTGCGTGACGGGGATGCCCGCTTCGATCGCAACCACTTTCACGGGAGGCGGCGTGAGAATCTGATCGCGGCCGACTGGCCGATCGGGCTGTGTGACGACCAGCGGAACCTCGTAGCCCGCGCGCAGCGCCAGCTTGAGCGTGGGAACCGCAAAGGCCGGCGTCCCGCAGAAAACCAGCTTCATTTCCACTCGCCGGTTTTTTGCAGCTTGCGGATCTTGCGCAGAATCAGGTCGCGCTTGAGCGCGCTCAGCCTCCATGGGAAGAGGATGCCGTCGAGGTGATCGATCTCATGCTGGAAAGCCCGCGAGAGCAGCTCGGTTCCTTCCCGTTCGAACCACTTCCCTTCCAGGTCCTGCGCCCTCACTTTTACCTTCGCCGCGCGGGTAACCTTGTCGCGGATATCCGGCAGGCTCAGGCAGCCCTCTTCCTCGTGCTGCTTGCCCTCGCGATGGATGATCTCAGGGTTGACGAGCACGATCTTGTCTTCCGGATTCTTTTGGTTGCTGAGATCGATGACCGTGATCCGTTGCCCGACGCCGATCTGCGGCGCTGCCAGGCCGATGCCGGCAGCCTTGTACATCGACTCGAACATGTCATCGGCGAGCGCGCGCAGCTCATCGTTAAAGTCCACGATCTTTTCGGTGGGCTGTTGCAGAATCGGGTCCGGATATTTAACGATTTCGCGAATCATAACGAAAGCAGCGGGCGGTGGCCCCTAGTATCTCCTGATTTGATCAACGTAACCGTCGTAGTTACGTTTCAGTTCCCTGAGCGAATCGCCGCCGAACTTCTCGAGCGCCAGCCGAGCGACGGTGAGCGCAACCATCGCCTCGGCCGCGACTCCCGCCGCTGGAACCACGCAGACGTCGCTGCGCTCGTAGGCGGCCTTCGTTTCCTCGCGCGTATCGAAGCGCACCGACTGCAGCGGACGCCGCAGCGTCGAAATCGGCTTCAGATGCCCGCGCACCACAATGTCTTCGCCGTTGCTGATGCCGCCTTCCACGCCGCCCGCGTTGTTGTGCTCGCGGGTAAAGCGCGTGTGCTTGCCGTTCTTCGCCTCGTGCGCGTAGCCGATTGCGTCGTGCACCGCGGAGCCCAGCGACTCGGCCGCCGTAACGCCGCGCCCAATTTCGACTGCCTTTACCGCCTGTAGCGACATCACCGCCTGCGCCAGCAGCCCGTCGAGGCGCTCATCCCAGGTGGCGCAGGTGCCTAACCCCGGAGGCGCGCCGTGGACGACAACCTCAAAGACGCCGCCGACGGTATCGCCGGTGCGGAGAACTCCGTCAACCTCGGCCTTCATGGCCGCTTCAGCTTCCGCGTCCACGCAGTTCAGCAGGACTTCATCCTTCGCGCGCAGAGCGGCGATCTCGTCCCAGCTCGCGTCGCGCTGCAATTCAGCGCTCCCGACGCGGATCACGTGACTCGCCACGTCGATGCCCAGTTCCAGGAGCAACTGCTTCGCCACAGCTCCGCCGGCCACGCGCGCCGTCGATTCGCGCGCCGAAGCCCGCTCCAGAACGTAGCGAGCGTCGGGGAAATCGTACTTCAGCGCTCCCGCCAGATCGGCATGCCCCGGCCGCGGCGACGCGACGGCCTTGTGCTTCGCGGGATCTCCCGCAGCCACCGGCAGCACCTCGGTCCAGTTCTTCCAGTCGCGATTCTCGATCTCAATGGAGATCGGCGAGCCGATGGTTTTGCCGTGCCGCACCCCGCTCAAAAAGTGCGCTGTGTCGGTCTCGATCCGCATGCGCCCGCCCCGGCCATAGCCCTGCTGGCGCCGCCAAAGCTCGCGGTTCACAAATGTGTCTTCAATGGGAACTCCGGCAGGCATGCCCGAGAGCAGAGCGATCAGGCTCTCCCCGTGCGATTCGCCGGCAGTGGAAAAACGCAGCATCGTTGTCAGATTCCAGCTTCGATTTTAGATGAATTTGGAATGAATCCGTCGCGGGCGGCTCTAATCCGCGGCGAGCCACGCGAACTGTGCTTCCGTCAACGGAACCACCGACAACCGGCCCTGTTTTACCAGCGGCGAATTCGCAAACAGGCTCAGCGCTTTGATGGCTTCGAGCGTCCGCGGCTTTTTCGTCCGTTTCACAAAGCGAATCCGCACTTGTGGGATCTTTGGATCGCTGGCATCGACCGACGTGACTTTCGCCAACCCAACCGACTGCCGCTCGGTGCCCGTGTGATACAGGACCACCATTTCCCCGCGCTTCATCTCCCGCAGGAACTTGACCGCGGCGGGCGCGGTCACGCCATCCCACAGCGTCTCTTTATCGCGCTCGAGGTCGTCGATGGAGTAGGTGCCGGGCTCAGTCTTCAAAAGGCAGGGCATGCTTCTTGTCTCCTTCGGGCTCGGGGTCGGACTTCGGGGCCTGGACTGCATGGTCGAGAAAGGCGCGCGAGTCCAGCAGCGGACGCTCGAGCGACCTTACCCACTCCGTCATCTCCGCTGCGGAGCGGCCGCCGGCTTCGTTGCGGGCAAACTCCGCGCGTACGGTCTGCATCTTCGCGTCGAGGTCGTCGAGGTAGTGCAGCATGATGGCCTCGGCCGTCATGGGCAGCTTCGGCGATCCGTATTCGTACTTGCCGTGATGGCTGAGCACCAGGTGTTCGACGAGCAGCCGCTTCGCCGGCGGAAAATCGGGAATCGCCTCGATCTTCTTCTCGATCATCCCCATGCCGATGGTGATGTGCCCCAGGAGCTGGCCTTCGAGCGTGTATTCGAAGCCCGTGCCCCACCGCAATTCGCGCAGCTTGCCGATATCGTGCAGGACGACCCCGGTGAGCAGCAGATCGCGATTGATGTGCGGGTAATGTGCGGCTACAACATCGCACAGCCCCATCAGCGACAGAATGTGCTCCAGCAGGCCCCCGATCCAGGCGTGGTGCAAAGCCTTGGCCGCGGGCGCCTCGCGCAGAGCGGCGGCAATCGTCTCGTCGTGCAGAAAGGCTTCGAGCAGCGCCTTCAGATGCGGATCGGTAAAGCTGGCGACCCGCGCCTCCAGTTCCGCCCACATCTCGCCGGCGTCGCGCTCGCTGGCCGGAACGAAATCGCCAAGCTCGTACTCGCCCGGCGCCGCGCGGCGGAGTTTGTCGATGTTGACCTGCAGCTTCTCGTTGTAGCGAACGACCTGGCCGCGAATCTTCACCACATCGCCGGACTCGAACTCCCCGGCATCGCCGATGGTCCAAACCCGCGCTTCCACAGACCCCGTTCGATCGCAGAGAGTGACGGCGAAATAGCGCGTGCCGTCCTTCTTGGAACGCAGCGATTTGGCGGCAGCCGCGAAGTATCCGGTAATGATCTGATTCTCGCGGCCGGCCAGGTCGGCAACCATCGTTTCTTTCATGACGGGCCGTTTACAGCTGTGGCTGGGTTCCCTGCGCCTGAGGCTGCGTCGGCGTCCCCGATTGCGGCTGGGGCGCGGGCTCAGCAGGCGGCGTCGCCGTGCCGGAGGCAGGCGCGGTAGTCTGCGTGCCGTTCTGCGCCGGCTGCTGTTTGTCCTGGTCCGACATGCGGCGCTTCGGGCCCGACTTCGCTGGATTCACTTTCTTCGGCTTGGTCGTATCGCCTTCCAGACCGTAAGCGGCGTCCTGGCGCTTGTCTTTCGCCTGGGCTTCGGCCGTCTGGGTCTCGGGCGGCGGAACGAACTTGTGATGCTTGTTGGCGGCAGCCTGCTCCTTCCGCTGCGTCTGCTTCACCTTCGTTTCTTTCAGCCGGTCGCTGTAGCGCGTCTTGGGCTTTTTGGCATCGGTGTCCGCCGTATCCGCCGGAGCGGCGTTATCGGCGGGCGCCAGGCCCGGCTGATTGATCGCCACCTGCTGCTGCGGCGCGGACTCCTGGGTCGCGCCGGCATCGACGCTGCGCGTGGTACCGGTGGGCAGGGTTTCGCGCGGCGCCTGTCCAAAGCGAATCTTCTCTTTCTTGCCTGGCTTCTGGGTGCCGGGTCCGGCGCTCGCCACCGTCTTCGAACCCGCCTGCGAGTTCACCTTGTCCAGCGTGGGCACCCCTGCCGGCGGCGCAGCGGAGCTCGTAGCCGAGACGTTAACCTTGCGGCCGCGCCCCGGACGCCCGTTGAAGCGCGTGCGCACAACCTTCTTTTTCTTCTTGGGCTGCGGCGGAACGTAAGCGCCCTGAATGAACTTGATCTCGTTGGGGCTGGCCCCGGAATCGACGTACCCCGGGCGCACCGTGATGTAGGCTTCCTCGCGCAGCTTGGTCAGATAGCCGCGCATGGCCGGCTCCATCTTCGACATCCCAACCTGTTCCTGAATCTGGTTCTCCACGTCCTTCAGCGGAGCCTGGCCGCCCTTCTGATGCTGCGTGACCTGAAGAATGAGCCAGCCCTGCTTGGTGCGGATAGGCGCCGTGTACTGCCCGGGCTGGAGCGAGAAGGTCGCGTCCTCCATCACCTTTGGCAGCTGGCCGGTCTTGAAGTCTCCCAAATCGCCGCCCTGCTGCGCGGTCGGTCCGCCGGACTCAGCCTTCGCGAGCGTCGCAAAATCGGCGCCCGACTTCAGGCGGTTCTCCACGTCGTCGGCCTTCTTTTCCGCCTCCGACACCTGCGTGGCATTGTCGGGATCAGCCGTCGAGATCAGGATCTCGTTCAGGTGCACCTCTTCAGGACGCATGAATTCCTGCCGGTGCGCGTTGTAGTAATTCTGGATCTCCGACTCGCTGACGGAAATGTGAGGCCCGACTTCCTGGCTGATGACCTGCGACGTAATGATGTTGTCGCGGATCTGCTGCTTGAAGTCTTCATACGAGATGCCCTGGGCTTCGACCGCCTTCTGCAGATCCTCCATGCTGTCGAGGTTGTTCTGCTTGCGGATCTCGTCAAGCCGCTTTACCAGATCGGTTTCGCCGTTGATGTCGAGTTCCTTGGCGCGCGAGAGCAGAAGCTGCTTGTCAATGAGAGACCGCAGGAGGTCGCGGCGCTGCTCCATCAGTTCCTGCTGCGACCAGCTCTGCTGCTGCGCTTCCTGCTCCAGTTGCTGCTGGGCGCGCTCGTAGTCAGACTTGCTGATTACCTGGTCGTTGACGCGGGCGATGATGTCTTCGATCACCGTGCCTGAATAGGCGGGCACCTGCTGCGACGTCGTGTCAGCGAAGTTGGACCCAGCCTGGGCAAAGGCGGCGACGGGAGCCAGAGCCAGTCCGGCGAGCAGTACGGCGGGAAGCGGCGGAAAACGAAGAATCATAGGGTATTACGTCTCGGGCGCCGTCCCACCTCCGTGGCAGGAACGCCGGCTTCCGGCCCTTCCTTAAAACCACATCGTCCTGGTCGCTGGCGCTTCAGCCATTGTACCGCGCAGCCAGGGTTCCACGGGTTGCCGGACGGCACCTCATTTTTGGACGGCGGCGGCACGAAATCGTCTGAAGCCGCCGCCTTCAGC
Organism: Acidobacteriaceae bacterium; assembly: GCA_035503555.1. Lineage (GTDB taxonomy): Bacteria > Acidobacteriota > Terriglobia > Terriglobales > Acidobacteriaceae > Palsa-343. Next base: position 11,254 of record DATJTG010000219.1, on the reverse strand, counting down.
GGCAGATCGCCTTCAACTGCGCCTCGAAGCTCTCCGCTTGCGGCAGCGGAACATGCTTCGCGTCGGCCACGCCCTCCAGCATGTCCGGACCGGGCGGCGAGCTCAGGTCCGTGTCGATCCTGTAGAACGGATCGGCCTCAGCCTGTGCGAGCGGGATGAAACTGAACCCCCGGTGCTGATACAGCGCCAGCAGGCGCGGCAGCATGTGCCCGTCAAAAGCGCCGATGTGCATGAGGAGCACATAGGGGATGTCGTGCCCGTAAAGCTCCTTCGATAGGGTTCGGTCGAAGTGAATGCTATGGTCGGCCGCCGCCAGATAGCTCCGCTCGAGCCACGCAATCGACTTGCGGTCGCCCTTCTCGCTGCAGCGCGCATAGGGCTCGTTCCAGTCGTAGTCGGCAAAGCTTATGGTGACGCCGGCGACGCGATAGCCGTGTTGCGCGAGGTATTCCCGAATGCCGACCCGCTTTTCGGGGGTGTTGCCTTCGGCGAGGAACGGGAAGCGGAACCAATGCCAGTCGCCGCCGGCCATCAGCGATGCGAGCGTCGGCTCGTCCTTCGCCACGTTCTGCTCAAATTCTGCCAGGGGAATTTCGTTCAGGTTCGGATGGGACCACGTGTGATTGCCCAGGGGAAAGCCGGCTGCGCGCCATGCCTTGAGGACCTCGATCGTCTCCGGCTGCTGCTCGAGATGAATGGCATTCACAAAGCCGTAGGTGGGCGGAACGTGCGCCTGCTGGAGCGCCGCGATTACCTGGTGGGCGACGTCGAGCCGCGTCTCTCCTGGCGGCAGGGGTCCGTGAACCGGCAGATCGTCAAAGGTGATGGCGATCTGGCGCGTTTGCGCGGGTGCCACGACGGCGCAGGCAGCGAGAACGGCAGCAGGCAGGATTCTGCGAAGGGATCGCAACAGAGTTTTCATGGCGTACGCAGGATAACGGAGGCTCTCCTTCAACTCGATATCTCGCCTGCCGCCATCGGCATCGACCGCAGCCGCTTGCCCGTAGCCGCGAAGATCGCGTTCCCCACCGCAGGCGCGAGCGCGACGATGCCGGTTTCACCGGCGCCGGCAGAAGGCAGGTCCTTGCGGTCGAGCAGAACCACCTCAACTTCCGGCGTATCGCGGAAGCGAGGCACGCGATAGTCGGCAAAGTGCGCGTTCGTTACTTGCCCGTTCGCGAACTGGATCGATTCGAAGAGCGCGCCGCCGATGGCCTGCACGATCGCGCCCATCACCTGATTGCGCAATCCGTCGGGATTGACGATGGCGCCCGACTCCCACGCCTGCACCACACGGCGGATGTGGACCTTGCCCCCGGCGTCGACCTCCACTTCAGCGCAGGCTGCCGTATAGCCGCCCTTTTCCGTGCCGCCGGCGATGCCGAATCCGCGCTGCACGGTCGACTTCTGCCTTCCCCAGCCGAAGCGCTCGGCTGCTGCGTGGAAGACCGCTGCGAGGCGCGGGTCAGAGATATTCTTCAGGCGAAACGCCAGCGGATCCATGCCCAGCTCGTGCGCCAGCTCGTCCATGTGGGTTTCACGTGCGAAGTGGTTCGCGGTCGACGCAAGGCCGCGATACGAGCCCTGCGCCAAGGGCGGCGAGGCCCACTCGTGGTACTGCGTCACGGGATTCGGCACTGTGTACGGCGTGTTGACGCTCGAAGGCCCGGAATTGTAGTTGTGGTGCTCCCACGCGACCAGCGTTCCGTCGCGCCTGGCGCCGCTGCGAATCTCAATGATTCCTGCGGGGCGGAAATACGCCCACGTGAATTCCTCCTCGCGCGTCCAGATCAGCTTCACCGGCTTGCCCGCCGACTTCGCGAGGCGCGCAGCTTCGATGGCGCACTCGCCCGTATGCTTACCGCCGTAGCCGCTCCCCATGTCGGGCATCACCACGCGAACGTGGTCTTCGGCGAGCCGGAACGCGTGCATCAAATCGTCGCGAACGCCGAAGGGCCGCTGTGTGCCCGTCCACACCGTCAGCTTGCCGTCGGCCCACTCGGCAACCGCGGCGCGAGGCTCAAGCGGGGCATGCGCAATATAGGCGATGGTGTACTGGCCCGCGAGTTTCACCTCGGCAGACGTCAGGGCCGCGGAGACTGAAGGCGATCCGGACGTCGGGATGTCGTCGCCTGCGCCCTTCTGCAGCGCCGCAAAAAGATCCTGGCTCGAAATCTGCTGCGGTACGCTCCACTTCGCCTGAATCTTCGCGAGCGCGGTCTCCGCAGTCCAGACGTCGGCAGCGACGACGCCGATGAAGGCGCCATCGCGCACCACCTGAACACCCGGAACCTTCTCGGCCTCAGCAGTGTCCGCCGAAACCAGCGTTGCGTTGAATCCCGACGGACGCAGCACCTTACCGAAGAGCATGCCGGGGCGCACCACGTCCGACGGATAGATGTGTTTGCCGGTGACGAAATCGCGCCCCCGCACTTTAGGAACTGCCGTCCCCGCGATCTGCCAGTCCGTGGCTGGTGTCAGCGGCGGATCGCCGTTAACGGTACCCACCAGCATTTCTCCTCGCGTGATCGCGCCGTACGCCAGAGCTTCGCCGGTCTTGGGATTCGTCACTTTGCCGCCGGCGGCGACCAGGCCCGCTGCATCCACGTTCCAGCGCTGGGCAGCGGTCTCGAGCAGCATCTGCCGCGCGGCGACGGCCATATTGCGCAATTGCGGGCCCATGGTCGGCGTCGAGCGGCTGCCAAACGTGCCCATATCCCAGGGCGTGAGGTCGGTGTCTCCCATGACCATCGAGATCGCGTCGAAATCGACGCGCAGTTCCTCCGCAACCGATTGCGCGAGCGAAGTGCGGATATTCTGGCCGATTTCCACTTTGCCGGTAAACACCGTCACCCTGCCATCGGCGTCGATGTGGATCCACGCGCTCACTTCCTGCGGCAACCGATGGCTACCTCGCCCGGCGCGGCCTGACTCCTGCGCGCCCGCAGGGCTGGCGAGGCACACCAGCAGGCCGCCACTGCAGAGGCGGAGAAATTCGCGGCGATCCAGCTCGAACGCGCGCACGCGATCGCGAATCGTATGCAGGTTGGCTTCCGTTGTCAGGTCATCCACGGGCATAAGCGGATTCCCTTTCGCCGGAGGCGCGGCGGATGGCGGCGAGGATGCGCGGATAGGTGCCGCACCGGCAAACGTTGCCGTTCATCGCTTCCAGCACCTGATCTTCCGATGGATGCGGGTGATCGCGCAGAAGCGCGGTCGCGGCCAGTATCATGCCCGACGTGCAGTAGCCGCACTGCATCGCGTCTTCGTCGAGAAAGGCCTGCTGTACCGGCGTCAGCGCGCCACGCTCCTCGAGTCCTTCGATGGTGACAACCTTCACGCCGGTCACGGCCGACGCGGGCGTCAGACACGAGCGCGTGGGTCGTCCGTCAATCAGCACCGTGCAGGCCCCGCACTGCCCTTCGCCGCAGCCATACTTCGTGCCTGTCAGATTCAGGCGATTGCGCAGAACCCAAAGCAGCGGCTCGTCCTCCGCCGCCGTTACTTGCCTGGCCGAGCCGTTGACGTTCAGCGTGATGTCCGCCATGGCTTAACCTCTCTGCCCGCCAGAATACTCTTCGCAGGCGGCGCCAGGTATGCGCGGTGCGGGCATCGGAAAGAAGATCGCGCCCTCCGATTGGATCGAACGATCCTGCGGAATGTCAGGGAGCACCGCAATTCCGCTTGCGCCGTTCTCGGCCCTGGCTGCATAGTGTTGAAGTGAACCAGCCAGACTCCGGTTCGATCCTTGGACACTACAAGATTGTCCGCCGCCTGGGTGCAGGCGGCATGGGCGTCGTGTACGAAGCCGAAGACATGAAGCTCGGGCGCCACGTTGCCCTCAAAATGCTCTCCGGCGCGGCCGACCCCGGCGCTCTGGAGCGGTTCTGGCGCGAGGCCCGTGCGGCTTCGGCGCTGAATCATCCCGGCATTTGCACCCTCTACGAAATCAACGAGTCGGAGAGCCAGCCTTTTCTGGTGATGGAGCTGCTGGAGGGACAGAGCCTCGATCGCCTTTACGGCGGCAAGGCCGTGCCCCTGCCGAGGCTGCTCGAACTGGGCATCCAGATCGCCGACGCACTCGATGCCGCGCACAGGAAAGGCATTCTCCACCGCGACATCAAGCCGGCAAACATCTTCGTGACCACGTCGGGGCAGAGCAAAATTCTCGACTTCGGCCTGGCGCGTTTTGAAGACCGGCCTTCGGAAGAGACCCAGGCTACCGGGATTTCCGCGCGCAATATGCTCACGACGCCGGGATCGACGCTCGGCACCATCGCCTACATGTCACCGGAGCAGGCGCGCGGCGAGACGCTCGATCAGCGCAGCGACGTCTTCTCGCTCGGCGTGGTGTTGTACGAGATGGCCACGGGCAAGCATCCCTTCGAGGGAACGACGACGGCCGTCGTGTTCGACAAACTGCTGAACTACATTCCGCCCGCGCCGATCTCGCTGAACCAGGAATTGCCGCCGGAGTTTGAAAATCTGCTGAACAAAGCGCTCGAAAAGGATCGCGACCTCCGCTATCAGTCTGCGGCCGATCTGCGCGCGGATATGCGCCGTCTGCAACGCGGGCCTTCGAGTTCGCAGGTCATGAGCGCGGTCGCCATTCCGGCAGCCAGCTCGTATCCGGGCATGACGCGCGCCACGCCCTCCGGCATGTCGGTGGCAACGCAGGCGCCGAGCTCGGCGGCAACGCAGCCCACAACCGCGGCAGCCACCATCTCCGCGTCGCTGCGATCGAAGCTGGAGCAGCCTGAGGCTCCTTCGTCCGGGCGCCGGCGCAGAGAGCGGACCCCCGAACAGCGCGAACGCTTCCGCCGCATCCTCGCGGTCGCGGCCTTTGCCGTCATCGTGGTCAGCGTGTGGCGCTTTGTGATGCAGGTCCGAGCGGCGCATCGTCCGCCGGCTCCGGCTCCCACCGTGACCGCGGCTGCAGCGACGCCACCAGCAGTCACAACTCCGGCCAACCCGCCCGCCGATACGGCGGCAGTTCCGGCGACAGCGCCCGCGACTCAGCCCGCGGCCCCTGCACCGGAGCAACCGGCCCACGTGACTCCGGCCGCGGCGCATCCCACATCTCATCACGAAACTCCGCGACCCACGCCTGCTACGCCAGCGCCTTCGACGCAGCCTGCCGCGGCACCGGTGGCAATAACGCCGGCTCCGGCAACGACGGCTGCCACGCCGCCTCCAGCGCCTAAGCCCGCGGCACCTGCGCCGGCAGCGCGCCCGGTGTTCGCCACGGTGAGTTACCCCGCTCATCACGTCCACGCGTTCCCCTATCTCTCAGGACGGTCGTGCGACGGTACGCTGCAGCTGACGGATACGCTGCTCACCTTCACCTCCGATGTGCATCCCATCACGCTCACACGCGCGCAGGTGACCGGCATCGAGGGCAACGCAGTCGTCGACTCCGCGGGTAAGAAGTTCAGGTTCCAGATCGACGGCATGAGCAGCGAACAGGTGCACGCCCTTTTGCAGAAGTGGTACAGCGCCGGCGCGCCGGCGAAGCCCGCTGCGGGAGCCAACTGATCGGCTTTCAATGGAGATTCACAGCATCGCCTGACCTCGCGATTCAGCGCGTCGCGGCGTGATAGATTGCCTCATGCCCCGCTCGGGTTTCCGTTCGCTTGTTCCTTCGCGCCAGCTTTCGGCCGCTCTCCTTGCCGCTTCTCTTCTCGCCATGGCTCCGCCGGTGGCTCTGGCTCAAGCCGGCGCGCCGGGCGCCGATGCGCTGAATTCGCAGCTCAACGCGCTGATCGCTCCGTTCCACGGACAGGTGTCGTATTACGCGCACGACCTGGCAACGGGGCAGACCATCACCGACAACGCAGACGAGGCCGTGCCGACCGCTTCGGTCATCAAGCTGACCATCCTCTATACCGCCCTCGAGCAGATCCGCGCCGGCAAGGCGCACTTCAGCGACACGCTCACGCTGCACAAAGACGATCAGGTTCCTGGCTCGGGCGTGCTGCTGTTCTTCGACACGCCGATGAACCTGACGCTGAAAGACGCGCTCACCATGATGATCGCCGAGAGCGATAACACGGCGACGAACCTCGTGATCGATCATCTGGGACTGAAGACCATCGACGACCAGATCACCGCGCTCGGTATGAAGAACACCTGGCTCTACAAGAAGGTTTATCAGCCGGGAACCACGGGAATGCCTCCCGATCAGCCGAAGTTCGGCCTGGGCAAAACCTCCGCGCGCGAAATGGGCGAACTGATGGAGCGCTTCGTCACCTGCAATCTGGGCGACGCTCCCATCGGAACGCCCGCGCCATCCGCGCCGCCCAGCGCGAGCGACAACGCTTTGTGCGGCACAGCACTGCACATGCTCAAGGTGCAGTTCTTCCGCAACAGCATCCCTCGGTATCTCGAAAAGCTCGACACCACCGAAGGCGACTCCGCCATCGCCAATAAAACTGGCGCGCTCGATCACGTTCGCAATGACGTGGGCGCGGTGTACACGAAGAAGGGCGTGATCGTGATTTCGATGTTCACCCACGACAACGCCGACACGAGCTGGACGCCGGACAACGAGGCGGAACTGCTGATGGCGAAGATGGCGAAGGAAATTGTGGACGCGTGGGTGCCTGGAAGCTGAGGGACTAACGGCGCGTCAGCGCGGCAATCGTCTCCGCCCAATCCGGCCAGTCCTGCGTCAACGCCGCGCGCGTCTCCGATTCGTAGTCGACGTACTCAAACCCCGGGCTGACCGTGCAGCCCAGGAGAGCAACGTTACCTCCGGGCAGGAGACGCGATCCCTGCCACACGCCCTGGGGGACGACGGCTTGCACCTGCTGGCCTGCCGCCAGATCGCTGCCGAGGATCAGGGTGCGGCCGGTGCCATCGGGAAATAGCTGCAGCATCTCCACGGGATCGCCGAGGTAAAAATGGAAGACCTCGTCTGACGCGAGACGATGCATCTCTGAGAACGTGCCCGGCTCCAGCAGATAGAAGATCGCGGTTCCCGCGGCACGCCCCGCATCGCGGCCGGCGACGTAGCGCGCGGGCAGAGCGGATGCCGGAAGGCTCTCCTCGGCGCGCCAGGTTTGCCGGAACCATCCACCCTCGCGCGGATGCGGCTCCAGGTGCAGCAGTTTCTTCAGCTCCTCAGCAGACACCGGATCGCGCATGCCGGTATGCTATCGCGCCGCGTCCCGGTCCGCATTCTTCGCGAAGGCTGGTACCAGGTCTAGTCGCCGCCCGACACCGGAACCGCCACCGGCGCTGCGACCGCCGCGGCAATGGCCGCATTCGCCTGGGTCACTGCAGCCGCGGCCTGTTCCTTCACGACCTTGGTCGCCTGCATCATGTCCAGCGCATGGTTCCAGAAAGACGACCCGCCCGATGCCAGCAGTCCGGCCACCACATCGGCCAGATAAGGGCTGCTATGGGGCAAAATCTGCGCCCCGGCGCCCGTGTACGCCGACAGTACCGCGCCCAAAGATCCTGACAGCACATACATCCAGGCGCAGCGCGCGTTTTCGGCCCCCTGCGTGGGCCGCGTCGTGAAGAGCAGCTTTGCAACCGGCCAGGTCCCGCAAAACTGCTTCAAAATCTCGACCACTCGTTCTACCGCAACGCTGAGCGCCACCATAGTGGCCAGCAGCGTACTCAGATACTGGTTCATCGCTTCCCCTTCCCGCGCCGCAGGATTCAACATGACCTGGAGGTCAGGGCTTCCCGCAGCTCCCATGGCCCTTCACCGCGACTGTATTAAGAATTGCGCGGAATTATAGCAGCGGCCCGGAGCGCGGAAACCGGGAACTTTCGCAGCAATTCGCTTGTCTATCGCAGCAGGCACCGGCGAGAGAACCAGCCCGCCGGAAAGGCACCTCGCGCCTCAGACGATGTAAGCCTCGTGCAAGTCCTCGCTCTCTCCGCAGAACCCCGCGCCCTCGCGGGCCGGCCCCTGAATGCTGCTTTGAGGAGAGAGCCCTATGTTTGAAGACAGTTTGGTCGAGTCAGTCGGACGCATCCGCACGCGCAGCCGCCGCTACGTGCTCGGATCGTTTCTTGCAGAGGCGGCGCTGGTCGCCGTCATCATCCTGATCCCCTATCTCTACCCAGCCGCCCTGCCGCGGCAGTACCTCACGGTGCCCTTGATCGAGCCGCCCCGCGCGCCGGCTCCGGCGACGGCCGAGCAGCATGTGGCGGCGCCTGCTTCCCGACCCCGCATCGAGACCATCGACTTCACCGCGCCCTCCCGCATCCCGACGACGATTCCACACATCGTGGATCCCGCTCCTGGTCCTGTGGTCGTCGGGAGCTTACCTGGCTCCGGCCCCGGAAACGGCGTGCCTGCCGCGCTCTCGGGTATCGGGCCATCTCCGGTCCCCGAAGTCCACGCGCCCAAGCCAACGGGGCCTATCCGCATCTCGAAAGGCGTGGCCGCCGGGCAGCTCATCGCGCCCATTCGCCCGGTTTACCCCACGATTGCGGTGCAGATGCGCCTCCAGGGAACGGTTGTCGTGGAGGCGACTATCTCGGCACAGGGGACGGTCGAGAACCTCCGCGTGGTCAGCGGTTCGCCGATCCTGGCGAATGCGGCCGTTGCGGCGATCCGCGCGGCCCGGTACCGCCCCTACCTCCTGAACGGTACCCCGGTCGAGGTGGAGACGACCATCAACGTGGTCTTCAGCCTGGATAACGACAGCCAGACCTAGCTCCGATCCCCGGCCCGGCGCTCCCACGCGGTGCGCCGGGCCAACTGCGGCCCGGGTGACAGGCATCACCCCTTTGGACCGGCTGTTACAGTACGATGAGAACCGTGAATGTGGTCGTCTATTCCGCCTCCTGGTGCCGCGACTGCCGCGAGGCCAAGCGCTTTCTGGAATCCCACCGGATCCCCTACACGGAAATCGACATTGAAGAGACCCCTGGCGCCGCCGAGGAGGTCTTCGCGCACGTGGGCAAATATGCCATCCCCCAGTTCGTCATCGACGGGGAGTGGGTGCAACCGTATCGCCCGGGCCGTGGATTCCTCTATGCCGAGATGAAGGCTCGTTTCAGCCTCGCGGCCCCTTCCGATCCCGTCGAAGCCCGTCCCCGCACCTGATCACCCTGCAGGCCGCCGCCCGTCAGACCCTCGGGAACCAGGGGTCGGTCCCATGCGTATCCATGATTACGGTTCCCCGGAGGGAGTTCTGGCAGTGAACGGAACGCGGAACAGGCGCAAAAGCCGCTGGTGGCTTTGGACGAGCGTTGTTGTCGTTGTCTTTATCATCGGGGTCGCCGCGTTCGCGGTGGCGCGCGCAAACGATCCCAAAATCCCTGCCGCCCGTCTCGCCAAAGTCACGCGCGGCGATATCGCCAAATCGGTGGTCGCCACGGGGCCCATTCAGCCCATCACCAAGGTGGAGCTGAAATCGAAGGCCAGCGGCCTCGTCGAGAACCTCTACGTGGACATCAATCAGATGGTCCACAAGGGCCAGGTGCTGGCCCAGCTCGATCAGCAGGAGATCATCGCGCAGGTGGCCGCGCAGCGCGCGCAACTGGCCGCCGCCGAAGCCAACGTAAGCACCTACACCGCGAATGTCGCGGAAGACAAGGTGACGGCCGAAGCTCCCGACCTGCCCATGTACAAGGAAACCTACGAGCGCAATCTGAAGATGCAGAAAGACGGAATCGTCTCGCAGCAGACGCTCGACAATGCGGAACGCGATTATCTGGCCGCAAAGAATAAGCGTGACAGCGCAGTGGCGCAGGTTGGCGTCGATGAGGCAAAGCTGAAGCAGGCCGAAGCGCAGGTGCAGCAGAATAAAGCCAGCCTCGACCAGTCCAATCAGCAGCTCAGCTACACCACGCTCGTCGCTCCCATCGACGGCATGGTGCTTTCGCGCGATGTGGAAGTCGGCGACGCGGTCAGCTCCATCCTGGTCCTCGGCTCAACGGCGACCCTGGTCATGACCATCGGCGACATCCATCAGGTCTATGTCGACGGCAAAGTCGACGAAGCGGATATCGGCAGCGTCTATATGGGCCAGCCGGCGCGCATCCACGTTGAATCGTTCCCGAACAAGATCTTCAATGGCAAGGTTACGAAGATTGCCCCCCTCGGCGTCGAGAAGGACAACGTGACCACCTTCGAGGTGCGGGTTTCCATCGACAATCCCGGCGGCGAGCTGAAAGCCAACATGACGGCCAACGCCGAGATTGTCGTTACCGAGCATCACGACGCGCTCAGCGTGCCGGAGCAGGCCATGTCGTGGGATAACGACAAGAACGCGTTCGTGTTCGTGCCCGATCCGAAATCGAAAGACGGGCAGAAAAAGGTCCCTGTGGTGGCCGGCATCTCCAACGGCAGCCGCACCGAAATCCTTTCCGGTCTGAAAGAAGGAGATCCGGTTGTCCTGCAGCAGTAAACCCAGATCCGGAACGTATTTCAGAAATTCAAGGAGGAACCCACGATGATGATCCGCCACTCCGCAGTGCTTCTGGCTGCTGCCCTTGCGCTGGCTCCCGTTGCCGCGCACGCCACCGACGGCACCTTCGACAAAACGCTCCAGGTCAACGGGCAGGTCATGCTCACGGTTAGCACCGGCTCCGGCTACATCCACATTTCCCCCGGCTCAGGCACCGAGGTCCACATTGTGGGCCACGTCCACGCCAACGGCTGGGGATTCGGCGCTTCCGCCGACGACCGCGTGCATCAGGTCGTTTCGAATCCGCCGATCGAGCAGACCGGCAACATCGTTACCATTGGCCGGCACATGGATTGGGTCCACAATGTTTCGATCGATTACGACATCACGGTTCCGCACGGAACGCAGCTCGAAGCCAGCTCCGGCTCCGGAGATCTGCGCCTGCAGGATGTCGGCGGACCGCTGAAGGCCAATACCGGCTCGGGCAGCATCCAGGTCAGCGGCGCCACGGGCATCGTCGCGCTGCAGACCGGATCTGGAGACATTCGCGCCGATCTGCACGCGGCTCAGGATGTGAAGGCCCACACGGGCAGCGGCGGCATCCACCTGCAGGGAGTGGCCGGCTCGCTCTATGCGCAGACCGGCTCGGGCGACGTCGAAGTCGGCGGGCAGCCGACTCTGGGCTGGAAGATCCAGACCGGGTCAGGCTCGGTGACGCTGAATACCGGCAGCTCCCGCTTCACGCTCGATGCGACCACCGGCTCCGGCGACGTGCACAGCGATCCGCCGATCTCCACGCATGGCTCTCTCGAGCGCCACCATGTACAGGGCGACATCAACGGCGGCGGCCCAACGGTGCGCGTCGAGACCGGCTCGGG
>DATJTG010000218.1:0-20587 GCA_035503555.1 Acidobacteriaceae bacterium | reverse complement strand
CGAAATCCAGCGTCGTCAGACGGTCACCGTCAAAGTCGGAAATGTTCGCGTCGGTTCGGAGGCCCCGGTGGTCGTGCAGTCGATGACCAACACCGATACCGCCGATGCTGCTTCGACCATCCAGCAGGTGGCCGAACTGGTCCAGGCCGGCTCAGAGATCGTGCGCGTCACTGTCAACAATGATGAAGCCGCCAAAGCCGTTCCCCACATCGTCGAAGGCCTGGAGAAGCAGGGAATCCACGTCCCCATCATTGGCGACTTCCACTACAACGGCCATCTGCTGCTGAAGAAATACCCCGCCTGTGCCCAGGCGCTCGCCAAGTACCGCATCAATCCCGGCAACGTCTCGATCGGGCGCAAAGACGACGACAATTTCCGCACCATGATCGAGTGCGCCGTCGAGAACAACAAGCCGGTGCGCATCGGCGTGAACTGGGGATCGCTCGACCAGGCGCTGCTGACGCGCCTGATGGACGAGAACTCGAAGCGGCCCGATCCCGCGCCGGCGCGCGACGTGATGCTGGAAGCCATGTGCCGCTCCGCGCTCGACTCCGCTGCCGCCGCCGAACGCTACGGCCTCGGCCACGACAAAATCGTCATCAGCGGCAAGGTTTCGGGCGTGCGCGATCTGATCGACGTCTACCAGATGCTGGCCGGCCGCTGCGACTATCCTCTGCACTTGGGCCTGACGGAAGCGGGGATGGGCATGAAGGGCATCGTGGGTTCGACTGCGGGGCTCGCGCCGCTGCTGCTGCAGGGAATCGGGGATACGATCCGCGTTTCGCTGACGCCGAAGCCAGGCTCGAGCAGGACGGAAGAAGTGCTGACCGCGCAGCAGATTCTGCAGTCGCTGGGCATCCGCAGCTTCACGCCGCAGGTGACGGCGTGCCCAGGCTGCGGACGGACCACCAGCACCTTCTTCCAGGAATTGGCCCAGCAGATACAGGATTACCTGCGCACCTCCATGCCTGCCTGGCGCGCGCAGTATCCGGGGGTGGAAGAGCTGAAGCTGGCGGTGATGGGCTGCGTCGTCAACGGACCCGGCGAGTCGAAGCACGCCAACATCGGCATCTCGCTGCCCGGCACCTTCGAGGAGCCCAAAGCCCCCGTCTACGTCGACGGCCGCCTCATGACTACCCTCCGCGGCGACACCATCGTCCAGGACTTCCAGAAGATCCTCGACGACTACGTGAAGAGTCGCTACGGAAGCCGCGAGCAGGAACTAACCGCGGTCTAACCCGCCGCAAGCCGGGTGCCCCGCAACCTGGCCTGAGCGAAGCACCGCAGGTGCGAAGTCGAATGGCTCTGCGCGATGTTCGCAGATGTGGGATTCCACAAACCCACGCGGGTGCCCCATGCAAGCCCGCCGTTGGCTGGGGCGGACCGCGCCGTAGGCGCCCCGAATCCTGTAACCCGTAACCTGCAACCCCTCCCTACCGTCCCGCCTTCTGCTGCCCCGCATCCCCCAGCGGCAGCGCAATCTCCATCGTCCCAATCCGGTCGGTATGTACGTCCCGCACCGCCACGCGCAGCCATGCCGCAGATGTTGGGACTTCAAACTGCTGCTCGGCGCGGAAGTACTTTTGCTGCTCTCCACCTTGCGCGGGCGTTCGCGCCGCGTTCTGCGACAGCCCATTCAGCATGTGCCCCAGGGCGTCGTAGGCGCACGCGGCAAACTCCAGCACCTGATTGCCGCCCTGTTGCTCGGCGGCCTGATCCAGCACCAGATAGTCGATCGTGTACGTCTGCAGCGGAATCGGCGGAGGCAGCTTCACCGGCTTGTTCGATTTCCGCACCACGAAATACGCCGGTTGCTCGATCAGGTCCGCCATTTGCTCCGGCGTTGCCATCGCCGCTTTTCCGGCGTGGAGTTGTGCGCGGAAAACGATATCGTGATCGATCGGTGCGCCGTGCTCCATGTACGCGAACAACGAGTCGCCGGCCAAATGCGCTACCGGATGATCGTCCTGCTCCACAGCCGCCGCGCGTCTCTTCTCGTCGTTCAGCAGAGGCGCATCGGGATCCTCGGCAAAGTAGTACTCGCGGTACTGCAGGTGGTAGCCCTTTTTGTTCAGCTCCACTTTGATGTTCCGCTGCTTCTGATCCATCTTGACGTTCGTCGGCGCATAGCTGATTTCGTAATAACTGCTGCCGTTCTTCGTCGCGTCCTGCATCGCGCCCGCAAAGTCGTTGGTGTTGTAGTAGGCCTTCCCGCCCGTCGCTTCGGCAATGTGGTCCGCCAGTGTATCCATGCCGTTCTGCTCGGGCTTCAACCCGCCCACGTCCACCGGATAGACCGAAACCTGCGCCGCATTCATCGCATCGATGGCCTTGCGCATCCACTTCATTTCCCACGTGTCGCCCATGGTTGAAGGTGCGTTTCCGTCGAATCCCTGCGCCTGCGTCGCCGACCCCGCCGCCGGAACCATCGCGCCGGCCGTGCCTGTCGCCGAGGCCACCATGTTCTGCACGGCGAACATCGGCACCGCTGCGGGAAACTCCGACGACATCCAGATGACGTTCTTCCGTCCCGGCAAACCTTCCAGATAGTGGCCCAGGAAAGCCATCACCTGGAAGGGAAGCGTCGTATCCGCCGCCCCGTAGTTCGACGCCATCAAAAAATTCAGCGGAATCCCTTTCACCTTGCGGTGTCCGTCGAACGCTGCCAGAAGCTCCTTCGGATCCGTCGTGAATCCCTGCACCAGATGAAAATCCTCCGCCAGCAGAAACAGCGCAAACCGCGTCCCCGCCGGCTTCGACGCCAGAAAAACCGCCAGTTGCTTCCGCGCCCTGATCTGATCGTCCTCCAGATCGTTGTGCCGCATGTTCACCGCGTCGTACACGATCACATACAGAGGCCCCCGCTCCGGCGTCGTCGCCACGTTCATGTACGTGTCCGCCGGCAGATCCGGCATCTTCGGCGCCACGTATTCCTGCACCGGACTGAAGTGGAAAGCCTCAAACGATTTGATCGCCTGCGGTTTGTTGTCTTCCGTCACGCTGAAGTCGCTCTGCGTCAGACCCTGCACCGCGTTGTGGTTGCTGTCGGTCACCACCACGTCCAGCACCACCCGCCGCACCGTCACCTGCAGCGTGTACGGATCCTTGTCTTTGCTGACGGCGCCCGTGGGATGCGCCGACGCACCGTGTCCGTGCTGCGCCGCCGCTCCAGCAGCCAGCGCACACAGGGCCACACCCACCACCGGCCCGGCAGAGAAGGGAAGAAGCCGCATGAACATAAGAAAAATGAACTCTCCCGCGAGAAGGATCGCCCCATTGTAAAGGTGCCAGCGCAGCTCCGCCCGCTACCGGATACCGCCCCCAGCTACCCGCCACAGCTTTTCGCCAACCGCCTCTCGCTATCAGCCTTTCGCCAACCGCCTCTCGCTATCAGTTTCTCGCTAACAGCCTTTCGCTAAACGTCTCTCGCTAACCGCCTCTCGCTAACAGTCTTTCGCTAAACGTCTTTCGCTATCAGTTTCTCGCTAACAGTCTTTCGCTAAACGTCTTTTGCTATCAGCTTCTCGCTTAACGTCTCCCGCTGCCCCTACCGCGCCGCCTGCTGCTGCGCCGCTCCCTCCGGCGTCAGCGGCAGCGGAATCTCCAGCGTCCCAATCCGGTTCGTCGCTGCGTCCCGCACCGCCACCCTCAGCCACGCGGCGTCCGCCGGCACATCCAGCGTCTGCTCCGCGCGGAAATACGCCGCCGGCTTCGTCGCATCACCCTCGTCTTCCGACGCCTTCTGCGAGATGCCGTTCACCATCTTGCCCTCCGCGTCGTACGCCGTCGCCGCAAACTCCAGTTCCTTCTCGCCGTTCAGCGCGCCCACCATCCGATCCGGAACCAGAAAGTCCACCGTATACGTCTGCACCGCCAGATTCTTCGGAACCTTCGACGCTTTTCCCGCTGCAAAATACGCCGGCTGCTGCGCCAGCGCATCCATCTGCGCTTTGGTCGCCTGCGCCTTCGGTCCGGCGTGGAACTGCGCCCTGAAGATGATCTGGTGCGCCGCCGGCGCTCCGTGCTGCATGTAGGCGAAGAGCATGTCGCCCTGCTTGTGCGCCGCCTGTACGTCGGCCACTTCCAGCGCCGCCTTCTTCTCGTCCTTCGTCACTGGCGTATCCGGCGCGTCGGCGAAGTAGTAGCGGCGATATTCGAGGTGATAGCCCTTCTTGTCCATTTCCACGCGAATCCTGCGGACGCGCGCATCGTAGTCGGCATTCGTGGGCGCGTAGCTGATCTCGTAGTAGCTGCCGCCGTCCTGCGTGGCCTGGTTGATCGCGTCCACAAAATCGTTGGTGTTGTAGAAAGCCTTGCCGCCCGTCACCAGCGCGATGTGATCCGCCTGATCGTCCATGCCGTTCAGGTTCGGCTTGGCTCCGGCCACGTCGACCGGATACACCGCGACGTCCGCTTCGGTGAGCGCGTCGATGGCGTCGCGCATCAGTTTCTGGCTGTAGCTGTCGACCATCGTCGTCTGGTCGGAACCGCCAAAGCCCTGGGCCGCGCTGGCCGGCGATGTTCCAGGAAAGGTCTGCGCGTTCGATCCGGTGAATGCTCCGAACGTATCGACTGGGGGACCGCCGAGGGAGCCGCCGACCGTCGCCGGAGCAAGCCCGCCGATCTGTTCGTCGGCGATCCGCGCCGTCAGCCCGAAGAGCGGCACATCCTCAGGAAACTTCGACGAGAGCCATACGAGCACTTTGCGTCCGGGAAGTCCCTCCAGATAGCGCCCGATATACGCCATCACTTCATAGGGCATGGCTGTATCGGCTGCGCCGAGGTTGGCGCCCATGAGCGACACCACCGGAATGTAATTTCCCTCGCCGCGATGCGTGTCGAATGCCTGTAGCAGCAGGTTCCTGTCGGTTGTGAATCCCTGCAGCAACCGTACATCCTGCCCCATCAGAAACAGGCAGAAGCGCGCGCCCTCCGGCTTCTTCGCCAGGAAGTCGGCCAGTTGCCTGCGCGCCGCCGTCTGATCTTCGGCCTCCATGTGCACCACGTCATAGACGATGACGTAGAGCGGTCCGCGTTCTTCGCCGGCCGGCAGGTTCAGATAGGTATTGGGCGGCATGGGCGGCAGCCTGGGCGGGGTGAAGGGCTTCGTCGCGTCGAAGTTGAATTCCTCGAAGCTCTGCATGGGCTGGATTTTGTTGTCTTCGAGGACCGCGAAATCGTTGCGCGATAGTCCGTGCACGGCGTTGTGGCTGGAGTCGGTCACCACGACATCAAGCACCACGCGGCGCACGGTGACGCCAATGGTGAACGGCTGCTGATCGCCGCCGCTCCGGGTTGTGGCCGAAGCCGAGGGCTGCGTGGCGGGAGCCGCCGGTTGGGCAGCGGGAGCCGATTGCGCCGCGCCCGGCAGGACCGTGAGAGCGCAGCAGACAGGAAGCAAAAGAAGACCCAGTGAGCGCCCCACAAGCATGGCGTACCTCGTCGTGGAGAGGAGAATCGAACGCCCTCCCCATGGGTAAACACTGCTCTTTATACGCCAAAAGCGATGGGAAAGACCCAAAATCCCCGTGATTCGGATTAGTCTGTTTGCATCTCCACCATGGCCCTTGCCGACGACCTCGCACGCATCACTCTCCAGGAGCGACAACTCCAGTTTCCGGCCTTCAGCAAGGATGCGGCCTGGCGCCTCGGCTGCCATCTGCGCGATCTCGCCATCCAGCGCAACCTCGGCGTCGTCATCGATATCCGCCGCCCCATGCAGCCGCTCTTCTACGCCGCCCTCCAGGGCACCACCGCCGACCACGCGGAGTGGATCCGCCGCAAGAGCAACATCACGCTTCGCTTTCAGCGCAGTTCCTACGCTATTGGCCTCGAACTGGAACAGAAGGCGTCGAACCTTGCGGATCGCTACGGCCTGCCGATCACCGACTACGCCGCGCACGGAGGCAGCTTTCCGATCCGCGTCCGCCATGCCGGATTTATGGGCGCGGTGACGGTTTCCGGCCTGCCTCAGCGCGCAGATCACGAACTGGTGGTGGAAGCCGTCTGCGACGCACTCGGCCTGGAGTATGCGGGGCTGAGGCTCGGATAGCGAGGGACGCTGAGCGCGAGACGGTCAGCGAAGGACGCCGAGCAAAGTACGATTTTATCGACACTTTTGCCGACGGTTTTCTGCTCAGGGTTTCTCGCCGGCAGTTGCATGCGAATGGCCGATCGCTGCTTTTGTCACCGTCCCGCCTGCTGGGTTCCTGCCGGCGGCTGCTCCAGCGGCAGCCGGATCTCGATCGTTCCAATCCGGTCCGTGGCGACGTCGCGCACCGCAATCCGCAGCCACTTCGCCGCCGTTGGAACCTGGAGCGTTTGCTCGGCCCTGAAGAGGGGTTTGGCCGCCGGCGAATTCGACGCCTTCTGCGTCCCCTTCCCTTGCGCACGCTCGGCATACTGCGACAGGCCGTTCAGCATCCTGCCGTCCTCGTCGTACGCGCAGGCCGCGAACTCGAGCACCTGCCGGCCCCCGCGCGCGGCCGCGGTCTCGTCCATCACCAGATAGTCGATGGTGTACGGCTGCAGGGGAATCGGCGGAGGCACCTTCACCGGCTTGTTCCGCTTGCGCAGCACGAAGTACGCGGGCTGCTGTTGCAGGTCCGCCATCTGTTCGGCGGTCGCCAGTTTTGTTTCTCCAGCATGCACCTGTGCGCGGAAGAGCACGTCGTGCGCCATGGGGGCGCCCTGCACCATATAGGCGTACAGCGTGTCGCCCGGGTGATGCGCGACAATCGTTCCCGCCGTCGCCTCGGCGTAGCGCTTCTCTTCTTTCGTCAGCGGCTTTTCTGGATCATCGTCGAAGTAGTACTGCCGGTACTCGAGCTGATAGCCCGGCTTCGACAGCTTCACCTGGATATGGTGCAGATTGCCGTCGAAATTGTGACTCGGCGGCTCATAAGTCATCTCGTAGTAGCTTCCGCCATTCTCCGTCGCATCCTGGATCGCCTGCAGGATGTCATTGCGATTGAAGTACGCCTTGCCGCCGGTCGAGTCGGCCACCTGATCGGCGAGGGAATTGATCCCGCCCCAGGCCGCATTGGGATTCAGGCCGGTTACGTCAATCGGATAGACCGACACCTGCGCGAAGTTCAGCGTGTCGGTTGCTTCGCGCATCAGCTCTTCCTGGAGCACGGTCGCCATATCCGAGCCCGCCGCCGGGCCGAACCCGTTGGCTGCGCCGTTGTGGGCTCCGCCCGAGATGCCAAATCCATTGGGGGCGCTGGCGATGTCAAATCCCGGCCCCGCGAGGGGAACCGGAAAACCACCCGACAGCCAGATCAGATTCTTGCGCCCCGGCAACCCCTCCAGATTCTTTGCGACAAAGGTCATGACCTCGAACGCCATGCCGAGATCGCCGGACCCATAATTCGCGCCGTACAAAAATGCCCACGGGATGTGGCCTTCCTTCCGGTGCACATCGAAGGCATCGAGCAGCTTCTGTTTGTCGGTGGTGAATCCCTGCATCAGCCGGAACTCGTCTCCCAGGTAATACAGCTCGAAGCGCGTGCCTTCCGGTTTCGACTGCAGAAACTGCGCCAGTTGCTTGCGCGCGAACACCTGGTTGGTGATCTGATCGTCCGGGTCCCCCATATTCAGGGCGTCGTAGACGATCACGTACAGCGGCCCCCGCTCCGGACCGTTGGGCACGTCCATAAACGTGTTCGGCGGGAGAGGAGGCACCCGCGGCGGCATGTAGGCCTGGTCGCCGTCCAGGTAGTACGCATTGAACGACCGCAGATCCTGCTCGCGATTGTCCTCGTAGATGCGAAAATCGCGCTTCTTCAATCCATGGATCATGTGGTGTTGTCCATCGGTCACCACCACGTCCACCACCACGCGGCGTACCGTCTTCCTGAACGTGTACGGCGCCGTTTGCGCAATGGCCACGGCCATCGCCACGCCTGCCAGCACGAACAACCAAATCAACGCCCTCCCCACGCTGCTCCGCTGCATGGTCTCCTGAGCCCCCCGTCTGAATGGCTCGCGCGCCTGCCGGCTGCCCGGCCACCCAACATGTATACGCTCGTGACCCTGCTCAGGACCCACAGGGACAGCAGCAAAAACTGCCCGGAAAAGCGGCAGTCGGGCGGCAGGATGCGCTTGGCGAAAAGACGGTCAGCGAGGGGCTGTGACCGGGAGAGAGAGCTTTAGCCGCAACGGCGTCATTCCTTGCGCCACGCTTCCGTTGAGCGTGACCTTTTGGGGGCCGGCGCTGGCATTGTCGCTCACACTGAGCCACGCGGAGTAGGCCGTGGCAACCAGGGGCCTGAACACGAGCGAGATGGTGCAGGAGGAACCGGCCGCCAGAGTTTGCGTGCAGGTGGTGGAACTTAACTTGAATCCGGCTGGAGCACTGCCCCCGAGGACGACGGATACCGAATCGTAATTGAGGGGAGTCGCCGTGCTGGTGTTCTTCAGAGTCACCGTTTGGGGAGCGCTGGTGGTTCCTGGCGCCGGGCTGGTGAAGGTGAGACTCGTAGGCGTGAGCGTGATCGACGGACTGGCCGCCACCCCGAAACCGCTGAGCGTGACCACTTGCGGAGAGCCGGTCGCATTGTCGGCGACATTCAGACTCGCCGAGAGCGGCCCATTGGCCGCCGGATCGAATGCAATCGAGATGGTGCACGAAGCTCCGGCCGCCAGGGTTGTGGCGCAGGTCGTAGCTTTTTGAATGAAAGAGCCGGAAGCCGCTCCGCTCAGGGTGATTCCGCCGGTGTTGATGGTGAGAGCGAGGGACGCGCTGGTATTGGTGAGCGTGACGGTCTGGGCGGCGGAGCTATTGCCTTCGGTGGTCCTGACGAAATTGAGACTCGCGGGCGTCAGTGTGGCAGAGGGAGCCGTAGCGACTCCAGTGCCGGAGAGCGTGACAGATTGCGGCGATCCGGTCGCGTTGTCGGCGACGGACAGGTTCGCCGAGAGCGGTCCCCCGGCGGCCGGTTTGAATGCGACGGAGATGGTGCAGGAGGCTCCCGCGGCCAGCGACGTCCCGCAGGTCGTGGCCGTTTGCGTGAATGAACCGGGATTGGTTCCGGTGAACGTGATGCCATTGGTATCGATGGTGAGCGTCAGCGAAGCGCTGGTGTTCTTCAGCGTGACCGTCTGCGCGGCCGTGGTATTTCCCACGTTCGTGCTGGCAAAGGAGAGGCTGGCAGGCGTGAGCGTGACCGTTGGCGCGCTGCCTACGGTGGAATTCGTTTCCAGCTCAAAAACAGTGCCGCCCGAAGCGCCGCTGCCATGCGCGCCGCCGTAGCGCGTGGTGCCGAACAGATTGCCGCTGCTGTTGAAGATGAGCCCGGCTTCGGGGTGGATTCCATCGGCGGTGGGGCCGGCGAAGTTATAGAGC
The DNA here is from genome assembly GCA_035503555.1 of Acidobacteriaceae bacterium. Classification (GTDB taxonomy): domain Bacteria; phylum Acidobacteriota; class Terriglobia; order Terriglobales; family Acidobacteriaceae; genus Palsa-343. The sequence goes on along the minus strand of DATJTG010000218.1, from coordinate 11,238 downwards.
ACCTGCTCGTTCCAGGCTCCGGCAGTCCCGGGCGACAGTTCGAAGACCGTTCCGCCCAGGCCTGTGCCCCCGCCGAAGGTCGTGCCGTAGAGGTTGCCGTCGGCGTCGAAGAGCATTCCCGCGGTGGGACTGAAGCCATCGGTTTCGTAGGCGCCGAAGCTGTGGATCACAGCGAAGGTCCACGCGCCGCCACCTGCGGGCGAAAGCTCGAAGGCTGTGCCGTCGAGGCCAAAGCCATTGCCGCCCGAGGCCGTGGTGCCGTAGAGATCGCCATTTGCATCGATCACCACGCTGCCCTCCGGCGTATAGCCATTGGGGCTGCCGCCGCCAAAACTATAGAGGACCGACTCGGTCCACGCGCCGCCGGAGGCCGGAGACAACTCGAAGACCGTTCCTCCGCCTTCGAGATCCTGTCCGGATCCGCCGTCGCTGGTGGTGCCGTAGAGATTGCCCTTCGAATCGAAGATGAGACCGGCAACGGGGAAATAGCCATCGGTCTGGCTGAGATAGCCGAAGGCGTAGAGCTGCTTCTCGGTCCACGTGCTGCCGGTGCCGGGCGAAAGCTCGAAGACCGTGCCCCAGCCTCCCGATCCGGCAGCCCAGGCGGTGTTCGCTCCGCCCTGCTCAGTCGTGCCATACAGATTGCCGTCCGAGTCGAAGATGAGGCCCGACGTGGGCACTTCGCCGTCGGTCGTCGTGAGGCCGAAGCTATAGATCACCTTCTCCGTCCACGCGCCGCCGGTTCCCGGCGAAAGCTCGAAGACGGTTCCCTGGCCGATGGCGCCGCCGGCAATCGAAGTGCCGTAAAGATTGCCTTTGGAGTCCATCACCAGGCTGGCGTTGGGGAGGGCTGCGTCAGTGCCGCTTGCGCCGAAGTTATAGAGGACCTTCTCGGTGTAGGCGCCGCCGGTTGCCGGGGATAACTCATACACAGTGCCTGCGCCCTGCAGCGTGTTGCCGTAGGTGATCGAGTTGGCGCCGCCGTTGGTGGTGGTGCCGTAGAGATTGCCCGCGGAGTCGAAGATGACGCCGGCGAACGGAATCGCCGCATCGGTGGCGGTCGCCGCAAAGCTGTAGAGCACTTTCTCCGTGGGAGGAGTGACGGGAGTGATGGTGAACGTGCCCGTGGCGACGGTGCTGTTGGTGAGTCCGGTAGACGCGGCCATGGCTTTGATGGTCGTTGTCGCCGTTACGCTGATGGGACCGGCGTACACGGTGGAAGCCGTCGTAGGAGTCGTGTCGTTGGTGGTGTAGTAGATAGTCGCGCCAGGGGCTGCGTCGGAGATGGTCACGGATTGAGCTACGGTGTACGTGCCAGGCTCGGGCGTGAAGATCGGCGTGGCCGCGACGGTGCCGATCTGATAGCCCGCCGTCGCCGTTTGCGATTGCGGAAGAGTTGTTGTCGTGGCATAGGCCAGCAGGATTTCGGACTCGGCTACGTCGACAGGAGACGTGTACGGCTTGAAGGACGAGCCGCCGTCGATCGAGTAGTAGATCGTGGAACTCGCGGTTGCGTCGCTGATGGTGACGCTTTGTGCCGCGCTGTAGGCGCCGGCCGGGGGCGAGAACGTCGGAGCGGCGGTGGTGACATTCTCAATCTCGAAGACGGTTCCATCCTGGCCGACGCTGTTGTTTCCGCCGCTGGAGGCCGTTCCGTAAAGATTGCCCGCGGGATCGAAGATGAGCGTCGCTTCCGGAACGTGACTGTCCCAGATCGAGCCGGTCAGGATGGTGGCAAAGCCATAGAGGATCGTTTCCTTCCAGCCCGATGCGCCCGGCGAAAGCTCGAACACCAGCCCTTCACCGGCAAATCCGCCGCCGCTCGCAGTGCCGTAGAGATTGCCGCTCGCATCGAAGACAAGGCCGCCGACGGGATACGTGCCATCACCCTGCAGCGTGCCGGTAAAGCCGTGCAGGACCTGCTCGGTCCAGTCTCCGTCCGCAGCAGGCGACAGTTCCCATACGATGCCGAGGCTGCCGGAGGGCCCGTAGTTGTAGGCGGTGCCGTAGAGATTGCCGTGGCCATCGAACACGGGCGTGTCGACCGGGTCGGTGCCGTCGGTTCCATTGTCGGCGAAGCTGTGCAGCACTTTTTCTGTCCATGTGCCGCCGGCGCCAGGCGAAAGCTCGAAGACGGTTCCAGCGCCGCTATTGGCTCCGCCGCCCGAGGTTGTGCCATAGAGATTGCCCGCCGCATCCCACACAAGTCCGCCGGACGGGTTGATTGCATCGGTCGTCGTGGCGCCAAAGCTGTAGAGGATTTTCTCGGTCCACGTGCCGCCGGCTCCGGGGCTCAGTTCAAAGACGGTGCCATCAGAATTGGCGCCTCCGCCCAGCGTAGTGCCGTAGAGATTGCCGGCCTCATCGAAGATCAGGCTGCCGCGCCGTGGGTTCTCCGCGTCGGTTGAAGTCTTGCCGAAGCTGTAGAGGATTTTCTCGGTCCACGTGCCGCCGGTTCCCGGAGAGAGTTCATACACCGTGCCCTGGCTGTTCGCTCCACCTTCGGTCGTCGTTCCATAGAGATTGCCTTTGCTGTCGAGGATGACCCCGGCCATGGGAACGATGCCGTCGCCGCTTGCCGAGCCGAAGCTGTAGAGCACAGTTTCCGTCCAGGTGTTACCGGTTCCAGGCGAGAGTTCGAATACCGTCCCATACAAGTCGTATGGTGCGCCAACAGCACCGCCCGAGTTGGTTGTGCCGTAGAGATTGCCCGCCGCGTCGCGGACCAGAATCGAGTAAGGCGTAGCTCCGTCGGTGCCATTGAAGCTGAACAGGATATTTTCCTGCGCAGCAGCCGAAATGCCGGCTGAGGCGATGAAGGCACACACAATCGAAGCCGCAATTCCACGAGACGTCATGTTGGATCCTCATTCGCGGGCGTGCGGGTCGCGGGATGAAGGGCAGGCGAACATCGGAGTTGCGCCCAATTTCTCGCCAGCCTGTACACGATTGCCGAGAGATGCCCATAAGTCCTCTCATTTGCGTAGGATTGAAGGCAAGCGCCGCCACGGGCCATTCCGGGCCAATTGGGGCCTTAGCAGGAGAGGGGTTGTGCTGGACACGCTTCGGCGGCGGAAATATGATTCTGCATACACCTCACACTCACCCTCCCCCGCAGGATCTGAGGCTCCTATGGCCTCCCGTCTCAACGAAAACCCGAAGCCGGAGAGGGTTCTTGTCTCCTGGAAGGAGATTGCTGCCTTCCTGAACCGAGCCGAGCGCACGGTGAAGCGCTGGGAACACGAACGCGGGCTGCCGGTGCACCGCGTCCCAGGCGGGGAGCGGGGGAGCGTCTACGCATACCCGAGCGAACTCACAGACTGGCTCAGGGGCGAATCCAATGACCTGGCTCCCGAAGACTCGGGCGACGAACAAGCGGTCCTGGCCGCTCATGCAGTCTCAGGGCCGGGAAGCGTTGCTGCTGAGCCGATTGCCACGGCCTCATCGGTCGAGCATCCGCGAACGATCCGTTGGGTTGGAGTGCTGGCATGGGTTCTGCCGGTCGCGCTCGCAGGGGGCCTCGTCCTCTATCTGTCGACCAGCCACTTCGGATTTCGCGTCGCGGCGGTCCTTCATCGCGAGCCATCCAATGCGGCCAAAACCGCGCTGGCATCCGATTCTGTCGCGGTATTGCCCTTTGTGAGCGCGGGCGGGGATACCGGCGCTGATTATGTCTGCGACGGCATCACAGAGTCCCTTATCGGCAACCTCGCTCGCATTCCGCAGCTGACGATCCGCTCCCGCGATGCGGTCTTTCGGCTCAAAGGCAAGGATGTGGACGTTCGGCAAGCGGGTACCGAGCTCGGCGTTGCCGAGGTGGTCAGCGGCCGCGTCACCGTGCAGGGCAGCACCATCGCGATCCGCGCTGAACTCACTGACGTTCGCAACAACGCGGAGACCTGGGGCAATCAGTATTCGGGCAAACTGTCCGACCTGATTCAGATGCAAAAACAGATTGCGGGCGACGTCGCGAAGGAATTGCGCGCCACGCTGACCGCCGCGGAGAAAGAGCAGATCACCCGGCAGGGCACGCAGGATCCTGAAGCATACAGCCTGTATCTGAAGGGACGTTACGCGTGGAATCTGAGGGATCGCGCCAAACTGGAATCTGCGATTTCTTATTTCAACCAGGCCGTCGAAAAAGACCCCGGCTATGCCCTGGCCTGGTCAGGAATCGCGGACGCCTATTCGGTCCTGCCGAACTTCGGCGGCGATCCTCACGAAGATTTCCCCAGGTCGAACGCCGCAGCGCGCAAAGCGCTTGAACTCGACCCGACTCTGGCCCGTCCGCACGCCGTCCTGGGCAGCAACCTGACCGAAGAGGACTGGAACTTTGCCGCGGGCGAAGCGGAATTCAGAAAGGCCATTGCGCTCGATCCTGACGATGCCGCATCGCGCCAGTGGTACGCAGAAGAACTCAGCCAGATCGGCCGCCATCGCGAAGCGCTGGCGGAGATTCAGCGCGCCCACGAGCTCGATCCGCTGTCCCCGGTGATCACCAGAGTGATGGGAGGGACTTTGCTCGACGCGGGCCAGTACGATCGCGCCATCGGCACCTGCAAGCAGCTCGTCCAGGAAGATCCTACGTACCCTGTGGGCCACGACTGTCTCTACTTTGCCTATTGGAAGACGCATCGGTACGCGGAAGCGATCGCGGAAAACAAGACTGAAAGCCGCCTGACGGGGAATCCGGATGACCTTGAGTATGCCGAAGCCCTCGATCAGGGATTTCGTTCCGGTGGCTGGCACGGCGCGCTCGAGCGCGCTGTCGCGGTGCTCGAAGCGCGCCGCACGAAAGGCTATGTATCGCCCTTCATGATCGGTCGCCTTTATGCAGATATGGGCCGGACCGAAGAGGCCTTTGCCTGGCTCAACCAGGCATTCGAGGAGCACGACCGGCTGCTGATCGGGTTGAATGTTTCGCCTGGGCTCGACAACCTGCGCTCCGACCCTCGCTTCGCCGCGCTCATTCGCAGAGTCGGCTTACCGGCGCTGCCATGAACGCTCCCGGTATGTACACTGTGAACTTCGCCCATACCTCACCGGAGCCGGACGGAAATCCGACCATGCCACGCGACACCGTCACCGATCACTTTGCCGGGAAGATCATCGGCTTCTTCCGGAGGGGGACTTGAGCCGGATGAGCGCGCTGCCTCCCGTTACGCGCGGCGCGATTTCCGCCGCCGATGTCGACGCGTTTCTGGCTTCTTCGGGGATGACCATCGAGGAGCTGATGCTGGCGCTGATCTCGCAGGCGCGGGCCTTTGCGCGGCCGCCGATTTCCAATTTTTTTGTCGGCGCGGTCGCGCAGGGCGCGAGCGGCGGCCTCTATTTCGGAGCCAACTACGAATTCGCCGGGCAGGCGCTGAGCTTCACCGTGCATGGAGAACAGGCTGCGACCGCGCATGCCATCGCGAAAGGGGAAAACGGCATGCTGAGGCTGGCCGTGTCCGCGGCGCCGTGCGGGTTTTGCCGCCAGTTTCTTTACGAGCTGACGACCAGTGCTGCCCTGCAAATCCTGTTGCCCGGCATGCCGGCGACGTCGCTGACGGAACTGCTGCCGCGTGCCTTCGGGCCCGGGGATCTGGGTGTGACCGCGGCGCTGATGTCGCCACAGGCGCATGGTCTGGTCCTCTCGGCAGAGATTCACGATCCGGTCGCGGAGGCAGCGTTGGCGGCTGCGAATTCGTCCTATGCCCCTTACTCCGGCGGCTTTGCCGGCGTGGCGCTCCAAACTGCCGATGGCAGCCTGTTCACGGGATCGGTAGCGGAGAACGCGGCGTTCAATCCGGGCATGTCTCCGCTGGAGGCCGCGATCGTCCATCTCGTAATTTCGGGCGGCAAGGACTACGGCGACATCGTGGATGCAGTTCTGGTCGAGGTGCCCGATTCGCGGGCGAGCCAGCTCGCGGTTGCGCGCGCGGTCCTCGAGTCCATCACTTCGATTCCGCTGCGAGCCTGTCGCGCCCAGGCGCCGGATGCCGCACGCTAAGGCTACTCTGCCGGTCCGGCGAACAGGATGAGGTTTCGGTCCGGATCGCGGACGATGAACGTTTTGGCTCCCCACGGCTCGTTGCGCAGCGTCTGCGCGAAGTCGACGTTTGCCGCCTGGTATTCGAAGAAGAGCTGCTGGATCTCTTCGGCGGAGGCCAGCGTGATGGATGCCGAGAGCAGTTTCTCGCGTTCTCGAATGTTGTCAGCAAAGAACGGCTCATCCATGGAGCGCAGCGCCAGATGCGCGTGGTCGCGGCTCACCTGTCCGTAGAACGGCGGATCGCCGTAGACGAAGTCAACCCGGAAGCCGAGCTTCGCGGTGAAGAAGCCGGTGGAGGCCAGCAAGTCGCGTACGTAGAGATGCGCGGCGACGGAGCTGAGGACCGGCCGGGTTTGCGTAGGGGCGGAGGTCATGCGCAGGGCCAGATTGTCGCGCTGCGTATGAGTTTGTCAATGCAGGTATCGCTACGCGGCGGCTTTTTTTGCCGCGAGTTTCTTTTTCGCTTTTTTGGGAGACGGCATGCTGACGCCGCTCTTCATCGCCGCTTCGCGGATGGGCTTCTCATGCAGCAGCAACTCGACGGCGCGCATCTGCGTGTTGGCGGAGAACCACTGCTGGACCGCGTTGTTCTCGAGCAAATTGAGCAGGCCGACGATGCACATACCCTGGTGGTGGGCCATCCATTCGCGCACCACTTCGGGCTTGTTGCGGCCGGCGGTAAAGTCGACGGCTTCGTAGAAGCCCCACGGTCCGGTCCAGCCTTTGTTGGCCATGCCGCGGAGGTTCTCGATGGCGGCCGGCGGATCGACGCTCAGCGCGAGGAAGGTTGAGTACGGCGAGACGACGGGGCCGGCGGTCGCGTCCCACTTCAAAGCGACCTGGGGAATGCCGAAGGCCTGGTAGTGGTAGTGGCCTTGGTCGGTTTTGGCGGCGAAGCCCGACTCGGAAATGCCCCACGGGATGCCGTGCTCGCGCCCAAAGGCGCGCTGAATCTCGACGGCGCCGAGAATCGAGCGCGAGATCAGCGTGTCGGGATAGCTGCGCATCCAGAGCGCCGGCATGAGGTACTCGAACATGGTGCCCGTCCACGAGAGCAGCACCGAGCGGCCGTAGGCCGAGGTGTGGACGCGGCTCATTTTGAACCATCCCTGCTGGCTCAACTCTCCGCGCGCGACGGCAATGTAGGTCGCGATGCGGGCTTCCGACGCAAGCATGTCGTAGCAGGCCCAGTGGACTTTGTTCGTCGCCAGCTCGTAGCCGATGGAGAGGAGCAGCCGGTCTTTGTTCACCAGGAACTCGAACTGGGTCTCGTCGGCAAGGCGTCCCGCCTCGCTGGAAATGGCGCGCAGCCGGTCGGTCAGTTGCGCCAGGCGCTCCCGCGCTGCGGGCAACTCGCCGTGGAGGCGCTCGAGGAGCGCGGCCAGTTCCGCAGTTTCAGGCATGAGGTGGGGTCCGGACAGGCGCTTTTCCATGGCTGCCGCAAACTCCGCGGCCTCGCCCAGCGGGGGCTGCAGGTTCTGCGCGGGCGTTTCGGCTTCGCTGGAGCCGTCGCGGGCGACGGGATCGAGCAGCATCTTGCGAATTGGCGTGTAGTCGGGATGGAGCCAGGGCATGTAGGCGCGGACCAGTTCGGTGATCGCAGCGATGCGCTGCCGCGTCTCATGTTTCCACCAGTGCGGTTCATCGAGCGAAGGCTCGTTGGCCGGGGGCGCGTCGGCGAACGCGTTTTGCGTCTGCGGCTCGAAGAGCCAGCGCAACCACGCATCCAGACTGGACGCGCGATTCGGCACGCGCAGTTCCGGCATCGGATGCGGCGTGTTCGCGAACGATTCCAGCAGCCGGAGATGCGTGCAGAGGCCGCTGAAGAGGCGCGTCTCCAGCAGCGGACGCTTCAGGAGGCCCAGCGTTCCGGTGCGCACCGTATACAGCGACGCGACGAAGTTGCCGCTGTCGACGGAGGAGACGGTGATGGGCGCGAGCGGTTCCAGCGTGTCGGTCGTATACCAGTTGTAGAGATGGCCGCGGTGCATGGGCAGCCTGGCGACGGTCGCGTAGCTGCGCTCCATCAGATCGGCATATTCGGGCGCAGTGAGGAAGCCGAACTCGCAGGCTGCCTGGCGCGCGTTGAAGAGCAGGCCGAGGTTGGTGGGAGAGACGCGAGCGGCTTCGAAAATTCCGTCCTCTTCGACATTATCGGGGATGAGATAGTTGTGGCGCGCTCCGCCGAACTCGTAGAAGAAGCGCCACACGCGGAGCGCGTATTCACGCAGGAAGAACTCATCTTCGCGGCGAAGAGCGCGCTGCGGCTCGCGGGCCGGCTTGTTGAGCCAGACGGTGAGATCGCGCTCAAATCCCCAGAGAATCAAAATGGGCGCGGCGACCAGCAGGGCGATGGGATGAAAAATGGCGACAGCAAGCGCGAGCAGCACGGCGACGGCAGGCGTGAGGCTGAGATAGCGGTCGATGGTGGAGATGCGGCGCGTCTCGGATTCCGCTTCGGCCGCGGTTTCCCACTCGAGCAGGCGCTCACCGGTGATAAAGCCGCGAACCAGCGCGCGCACGATGGCGTCGATGGCGAGCATGGTCTGATGGGGCAGAAAGGCGAGCGTGAGCAGGGTCGTGGCGAGCGACTGCTGGAAGCCGATCAGAACTTTGCGGGTCGCGCCTTCCTGTTCGCTGCTCGCAGCGCGGGCGAAGCCGAAGACGAGCTGGACGACGGGCGGGAAAAAGAGGAGGAACAGAGTGACGAGCGTCCAGTAGAGCGGGCCGCCGGGCAGGCCGAGCCAGCCCGCGACCAGAAGAACCATGGTCATGGGCTCGACGAGCGAACGGCGCAGGTTGTCGAGAATCTTCCACCGGGAAATGGTGGTAATGGGGTTGCGGACAAACTTGCCCGACTCGTCGGGGACGTGCGTGAACATCCACTGAGCGATCTGCCAGTCACCGCGCACCCAGCGGTGCTTGCGGCGATTGTAGGCGCTGTAATGCGAGGGGTAATCGTCGATGACCTCGACGTCGGTGGCCAGGCCGGCGCGCGCGTACGCGCCTTCGATCAGATCGTGGCTGAGCAGGGAATTACGCGGGAAGCGCTTCTCGAGCACGGTGTGGAGCGTGGAGACTTCATAGATGCCTTTGCCGGTGAAGCTGCCTTCACCGTAAAGATCCTGATAGACGTCGGAGATTGCGCGCGTGTAGATGTCAAAGCCGGTCTGGCCGGAGTAGATAGAGGCCATGCGCGAGCGCGTGGCGGAACTGACGCTGACGCCGACGCGCGGCTGCAGGATGCCGTAGCCCTCGCGCACGATGCGCCACCTGGGATCGATGACGGCACGGTTCAGGGGATGGGCCATGGCGCCGACCATCGCGTGCGCAGTGCCCCGCGGCAGTTGCGTGTCGGAATCGAGCGTGATGATGTACTTCACGCGATGCAGCATGTTCACGTCGCCGGCCTTGACGGGGAAAGCGTCGAATTCGTGCATCAGGTATTTGTTCAGGTCGAGGAGCTTGCCGCGCTTGCGCTCCCAGCCCATCCACACGCCCTGACGCGCGTTGAAGATGCGGCGCCGGTGCAGCAGCACGAAGCGGCCGGTGCGGTGCTGATCGCGGTAGCGCCAGTTGAGGTCGTTGATGAGGTGCTCCGCGAGGTCGACGAGCGGATCGCTGTCGTTTTCGCGGGGGCGGGCAACGGAGTCGGGCAGATCGGTGAGCAGACCGAAATGCAGATTGGGGTCTGGATTGGCGAGGCAGCGGACCTCCAGCTCCTGCACCAGGGTCCGCACCTGCTTTTCGTTCAGCAGCAGAGTCGGCACGACGACCAGCGTGGTGTACTCGACGGGAATGCCCTTGGAGAAGTCGAGCTTGGGCAGCGGCAACGGGCGATAGAGCGTCGAGATGAAGTTGTTCATCAGGTCGGTGGCGCCCTGGGTTGCAGGAATGAGCAGCATGAGCACGGCAATGGTGAGGCCGCCGATGAGCGGATGATTCGGGACCAGGGGCAGGAGAAATGCGGTCACGATGAGAAGGGTGAGGACTTCAACGCCGCCGATGAAGTAGTCATCGGCGTGCTGGCGGACCGAATCGCGCAGGCGGTCGATGATCCCTGGGTGGTAGCCGATTCGCGCCTTCAGCTCGGCGAACCCCTTGTCGATGAGGTAATAGCCGACGTGGGCGCGCCGGAGGTAAACGCGGCCGTCGGTGACGGGACGCTGCTGCGCCGTATGCGCCAGCTCGATGGCGGCACGCGCCACTTCAGTTTCCGAGCAATCGGCATAGCGGGCAATGCGGGCCACCTGCTTGCGATAGACTTCACGGCTGTCGAAGTCCATCTTCGAGTAGGCCATCGCCGGGTCTTCGCGCAGGATCGCGTCGAAAACCACCAGCGGCTCCATGACGAAGTACCAGTCGACGTAGGCGATCTCGCGCAGGGAGAGGATGCGCGCGGTCATCAGTTTCGCAAAGTCGCTGTCGGCGGCCGGGCCGGTGAACTGCGGCCGGCTGTCCGTGAGGTTGAGCGCGGCGTAGCGCTCTTCGGCCTGCTGCAGAATCAGCTCGAGCAGCACGAAGCGCAGCATGACCGGAAGGACCCACAGCTCATCGAGCAGCAGCGGCTCGGCCTGCTGCAGCTCGGCAAGGTAGATGCGCAGAGCGTCGGCGTTCCAGATGCCGCGGCTGGCCGCCAGATAGGCCGAGGCTACGGCAGCGGCGCGCGGCTCGATCTCGTGGCCCCGGGCTGCGCAGGGCAGCCGCTGCAGCTTGCGCCGCACGGAACGCAGCTCGCCCAGGGCGGATCGCATCATGCGCGGGTTCTCGCGGATCTCGAGCAGCGGCTCGGCGCCGGGCCAGCCCTCGGTGGGTAGCGCGTCGAGGTTGGCGGTCAGGTCATCCAGGCTCTGCTGAGCCCAGTCGGCGCGTCCCTGGAGGGGATGCTTCTCCTGGCCGGGCCGCATCGTGCTCCAGCGGTGCGCGTCTTCGCGCGCGGCCGCGCGCAGCGCTTCCGGCGAGAGACCTGCCTCGCGCATGCGCTGCTCGTTAATCATGGTCACGTTCTCTGTCATCCTGGCCTCGGAATTATCGATAGCTGGCTGCCTGCATCTCGAACATTTCGGCGTAGCGGCCGCCCAGAGCCATCAGCTGCTGATGCGTGCCTTCCTCGACGAGACGCCCGCCGGCGAGTACTACGATGCGGTCGGCCATGCGCACCGTTGAGAAGCGGTGCGAAATGAGTAACGCCATCTTTCCGGCGG
>DATJTG010000217.1:0-9390 GCA_035503555.1 Acidobacteriaceae bacterium | reverse complement strand
CACGCTGCAGTCCGGCGGCGGCACTCAGACAGTGACGCCCACCAGCACCACCACCTACACGGTCGTTGCAGCCGGGCCGGCGGGACAAGCCTCGGCGGCCACCACCGTCACCGTGAATGCGGTATCCGCCCCGACGGTGACGATCACCGCCAATCCCACGACCATCACTGCGGGCCAGTCTTCGACGCTGACGGTAGCCGCGACCAACGCAACCACTGTAACTGTCACCGGCACAGATGGCAGCAGCTATACGATCGCGGCAACCGGCGGTACACAGACCGTGAGCCCGACCACGACCACCACCTACACGGCAACGGCCACTGGCTCAGGAGGGACCTCCGTGACGGCCACGGCGGTGGTGACGGTCAGCTCATCGACTTCCACCCAGGTCACCGTCAATATCACCGCCAACCCAACCACTATCTCCTCCGGCCAGTCCTCAACGCTGACTGTAGTGGCCACCAATGCCACCAGCGTTACCGTCTCCGGCACCGACGGCAGCAACTACACGCTGAGCGAAAACGGAGGCACGCAGACGGTCACTCCCACCGCGACCACAACCTACACCGCAACCGCTACCGGCGCCAGCGGCAGCGTGACCGCCAATGTCACCGTCACGGTGCAGGCTGCGGGGTCGCCGACCGTGACTATCACGTCGAATCCGTCTTCGATCGTATCCGGTAACTCATCCACGCTTACGGTTACCGCCACCAACGCCACCACTGTCACGGTGAGCGGCAGCGACGGCACGAACTATACGCTGTCTTCCACGGGCGGAACGCAGAGCGTGACCCCGACCTCGACCACCACTTACACGGCCACAGCGACCGGCTCGGGCGGCGGCTCGGCGACGGCGCAGACCACCGTCACCATTGTGGCCGCCGGCAGCCTCAGCGACGTCGACCACGTGATCTTCATGCTGCAGGAGAATCACACCTTCGATAACTACTTCGGCATGCTGAATCCCTATAAGGAAGCCAATGGCTGGGACAAAGGCGCCGACGGAAATCAATACCTGGTCGACGGCATCACCGACAACAACAACAATCTGAGGCCCTTCAGCAATTCCACCGATTCCGGCACTGTCTACCCGCTCTTCAAGTTCACCAGCACCTGCATCGACGACGACACCTCTTCCTGGCTGGAGAGCTATGGCGACGTCAGCGAGTGGGATTTCACCACATCTCGTCCCATCGAGATGGATGGCTTTGTGCACGTTGCCGCAGCTTATGCGACCAACTGCAACGATGGCACGGGCCAGTGCGCGGGCAGCTTCACCGACTTCAACGGGCAGCGCGCCATGGGCTACTACGATCAGACCTTCCTGAATTACTACTACTACATGGCGTCGCAGTTCGCGCTCTCCGACCGCTGGTTCTCTCCGCTGTCGAGCAAGAGCATTCCCAATCGCATCGCCACCTTCACCGGCGGAACAACCCAGGGTCTGGCCTTCGATCCCGGCAACGACGATCACCTGCCGCAGCTCGACATCGACAACATCTTCGAAGAGCTCGATCAGAACAATGTCTCCTGGAAGATCTACTACACGGTGACCCAGGAAGGCTGCCTCGACGAGGACGACTGCGGCACCAGTCCCAGCGATGAATATCCGGCTACGGACTTCACCTATCTGACTTACTCGTACCAGTATCTCTACGAGAATCCCAGTAAGGCCCCCTGCACAGGCTCCACGCAGCCGTCGAGCGTCGTTGGCGACCCCACGGATTCTTTCTGCATCGACCCCAACCACATCGCGCCGCTCTCGCAGTACTATACCGATCTCAAGAACGGCACCTTGCCCAGCTTTGCCTTTATCGAAGCCGGCTACGGCCAGAACGACGAGCACCCCGGCTCCCAACAGCCGATTCTCTACGGCCAGCAGGAGACGGCCGATATCGTCAACGCCCTCATGACCAGCTCATCGTGGCACGATTCGGTCTTCTTCTGGTCTTACGACGAAGGTGGTGGACCGTTCGACCACGTGCCTCCGGTGCCGGGACACTCGAATGACTTCACCTTATCGACGGTGGGCACCACGCCCGTCTCCGATTATCCGGATATATCCTCAATTGCCGTCAATCCCGACAGCTATAATCCGTGCCCCGCGCCCAACGGAGTGCCGACGACCCACTGCGACCTGCAATCCGGCGATCCTGGCACGAACCCCAGTGATGCGGCTGCGGTCAACGGTTTCGCGGCGCAGCTTGGCTTCCGTCTGCCCAACATGGTGATCTCGCCCTTTACTCGGGCGCACTATGTCTCCCATATCCCTATGGACCACACGGCGATCATCAAGTTCGTCGAGAACCGATTCATCGGTCCCAATGCGCACCTGACCGCGCGTGACGCTGCGCAGCCGAATCTCCTTGACTTCTTCGACTTCACGAACGTCCCGTGGTCCACGCCGCCGACTCCGCCGACGCCTGTGTCCATGCAGTCGGGAGTTGGAGAGAACTCCTGCACGCCATCGAACTTTGCACCAAACTAACCGGCGGGCGCCGGCGGTTCCTTCGCGGAATCGCCGGCCACCACCACGAACGGCCGCATCATGTCGTGGTCTTCGTGCTCGGCCATGTGGCAGTGGAAGACATACTTGCCCGTGTAGCCTTCAAAACGCACCAGGATGGTCAGCACCTCATAGGGATCCACAACTGCCGTGTCTTTCCATCCCGCCTCATGCGGCGCCGGCGGTCGCGGATTTCCTTCCAGCTGCAGCTTTCCCTGCGTAAACGCCGTTGGACTGAAACCCTGCCGCGACAGAATTTGATACTGCACCAGGTGCAGGTGCATCGGGTGCGAGTCGTCGGTCGTATTGATAAACCGCCACGTCTCCTGGGTTCCCAGTTTCGGAAGCTCTGTCGTCGGCGCGTCGTAGCCCTTTCCGTTGATGAACATTCCCAGCGACCGTCCCTGAGCATCCATCGTGTCGGTGAGCACGAAGTCTCGGGTCCTCACGGACTGCGCCGGATCGTAGCGCGATAATGCCATCGCGGGCGGCATGCTGTATGCGCTGGCTGCGGCGAGCGGGCGCGTGACCCGGAACTGCATCAGCTCGTTCAGCGGCGGATGCAGTTGGTGCATCAGCGTCCATCCCGGATACGGCGCGGCGGCGTCGTTCGAGAGCGTAACCGTGCGCCCTTCGAGTCCCGTGAAGTCGGCCACGAGATCCGCCCGCTCGGCCGGGCCCAGCAGCAGCTTCAGCGTCGGCACCGGCGCAGCCAGCAGTCCACCGTCGCTGCCGATCTGCTGAAAGCGCACCAGCGCGGGAATATCCGTCGCACTCTTCGCGAGATTCAGATACAGCCGAAAGAACCGGGAGTTTGCCGCGTTCAGCACCCGCAGCCGGTACATTCGCGGCTCAACTTCCAGATATGGATAGACGGTTCCGTTCACCACCGGCAGCGCCCCGAAGAACTGCGGGCCCCACCTGCCGATCGGCACATCCGTTCCGTCATCCCAGCTCGGCGTGTAGGCAAGCTGGCCTTGCTCGTCGAGCGTGCGGTCCTGCACCACCAGCGGGATCTCGTAGTCGCCCGCGGGCAGGTTCAGGCTCAGCTCGCGCGCGTCGCGCAGAAAGTAAAATCCCGACAGTCCCGCATACACATTCAGCCGCGTGATTCCCAGCGCGTGATCGTGATACCAGAGCGGCGCGGCCTGCTGATCGTTGGGATAGCGAAAGATTACGGACTGACCCGGCGTAAACCACTTCTCGGGCAATCCGTCGCTGATGGAATCCGTACGCGAGCCGTGGAGGTGCGGCACGGTCCGCACTGCCGGCGCCGGCGCCATGGCTCCGTGAATGTGCGTGTCGACAGGGAAGAGGTGCTGAACCGGCAGCTCGTTGCGCCACTCCACCTCGATCGGCTGGCCGCGCATCGTTTCAAAAATCGGCCCCGGATAATGCCCCTCATATCCCCACAGCCGCGCCGGTGGAAGCTGGGAGTGCAGCGACCGCTCGAATTCCATCATCCGCACGCGGTAGAGGATCGCGTCGCCGCGTTTGCCCTGAGGCGAGTGGCGGGGAGGGATGGGCAGCGGATCGAGGTATCGGTCGAGTGTCGCAGGCGTGCGTGCGGAGGCTGCCTTCTCTCCGCCGGAAGCCGCTCGCGCGAAGGCCAAAGCCGAAGCCGAGGCCGCGCAAAGTTTCAGGAATGCCCGTCTGCTTGCCGATCCCATCTACTCGATGGTAATCGCCGTAGCCGTGTAACGGCTCCCGTTAAAGCTCGCCGTCACCTGCAGGTGCGATCCCTGGTGAAGCTGGCTGCTCTGCGAAAACTGGGCGGGATCGAAGTAGACCTCATAGGTCTGGTTGTCGCGCGGATCGTCGATCGTCAGGCGCCCCGCACCGATATCGAAGTAGGTCAACACACCGCTGAAGACAAATGTTGCCCCGTTTGTGGCCAGCACGTCGATGTGCGTTGCCACGCCCGCGCCCTGTCCGTTGCCCTCGAACTTCACATCGATCAGCGCGCCCGGGGTCAGGTCCGCTGCGCCTCCGCCCCCGCTGGTAAACGCTGTCTGCCCGGTGCGCACCACGGGCGTGTTGGGAGGAACCGTTAATGTAACCATCCTCTGCGACAGAGTCGAACTGATTCGCAGCCGGCCATTGCCGGAGTCATAACTGATCACCTGCCCGCGCGCGTCGCCCTCCGGCAACTGCGTCAGCATATGAATCCGCAGTGCGAACACCTTCGTGCCGTCCAGCGTCGTTTCCACTGAGGCGTGCTCTGAAGGCCGCAGATCGAGCACCGGAATCCGCTTGCCGTTGACGTAGACTTTCGTCCTCTCGTCGAAGAGGATCTTCATCGATTGGCCGCCGAAAACCTTCAGCGTGATTTCGTCCAGCACCGGATTGATGGCGCGAATCTCGCCCCCGATCACCGTGCTTTTGCCCGGCGGCGGTGCAGGCAGCTCGCCCAGACCTGCGGACGGCTGCGGCGCGGCCACCGCTCCTGCATCTGCGGGAGTGGACTGGGTGGCAGTGGACTGAGGAGAAGGCGACTGACCAAAGGCCATGCTCGTCAACATGACCAGAGCGAGAATTCGAACCATTTTGCGTACCTTGCCTGAGCGCATGATCGGCATCCCATAAGATGATGACTACTTCTGTGCGGTGGCCTCGGGGACGTGTCGCGCAGTGGTTTTTGCACGCGGGGCGGCAACACATCCGGTGCGTTCGCATCCAACGTGTATGCCCGAACAGCCAGAAAGGCGCAGGCCATGGCGGGCGAATGATCTCATCCCCCATGTTCTTCATTCGGCCACGGTTCGGGTTGCTGCTTCTCATCGGGCTCACTGCGAGCGCGCTGTGTCCGCCGGCTTCCGCCCGCGATCTGCGCATCACCATTCCCCGGCACAGCAAGCTCACACCCGTGCAGCGTCTCAATCGCGAGGGCGTAGGGGCTATCCGCAAGCGCGATTACGAGAAGGCCGAGTCGATCTTTTATAAGGCTTATCTTTACGATCCGGCCGATCCGTTCACGCTGAATAATCTCGGCTATATCTCAGAGCTGCGCGGCAATCTCGAAAGCGCCGACCGCTTCTATCGGCTCGCCGCTGAGCAGAGCTGCGGCGCCATCATCGACATCAGCACCGATAAGCAATTGCGGGGCAAGCCAATGATGGATGCCGTCGATACGGTCCGCAACCTGCCGATGCGCATCAATCTCGGGAATGTGCAGGCCATCCTGCTGCTCGAGCAGGACCGACCTTTCGAGGCGGAGGCTCTGCTGAAGCACCTGCTCCCCAGCGATCCGCAGAATCCTTACACGCTGAACAATCTTGGCGTGACCGAGGAGACTCTGGGCGACTTCGACGCCGCACTGCGCTACTACGACGATGCCGCGGCGGTGGGCTCGAAAGAACCGATCGTCGTCAGCCTCGACCGCAAATGGCGCGGACGGCCGGTGAGCCAGGCAGCGGCCGACGCAGCGGCTACGCTGCGCAGGCGCATGCGCACCATGGATCTGAGCCTGGCGCGCGCCCGCATGCTGACGCTCCGCGGTGTTTCCGCCGTGAACCAGAATGACTGGGACGCGGCCCGTACGGATTTCCTCGATGCCTACCGGCTCGATCCCGGCAGCGCCTTCTCGCTGAATAATCGCGGCTATGTGGCCGAGCGAGCCGGCGACCTCGAGTCCGCACAGTTTTACTACGCGCAGGCGCGCAGGGCCGGCGACTCCGGCACGCGTGTGGGTCTGGCGACGCGGCCCACTGCGGAAGGACAGCCGCTCACTGTCGTCGCCTCGGAAAGCAACGATCAGGTCGATACGGCGCTCGGCGCCTACACCCAAAACCGGCGGGGGCAGCCCGGCCCCGTTGTGCTGATTCCGCGCAACGGCCAGTCGCTGACGCCACCCGCACAACAGCATCCAAATCAAAATAAGAACCAGAACGACAATCCTCAGGATTAACTGACAAATTACTGCCCTGGATGTGCACTATGTTGAAATCGCAGAGGTCTCAAGTGGCGAATGAGTCGATGATGGCACTGTTATCCCGCCTGCTGCTGGCTCGCAGCGGAGCCGGGAGAGCTGTCATACTCCCCGCTCCTGCGGAGCTGGCCGGCATGAGCCGCGAGGATTTCGAAGCTCTCGCAGCGCTTGCCAGTTCCAACCACGTCATTGTGCGCGGCTTCGAAATCATCTCCGGGATCCTGCTGGCCGCCCACGAGCGCGGCCGTGCGGAGTGGGTCGCAACCGCCGTCGAAGCCGAACGCGCCCGCATCGCCAAAGCCGTGGAGCGCCTCGGCGCCATCTGCTCCGCCTTCGATCGTGAAGGCCTCGATGTGACCGTCATCAAGTCGCTCGATCACTGGCCCGATCTCGGCAGCGATCTCGATCTTTACACCAACGCATCGGGCGCGCGCGTGTGCGAACTCATGCGCCGGCGCTTCGGGGCGAAGCTCGCCGCGCGCAGCTGGGGCGACCGGCTCGCCGGCAAATGGAATTTCAATCTCCCGGGTCTGCCCGAAGCTGTGGAAGTCCACGCCGGGCGCCTCGGCCAGACCGGCGAACACGTTGGTTTCTCCTCGCGGATCCCGGGGCGCGCCCGCGCGGTGGAGCGGGGCGGCCGCGGCTTTCGCGTGGCCTCGCCTACCGATCGTCTGATGGTCTCCACTCTCCAGCGTATGTACCGGCACTTTTACTTCCGGCTCTGCGACATCGTGGACTCGGCCGAGTTGGTCGCTTCCGGCGCGGTGGATTACGACGACCTGCAGCGCACCGCGCAAGAGGCCGGCATCTGGGAAGGTGTAGCCACCTATCTCGTCATCGTTTCCGATTACGTCCGGCAATATCGGGGCACAGACCTCGGATTGCCTGCCATGGTCACCCGCTCGGCACCATTCGGCGGTAGCCTGGTGTACTTCAGCGGAGATTTTCTGCGGATTCCGATTCTTCCGCAGTCCGCTCGCCTTTATCGCATGCAACTGGCCGGCATGCTGCGCAGGCGCGAATTGCACAGCAGCGCCCGGCTCGGTCTGCTGCCGTGGCTGGCAACCGCCGCGGCAGTCGGTCAAAAAATCACTGGCAGCGATAAGGGCATCTGGTAGCTTCCAACAATTGATCGCAGAGAACAGGTCAGACCGAAAAGGCAAACACCGGCTTCTCTGGAACCAACTGTTGTTTTCACAACGAAGGAGGTGCCGGGCGTTTCTGCCTCCCGGCAAATTTGGTTATGGGCTATGCCGTGTTAAAAGCTCCCCAATTCGATACTGACGACGCGCAGGTGCCGTCCGACCCGAACCATGGTCTCTACCTCTGCCCGAGGCCCTTTGTCTTCGGACAGGCAGTGCCCGATGAATCGGTGTGGACCGGAATCTGGGGCAACCTCAGGGATGCTCTCTTTCCGCAGAAGCTTCCTCCGCTGAAACTTACCTCACGCCCGGTCGCGGTCGCCGATCCTCTCGCCAATCGCCGCGATGCAACTTCGAGCGTGATCGCCTTCACCATGCATGTGCTGATCGTCGTGGCTATCCTGTGGGTCAGCCTCATGCCGCACCCCCAGGTGATTGTTCCGCACCACACCATCACGCCAATCACTTTTCAGCCTTATATCCCGCCGGTCACCGCGCCGGCGCCGAAAGTCATGGGCGGCGGCGGTGGCGGCGGCGCGCATCAGGTCGTCGAGCCCACCAAAGGACATCTGCCTCCGGTTGAGAAGCTGCGCGTGATGGCGCCGCAGATCATCCACATCGATCATCCCAAGCTCGCGGCGCAGCCTTCGATCGTCATGCCGCAGCGCATCAACATGCCCGATAACAACATGCCGAACCTTGGCATGCCGCAATCCCCGCAGGTGGCCATGGCCTCCCAGGGCGACGGCGGCGGCTCCGGATTCGGCGCCGGCATGGGCGGAGGCATCGGCAGCGGTATCGGCGGCGGCGTTGGACCCGGCAGCGGCGGCGGCTATGGCGGCGGCGTCATGAGCGTCGGCGCCGGAGTCAGCGCTCCCGAACTCATTCACTCCGTCGAGCCGGAATTCACCGATCAGGCACGCGCCGCGCGCCTGCAGGGTGTCGTTGCCATCCAGCTCATCGTCGACTCGTACGGCAATCCGGAAAACATCCAGGTGGTCAGGCACCTTGGCATGGGTCTGGATCAGAAGGCCATCGATGCGGTTCGTCAGTACAAATTCAGGCCGGCTATGTATCAGGGGCATCCCGTGCCGGTGCGCCTTGTGGTTGACGTCAATTTCCACCTTTACTGATTTGCCCTGCCGAATCCTCCTCGGCAATTGCGCGGAGCCCTCGTGGCTCCGCTTCTTTTTGCGCGCCAGAGCAGCCCCATTTAACTATGTAAAGTAAGCTTGACACGAGTCCATGCCCCTGCTACCTTGTCCATGACAAGCAAGCTTTACATGGATCCCATCGTCCACAATCGCGTCCGAGAGCTTCGCCTGGCCCGCAACTGGACTCAGGAGGAACTGGCGGCCGCCGTGGGGGTCTCGCGTCAGAGCATTAATTCCATCGAGCGCGACCGCTACGTTCCCAGCCTGCCGCTGGCGTTGCTGCTCGCCCGCGCTTTCCACTGTCCCGTCGATCACCTTTTTTCCCTGGAGAAGAAACCATGAGAATTCCGCTGCTGGGCGTCACAGTCGACGAGCGCTTCCTCGCCCACCGCTGGCGTTCCACCAGCTTCGGGGGCATGGCCGGTGCTCTGGTGGCGCTCGGATTCTTCGAGTACCGCTGGATTCGCTATCGCGTCTGGGACTGGGGGATGTTCTCCGTCTTGCTGGCGATGGCCGTCGTCAAGCTGGCCTTCATGGCCTGGTATCACTTCACCGACTAAAAGGAGAAATCGCTGTGTGCCTGATACAGGAATCTCATGCCAACACGAGAAAGCTGGTTCGCGGCTGCTCCATCACCGCCATTCTGTTGCTGGTCCTGTC
>DATJTG010000216.1:0-4173 GCA_035503555.1 Acidobacteriaceae bacterium | reverse complement strand
GCTCGCCGATCGCGTGCTCTTCCTGAACCAGGGCAGGGCGGCATTCTTCGGCACCGTGGAAGAGATGAAGCAGTCCAAGGACGAAATTCTGCGCCAGTTTCTGGAGCTGGACGAGCTGGTGCTGCCGCAGGTGTGATCTCTTTTTCCTTCTCCCCTCACGCATCCCCGGCCTGTGCCGATAACCGCATTGACTATGCGGAACGTACGGGTAAGCCTTGTTTTCCGAGTCCTGCTGCCTGTCCTTGCGGTGGTGATGGCGATGATGGCGGTTTTGGGAGCTCTGTTTGCCCATATGCTCGAAACCGAGGTGCGGGCAACGGCGGCGCAGCAGGTTTCCGAGCAGACAGAACGTGTGCTGGACGCACTGAAGACGGTCGACGGTCTCAGCTCCGACAGCGTGCGGTCGTCGATTCGAGTGCTGATCGCAGAAGGCGTGCGCGTGGGCGAGCCGTCGCTGGGGCCTTCTGTTCGGCTGGGCTCGCAGACGGTGCCCGATCTGCGCCTGGGCAAGACATCGGTGGCAGGCAATTTTGAGCTGGTGGATCGCATCCGGGCTACGATGGGCAGCACCGCTACGCTGTTTGTTCGCAGCGGCGATCGCTTCGTGCGCGTTTCGACAAACGTTCTGAAGCCGGACGGCAGCCGCGCCGTCGGAACGGTTCTCGATCCGAAAGGCAGAGCGTTTGCGGCGATCAGCAGCGGCCATGCCTTCTATGGCGTCGTCGACATCCTCGGCACGCCGTATATGACGGCATATGAGCCCATGCGCGACCGCCGGGGCGAGGTCATCGGAATCTGGTACGCGGGCTATCAGCTCTCCGCATTAGGCAGCCTGCACAATTATCTGGCTCGGGCGCAGATTCTGGACCACGGTTTCTTATTGCTGCTGCGCGACGACGGCAGCGTGGTCTTTGGACCCGCAGGGCTAAGCGACGGTTTTGTCCATTCCGTGATCCATGGTAAGGCGGACGGCTGGAGCGCGACGTGGAGCGACTTCAGTGCCTGGCATTATCGCCTGGTCACCGCGTGGCCGGCCGCCGACGTATCGGGCCGTCTGCTGCACATGAAGGTTCTTCTGGCGGCGTGCACTCTCGCGATTGCGTCCCTGCTGGTCTTTGTTCTCTGGATTATTCTCCGCAGTCTGGTGCTGGTCCCTGTGCAGAACCTTGGGGATCATCTGGAGAACGCCGACCTGAACACCCTGCTGGGCGCGCGGCGAAGGGACGAAATCGGAAGGCTGGCCGCAGCGTTTGACAACTTTGTTCTCCGCATCCGGTCCACGCTGGTTGAAGTGGCCGAGGTATCCTCCATCCTGACAAAAGACACCGCGGAGATTGCGGCTTCGGCGGCGGCGCAGGCCAGGGCATCGGCGGAAGAGTCGGCGCAGACCAGTCAGGTGGTGCAGGCGGTGGAACGGATGTCGGAGACCATCCGCCAAATATCGGAAAGCTCCGGCGCCGCGGCAAGTGCGGCGCAGCAGACGGTGGAGCTGTCCCACGCCGGTCACCTGGCCGCGGAGCAGAACTCTTCGAGCATGCAGAATCTGGCTGCGGCCGTCGAAGGCACGGCGCGCCAGATCGCCGATCTGGACTCGCAGTCCGGAAAGATTGGACGTGCCATCTCCATCATCGACGGCATTGCCGAGCAGACCAACCTGCTGGCGCTGAACGCCGCCATCGAAGCGGCGCGTGCCGGAGAATCGGGGCGAGGTTTTGCGGTGGTTGCCGGAGAAGTACGCCGCCTGGCGGAGCGCACTCGCACGGCGACGGGCGAAATCAGCGATGTGGTGAGTTCGATCCAGCGCGAGACGCGGCGTACGGTGGAAGCCATATCGCAGAACCGC
This sequence comes from Acidobacteriaceae bacterium, assembly GCA_035503555.1. GTDB lineage: Bacteria > Acidobacteriota > Terriglobia > Terriglobales > Acidobacteriaceae > Palsa-343. Next base: position 2,330 of record DATJTG010000216.1, on the reverse strand, counting down.
AACGCGGCCGGCGAAGAAAGCCGCCTGGCGACCGCGACCGGGGACCACCTCAGCCGCATTACCGAGATGGCCCGCCAGGCCGGAGGTATGATTGTGCAGATTGCAGGCGCAGCCACGGAACAGGCGATGAGCGCGACGCTGATTCGCGAAAGCGTGGATCGCATGGCGCAGCTCGAAGAGATGACGGCCAGCGAGGCGAGGCGCAGCGCGGAGTCCTGCGTGAGCCTGTCATCGCTGGCTGCCAAACTCGAAACGCTCGTTGCCCAGTTTCAGCTGCGTGAGGGTGCGGTTTAGAGATTTATTGGCAATCCATTCAGCTGCCTGAGGCCGCCGGTTTCAGGGGCCGGTCCTCTCCAGACGCAGTGCGATGCCGTCCTCGAACGCCGGCGACACCACCGAGGCGTTGCCGCCGGGAGAGCTGAGCTGCTCGTGCGCCACGACCGCGCCGTCGACCACGCTGATCCACCGGATGGCGTAATGGCCGGCCGGCAATGAAAAGCTTGTAACGGCAGGCCCGCGGCCGTCAAGATAGGCGGCCCAGACGTGGCCGGGCCAGGAGAGGGCGCGAGCGACTGCCGGAGACGCCCAGACGAATGTTTGCGCATCGGGCCGCATATGCTCGAGCGGCAGGCCGTGCAGGAACTCGCTCAGGATGCCCAGTTGCCGCCGCAGGGCCGGACTTCCGCCGCCCGGACCGTTGGGCGCGGTATCGGTACCGTCTTCGTGGCCCGGACTGAAGGAGTAATCCAGTGCATCGAAGGCACTGCCCCCGCTCATCATGAAGTTCCATGCCTGACGGCGATAGGCGGCGTCCTCCGGCCCGAGGAATCCGGTTTCGTCATAGGCGATGGCTTTGTCGAGGCCGTAATTCCATGTCACCGCCTCCGGCCAGGCATAGTGGAAATTGACGATCTGCACTTCCTGCAGAATCTTCTGCGTGGGCGTGCGGAAATTGGCGTAGCATTCGGCGATCAGGTGGCTGGTGGGCCGCGAGCGCTGCGCGTCGAGGATCCATCCGGCGACCGTAAGCTGCCAGTTGAGGGACTGCTGGTCGGCAACGTCCACCGTGTTGGGAAACTGATCGCGGGCCGGCGGAGGCAGATAGGGATTGATGACGCCGGCAGGCACGGGGCGATCGGACCAGGGCTCGTTCTGAATTTCGTAGATCACGTTGTCGAAGGCAACGGTCTCGTGCACCAGCTTGCGGACATACGCTTCCTGGTAGTGGAGAATGCTGCCGTTGTCGAGCGTGTTGACCTTCTTCCAGTCGCTCAGCTCGGTGCCGTTGACGTTGTTCAGCGCGTTGAAAGGGCTCAAGCTCCACTGCGCCTCGCCGTACTGCGAGGAGAAGAGCGATATCTCCACCACGATGCCCAGCCGGGAAGCTTCGTCGAGAAAGTCGTGCAGGCGCCTGAAGTACTCCGGGTTCCAGCGGTTGAGGTCGAACTTGTTGCCGCCGCCGGCATAGCCCGGTGTCGCGCTGCGCGCCCAGGGCGCGATAAAGTCGCCGGGCGCCGGAGCGAGATCGTTGCGCAGGATGCCGAACGACTGGCCGGGTACCTCGACGTAGCTGCCACCGAAGATCCGGGTTTCATTCAGTCCGTCAGCGGCTAGGGTTGCGAGGTAGCGGTGGTAATCGAATGCACGGTTGATGACCGCCCCGTAGTGTTCGCCGCTAGTGACCAGGGCGATGGTCTTTCCGCGAAAGAGGAAGTAATGCGGGTTGACGGGATCGAGGCGGATGGGCGGTGTCGGGGTCTGCGCGGCTGCGGCGAGCGATGCGAGACAAGCGATGGCCAACAGCCCCGCCAGACTTTGCTTGCGTGTGTCTCCTGGGCCGGTCATCTCCAGCATGGTAGTCGATCACGCCGGCGCGGCATTACTGCGAGGGAGGCAGGAGCGCGCGGCGATCCCGGATATGAAACCCCGCGGGCGGCTCGAAGAGTTGGGCGTCCGGTGGATTCGGATCCAGTTCGGTGACAGTAAAGGTCTGGGTTCCAATGAGCGGTCCGGAGCGTATTGAGAGCAGATTGATCGCCAGGGCGTCGTCACGCCACGTTTCGCGGAGCTGAGTCACGGGTTGATCGTTGCCCATGACGCCGGGGTTGAGTGTGGTCGTCACGCGTGTGCCGGTCGTGTTCGTCCCATCCAGAATGCGATTGCCGAGGCTTTCGGTCTGGACGAAACCGCGATTGCCACGCAGGGGTCCGTTCGCCGATGGTGGCGGGGTCGCGGCCGCGAGATCGGGAGCGGGATCGTACACGAGCAGATCGCAGACCAGCGCAAGCATATTGCAGTTGAAAAGGGTGTGCCGGCTGGGGTCGGCGATC
>DATJTG010000215.1:0-4378 GCA_035503555.1 Acidobacteriaceae bacterium | reverse complement strand
AATCCGAAGGTTGACGCCTACATCGCCAAAGCCAGGCCATTTGCTCAGCCCATTCTGGAGCGCTGGCGCGCGCTGATGCATCGCGCTTGTCCCGACGTCGAAGAATCCATCAAGTGGAGCCAGCCGTTCTTCTCCTACAAGGGCACGATCCTCGCGAACATGGCCGGCTACAAGGAACACTGCCATTTCGGCTTCTGGGACAAGGGACTGACCGAGGAAATCCGCAACAGCGGCGATGGTCCGCTGAAGCGCGTGGAGAGCCTGAAGGATCTGCCGGCCGACAAGCAGATGCTGACGTGGATCCGGCAGACCGCGGCCAATGTGGACAGCGGCGACTACCGCAGCCCCATCGCCGAGCGCGTGAAGAAGACAAAGCCGGAGGCGCAGGTTCCCGCGGATCTGACGGCGGCCCTCAAAAAGAACAAGGCCGCGGCCGCCGTGTTCAGGGGCTTCAGCTCCAGTTGCCGCCGCGAATACGTCGAGTGGATCATCGAGGCCAGGCGCGAAGAGACGCGCGCCAGGCGCGTGGCGACGGCCGTGGAATGGATGTCGGAAGGGAAGCAGAGAAACTGGAAGTATCAGAGCTAATCGATAGATTCCGCAGAACTTCCTGGCTATTGCGTCGCCCCGGATCGTCTGCCTTCCAGCAGCTTGATCGCCGCGCGGTAATCCGTCCCCGGTTGCACCGGCGCAAAGTCCGCCATCTCCTCATTGATCCTGAAGCTGAGCGGCTTGAAGAGAAGCGCGCGGCCCGTCATGTTGAGCTTCATGCGCGTCAGTTCCCAGTCTTTTTCACCGATTTGGGTCTGCTCCAAATCCACCGTGCCGCCCTTGTTGAGCCGCCCCACAATGCCCCAGCCGAAGTCCACGTCCTCGATCAGATGGGCATGGAGCTTGCACAGGCGCTCGGCGGAGATTTCGATCCAAACCTCGCCCGCCATCCCCGTAAATACCTTGGCTTCAATGTCATCAGGCTGAAAGTTCGGGTTTGGCTTGAAAGTCATGTGGTAGCACTGTGCCGTCACGCCGCTTGAGGTTGGGGGAAGCGCGAATCCCGGAGCCGCGATCCTCGGCTGCGTGGTCACATCGCAGGGCACGGTGCTGTCGTAGTGGTACAGAAACGCGTCCGGCAGCAGGTGCATGAGCTTGTCAACGCGGTCTTTGTCCTCCTGCTCGCGTCTCCGCCGATGCTCCTGCAGCGCCGGATTCGCATCGAGATTGTCGAGGCGCGCGCGCTCCATCTGTTGCCCACCGGAGTTCAGCGCGGCGCCGTTCACCGCCACCAGCATCGCCACGTCGCCCTGCGGCGTTTCAATAATCTGCTGAACGATATTGTGGCGCTCGTCCTGCTTGTGGAGCAGGAAGCGCATCGGTTGGTGCTCGGCATCTTCCGCGAAGCGGTTGGCGATCGCCCGCCGGACCACCGCCGCCGCGTCCACGCTGGGAGGCGAATCGGCCTGAGCCATGCTCAGAGGCGCGAAAATCAACCCCGGTGCCATGGCGCAGAGGAGTCGCGACAGAATTCCGCGCGCCTGGCGGGGCGTCCCTAAGGGCATGAAGTCGCTGATAATCCGATGAACCCAATCTCCTGCGTCCCGCAGGGTGGTGGCGAACACCGCAGGCTTCTCCAGAGCCCCGCCGCTTGCGCGGGACCCTCGTGTGGTCCCAGTTTAGACTCGTTTTCCCCCTCCAAAGGTTCACCGGAGCCTGCAAAGCTGTTCCGAACTCTCTCTCTTCTGCTCTAAAATGTGCAATATGATCCGTAGCCGTATCCAGTTTGCTCTGCCGGTTCTGGCGGCCGGGCTGCTCGTCCTTCCCGGTTTGAACGCCCAGCAGGGCCGCGGCCGCAAATACAAGCCGCCGCCGCCCACGTGCACGATCTCGGTGACGGTGGTCAAGGCCACCGACGGCAAGCCCGTCGAGGACGCCGCCGTGGTCTTTCACCCCATCGACAAGAACGGCAAGGATCAGGGCAATTTGGAGCTGAAGACCAACGAGGACGGCAAGGCCGTCATCAACGTGATCCCCAGGGGCGACACGGTCCGCGTGCAGGTGGTGGCGACCGGCTACCAGACCTACGGCGAAGCGTACGACCTGCCTGACGACACCAAGGACATCACGATCAAGCTGAACCGGCCGGAGAAGCAGTACTCGATCTACGAGAAGCATCCGGATCATGACGGCGGCCAGACGAATAACCAGCAGAGCACCCAGCCACAGTCGGATCAGAAGCCACAGTAGAGGCGCCGGCCGGCAGCTCCACTACAGCGGAACCGCAGCGGGGAGCTGGCAGCTCGTCGCTCCTTGCCGATGGTAACGTTTTGCTGGGTTGGGGACGTGCCTTCCACATCGGTGGCGCTTTGCTCAGCAGCTATCCTTAAGGGAGTGTCCGCCACCGCGAATCCTGCTTCGTCGCTCCCTTCGCTCCACGAATTTTTCGCGCCGGGCGGAGTGCTGGCGCGCTCCAGTTTGCCGTATGAATTTCGCCGCGGCCAGCTGGAGATGGCGCAGGCGGTCGAGCGCGCCTTCACCGATCATCGCCACCTGATTGTCGAAGCGGGCACCGGAACCGGCAAGACGCTCGCGTATCTGCTGCCGGCGTTGCGCCACTGCGCCGCCACCGGCCAGCGCGTGATCATCTCCACCGGCACGAAGAATCTCCAGGAGCAACTTTTCTTCAAGGACGTGCCGTTTCTCGAGTCGCTGCTCGGCCCGCTCCGCGTGTGTTATATGAAGGGCCGCGCGAACTATCTTTGTCGCCACAAGCTCTTCGCGCTGCGCAATCAGCCGATCCTGTCGGGCCTCGAAGAAATCTCGCAATACCAGGCCATCGCCGAGTGGGAAAAGACCACCGAGACCGGCGATCGCGCCGAGATCGACGATCTGCCGGAGGCGTCGCTGCTGTGGGCGAAGCTGGACGCGCGCAGCGAGGCGTGCCTGGGGCAGACCTGCCCCGACTACAGCCGCTGCTTCATCACGGAGATGCGCCGCCGCGCCGCGGAGAGCGACGTGGTCATCGTGAATCACCATCTGTTTTTCGCGGACCTGTCGGTGCGGCAGCAGGCTGCGGGCGCGCCCGACGTTGGCGTGCTGCCCGAGGCCGGCATCGTGATCTTCGACGAGGCGCATGAGCTGGAGGACGTGGCGTCGAGCTACTTCGGCATCAACCTCAGCAACGTTCGCTTTGAAGAGCTGGCGCGGGATATCGAATCCATTCTGCGCATCGATGGCGCGCTCAAGGCTGAAATCATCTCCGCCGCGCAGACCATTCGCGAGCGGGCGCGGCTGTTTTTCGCCGCGCTGCCCACCAGGGCCGAGCACGGCGCGCGCGGCTACTCCGCCGAAGGGCGCATGCCGTTCTCGAATCGCGAGGAGTTTCTCGAGACCCACGGCGATGTGTATCTGGGTGTGCTGAACGCGCTGCATCGCATGGAAGGCGAGCTGGAGAAACGCCGCGAGGTCGAGTCGGCCGCGCCCCTCGCCCGCCGCATCGGCACGATCCGCGAACAGCTTAAATTTCTGATGGAGTCAGAGGATCGCAACACCGTCTTCTGGCTGGAGCGGCGCAGCGGGCGGCAGATGAGCACGCATCTCCAGGCCACCCCGATCGACGTGTCGGAACTGCTGCGCGAGCTGCTCTTTCAGAATTATCCGAGCATCGTGCTCACCTCGGCCACGCTCACGGTGCAGGGGGGATTCACGCATTTCCGCAAGCGGCTGGGCCTCGATGAAACGCGCGAGCTGGTGGTGCCGTCGCACTTTCGCTACGACCGCCAGGCGCTCCTCTATCTGCCGCCGGAGATGCCCGATCCGCGCGAGCCGGATTTTCAGAACGCCGCGGCCAGCCGCATCCGGCGCATGCTCGACATCACCCGCGGCCGCGCCTTTTGCCTGTTCACCAGCTACCAGCAGATGCGCGATCTCTACGAGCGGCTCATCGTGGAAGTGGGCTACCCGCTGCTGCTCCAGGGAACGGCTCCGCGCAAGGCGCTGCTGGAGGAATTTCGCCAGACGCCGAACGCGGTGCTCTTCGGCACGTCGAGCTTCTGGCAGGGCGTCGACGTGCAGGGCGAGGCGCTGAGCTGCGTCATCGTCGATCGCCTCCCGTTCGCGGTGCCGACGGACCCGGTGGTGCAGGCGCGGATGCGCGCCATCGAAGAAGCCGGCGGCAAGCCGTTCTTCGAGTACCAGGTGCCCTCGGCGGTGATCACGCTGAAGCAGGGATTCGGGCGGCTCATCCGCTCCCTCAACGACCGCGGCGTGCTCATGCTGCTCGACCCCAGGCTGGAGCGCCAGCGCTACGGGCGGATTTTCCTCGAGAGCCTGCCGCCGTACCGGATCACCCAGGATATTCGGGATGTGGAGGAGTTTTTCGGGG
>DATJTG010000214.1:0-6007 GCA_035503555.1 Acidobacteriaceae bacterium | reverse complement strand
TCGCGTGCCATCGGCCGCCGTCCAGCGCCCCGTGGACGGCGTGTACAGGTTGACGTACACGCCCTGCGGGTCGCGGAAGTAGATCAGTACGTGGTAGTCGGCGGTGACCTGAGTCAGGGTGCCGGAACAGCACGGCCAGCGGTCCGGGAAGTACGTGCGCGAACCGTTGAAGTTGTAGTCCGAATAATAGAACGCGTGGCCATCGTCCTCGAGTCTTTTCGCGCCCAGCACCGTGTTGTGGAAGACCTGTTCGATGCTGTCGCCGTAGCGGCCGTCGCGTGTGATGCGCAGCAGATAGCGTGTCAGCTTGAGATGCGCGTAGCTTCCGCAGGGCGTTTCGAACCCGCGATGCGTCGTGGTGAGCGTCGTGTAGAGGTCATCGCTGTCCGGCTTGCGGAAATATTCCTCGGGGCCCCAACCGCCCGTGGCGAAACTCTGAGCGGCAATCATCGCGAAGCCGTTGCGCGCGGCGTCGAGATGCATACGACTGCCCGTCGATATGTAGGCCTGCGCCGCGGAGTTGAGCGCGTTGGCGTAGCTGTAGGCGTGATGATCGGGCAACACATTCCGGCCGGCCGCGAGCGGTGCAAAATAGGTGTCGTCGAGCAGGAACCGCCGCGCTAGCGGCAGATAGCGTTGTCCGGCCTGGCGCTGCCACGCCAGGAACAGGTTCTCTCCCAGCGTGTAGCTCTCGTCCATCAGATACCAGCCGGACGTGCTTTCACCGATCGATTGCCGCCAGCGCTTTTGCGGGTCGCCACGGTCGAGCGCCCGCGGCGGCAGGTGCGGTTCGGCGACGTCGGTGGTACGGTCCAGGAGTGGGAATGCGGACTCGAGGCCGCAATAGGAATGCGCGTCGATCAGCCCACACACGATCTTGTCGTAGTTGTAGGCCGGATACGGGAAGTTTGCGTAAAAGCGCCCCGAGATGGCCGGCCCGTAGGCCGCCAGTATTTCCTCGAGTTTGACTCTGGCTGCAGGATTCCCGGACGCAGCGTAGCCGCGCGCGAGTGCCGAGATCCATTGGCCGAACGAATGTCCCGGCGCGAAGCCGTGGCCGCCGTAGGGATCCTTGTTCTGCGCGCGAACTTCATCGGAAACGAGGTCGTACCAGCCGCCCATGCCCGGCCCCGGCGCGGGCAGGCCGGCGCGCAGGCGATAGGGTTTGAGCAGGGAGTCGATGTTCATCCGCAGCACCACGCCCTGCGCGTGCTCGAACTGACTCCGCGGCAGGCCGGGCGCCAGTTGCACGTCGCCGTAGCCGAATTCCCCGAGCAGGTCCGTGGGCGCCGATGCGCGCGGCATCGCGATACCCCGCAGCGCGTACCCGGAAACCGCAAGCAATGAAGCGGTCTTGAGGAATTCGCGGCGCGAATTGCGGGGAGATTCGTGGCTCATGCATATGCCTCGGGCTGATCCACGTCCGATCGATTTGCCGGCATTCTACCGAACTGGCGGCCTGATAGCGTTTAGGCGATCATGACCCTCGAACGTCTTCTTGGCCGTGCCGGGCTTTTTCCCATCGCATGAAGATCATTGCCGTCACGAATATCAAGGGGGGAGTCGGCAAAACCACGACAGCCGTCAATCTCGCCTACTTGTGCGCAGCGGCCGGGCGGAAAACGCTGTTGTGGGATCTAGACCCACAGGGTGGCGCGACTTACATTCTCGGGGTCGATCCCGACGAGCGGGAATTCGCATCGGCGAAGAAACTGCTCGCCGGCAAGTACGAGGTACCCGAACTGATCGTCGCGACCAAGTACTCGAACCTGGATCTTCTGCCCGCGAATCTCTCCTATCGAAAATTCGACATTCATCTCCATGCTCACAAGAAGCCGACCGAGCGGCTGCTGAAGATAAGCCGTTCGCTGCGGCAGGTTTACGAAGTTCTCTTTCTGGACTGCCCGCCGGGCATTTCCCTGCTGTCGGAGAACGTGCTGCACGCTGCCGACGCCGCGATCGTCCCGTTGCTCCCGACGCCTTTGTCGCTGCGCATGCTGGTTCAATTGCGGGAGTTCATCGACCATCAAGGATGGCAGGATCTGGCGTTACTGCCTTTCTTCTCGATGGTCGATCTTCGTAGGTCTCTGCATCGCGAGTTAATGGCGAGTACGCGCCAGCAGTTCCCCGCCATCCTCGCAACGGAGGTGCCTTACTGGAGTGAAATCGAACGAATGAGCCTGCGCCGGGCTCCATTGCCGGCCATCTCGCCGAGTGGCACGGCAACGGCGATTTGTGCCGCCCTATGGCGGGAAGTAGCCGCGCGAATTGAATCGCATTCGGTGGCGCTCCCGGCGGAACTCGGGCCCATGTTACAGCCTCGAGGGGCCCAATGACCGGTGGTTTGTCACCCATCCGCTCACAACCGTGAACGCCGCGATGTGTGCCCGCGGTGTCGCCGAGGTTTGAATGCTAACGCTATGATCTGGAAAGGAATTCAAGTGTTCGGCAGGCGAACTTACCCCATGGCTCTCCCTCAGGCAGCGTCTACGGCGACAGGACATGCTGCTACAAGACGTGATCGCTCGTGGCGCGTATGCTGACGGCAAGAGTGTGATCACGCTTGGCACGCGAGGCTGCGAGTCCTCGACCGAGTGAGGCCACCTCGATAGGGAGAAAGAACACCATGCGATCCGTTCCGCGCCCATCAGGCTGTGGCCTCGTCGCGGCTGCTTTCACACTTTTGACGGCCTGCAGCCATCCGGCAGCGCAGTCAGCCCCTCCGGAGCCGCACGTCTCCGTCGTTACGGTGAAAGCCCAGGCGGTGCCGATCGTTACGGAGCTTCCGGGACGCGTGTCCGCGTATCGCACTGCGGATGTGCGACCGCAGGTCAGCGGCATCATTTTGAGACGGCTCTTCGTCGAAGGCAGCGAGGTCAAGAAAGGCCAGCAGCTCTATCAGATCGATCCGGCACCCTACCAGGCCGCCTATGACAGCGCCGTCGCTGCGCAGGCTTCCGCGCGGGCACTCGCGGAACGATACAAGCAGCTGGTCGCAGTCAATTTTGTCGGTAAGCAGGACTACGACAACGCGCTGGCTGCTCGTCTGGAGGCCGATGCGGCGGTGGAGACTGCGCACATCAACCTCGTCTACACCAAGGTTCTGTCGCCGATCTCCGGCCGGATCGGTCGCTCCTTCATCACGGAAGGCGCCCTCGTCACCGCCGATCAGGCGACGGCACTCGCCACCGTCCAGGCGCTCGAGCCGATATATGTGGACGTGACCCAACCGACCAGCACTCTGCTGCGCCTCGAGCGTGAGGCTGCGGCCGGGCTGCTGAAGCAAAGCGACAGCGGCAAGCCGCAGGTGCGGCTGCGACTCGAGGATGGCAGCGATTACGCTCACCCCGGGACGCTGGAGTTCTCTGAAGTGACGGTAGATGAGGGCACGGGCTCCGTGACACTGCGCGCGCTGATGCCCAATCCCGACCGGCTGCTGTTGCCAGGTATGTTCGTTCGCGAGGAGATTCAGGAAGGCGTACGGCAGGACGCCGTCCTCGCGCCACAGCAAGGCGTCAGTCACAATCAGAGGGGTGAGCCGACCGCGCTGGTCGTGGAGCGCGACGGCACTGTCGCGCTGCGGCTTCTCAAGACGGATCGCGCGGTCGGGGATCAATGGCTGGTGACTTCGGGACTCGCACCCGGCGACCGCGTCATTGTCGAGGGGTTGCAGGCGGCGAAACCCGGTACCAAGGTCGTGGCCGAGGAGTACAAGCCGACCTCGGATGCGAACAGCCCGAATGAAGCGGCGGCGACGGCGCAAGCGAGCGCGACGGCACGACCGGGCGCACCGGCTCAGGCGACCGCGGAATAGGGGCCGGCCTTGGTCAATTTCTTCATTGACCGCCCCATCTTTGCCTGGGTGCTGGCGATCGCCATCATGCTGGCTGGCGGGCTGGCCATCCTGACTCTGCCCATCGCGCAGTATCCGAGCATCGCCCCGCCTGCGATTTCCATCTCTGCGACCTATCCGGGCGCCTCGGCCGATACGGTCCAAAGCTCCGTCACGCAGGTCATCGAGCAGCAGTTGAGCGGCATCGATCACCTCCTGTACTTCGGATCGGAAAGCGATTCGGACGGGAGCATGACCATCACGCTCTACTTCCAGCAGGGCACCAATCCCGATATCGCTCAGGTACAGGTGCAGAACAAGCTGCAGCTGGCGACGCCACTCCTGCCGTTGGAAGTGCAGCAGGAAGGCCTGCGCGTAGCCAAGGCGACGCGCAATTTCCTGCTCGTGATCGGCTTCTACTCGGACGATGGCTCGATGAGCAGCGAGGACGTGAGCGACTACATCGCCTCGCACGTACAGGACCCGATCAGTCGCACCAATGGGGTCGGCGATTACCAACTGTTCGGCACCCAATACGCCATGCGCGTCTGGATGGATCCGGCCAAGCTCTACAGCTACGGGCTCACACCGGTGGACGTGAACAATGCGCTACAGGCGCAGAATCTGCAGGTGCCCTCCGGTGAGCTCGGCGGGCTTCCCGCGGTGCCGGGACAGCGCCTGCGCGCCACCATCGTGGGTCCCCAGCGCCTCACCGACGCCGAGCAGTTCGGCAACGTGCTGCTCAAAGTCAACACCGACGGTTCGCAGGTGCGCCTCAGGGACGTGGCTCGTATCGGTTTGGGCGCCGAAAGCTACTCGGTCCATACCGAGTACAACGGCCATCCGGCGGCAGGCCTGGCGATCAAGCTGGCAACGGGTGCCAATGCTCTCGAGACGGCCAAGGCGATACACGCCACGATGGACAAGCTGGCACCCTTCTTCCCGCCCGGCCTGAAGCTCATCTATCCCTACGACACCACGCCGTTCGTGCGCGTCTCCATCGATGAGGTCGTGAAGACACTCTTCGAGGCGATCGTCCTCGTGTTCCTCGTCATGTATCTCTTCCTGCAGAATTTCCGGGCCACGCTCATTCCGACGATCGCGGTGCCCGTGGTGCTGCTCGGCACATTCGCCATACTGGCTGCTTTCGGATACTCGATCAACACGCTCACCATGTTCGGCATGGTGCTCGCGATCGGTCTGCTGGTCGACGATGCGATCGTCGTGGTCGAGAACGTCGAGCGTGTCATGGATGAAGAGGGGCTCGCACCCAAGGAGGCGACGCGCCGTTCGATGGGCGAGATCACCGGCGCTCTGGTCGGCATCGCCCTGGTGCTGTCGGCCGTGTTCCTACCGATGGCCTTCTTCAGTGGATCGACCGGCGTCATCTATCGGCAGTTTTCCGTGACCATCGTCTCGGCCATGGCGCTCTCGGTGATGGTCGCGCTGATCTTCACGCCTTCTTTGTGCGCGACGCTGCTGCGGCCGCGCGTCGGGGACGCCCCGGAGCGGGAAAGTGGCTTCTTCGGATGGTTCAACCGGGGTTTCGCGAGCATGAATCGCGGCTATTCCCGGAGCCTCGCGCACGTCACGAGCCGCAACGGACGCTATCTGCTCGTATATCTGGTGATCGTGGCGGCGATGGCCTTCCTGTTCGTGCGGGTGCCGAAGTCATTCCTGCCGGATGAAGATCAAGGCATTCTGTTCGTCCAGGTGAGCGCTCCGCCCGGCTCGGCCAGCGAGATCACGCAGCGGGCCCTGAATCAGGCGCGCGACTACTTCCTCAAGGACGAGAAAGCCCTCGTGAGCGGCGTGTTCACGGTCAACGGCTTCAGCTTCGGCGGCCACGGGCAGAGCGCCGGCCTGGTGTTCGTGCGTCTGAAACCGTGGTCGCAGCGCCCAGGCAAGAACAACTCCGTCTTCGCCCTCGTCGGGCGCGCCAATCGTCGCTTCCAGCAGTTCCGGGAAGCATTTGTCGTAGCATTTGCACCGCCAGCCGCCCTCGAGCTGGGCAATGCCACGGGATTCGACTTTGAGCTCGAAGACCGCGGCAATCTCGGCCACGACGCGCTGATGCAGGCGCGGGGTCGTCTGCTCGCGATCGCGAGCAAGGATCCGGCGATCGGCATGATACGGCCGAACGGCCTCGACGATGAGCCGCAGTACCAGCTCGAC
>DATJTG010000213.1:0-35070 GCA_035503555.1 Acidobacteriaceae bacterium | reverse complement strand
TTGAAAACCGCTTCGCCCATCGTGACCTGGCCGTCGGCGGCCATCACCACGTCGTTGTTGCGGCGGACGCAGATGACCGTGGTGGAGCGGATGCGAGGACGGCGGGAAGGCGATTCGGCAGCCGATGCGCTTTGAGCACTGAAGGAAAAACGACCGCTGGCAGCGGCCGTTGCTGAAGTCCTGCGATTCGACATGTCTGCAGTCAGTATACAGGCTGCAGGCGCCAGGTTGCGGGCCGCAGGCCCCCGGCAGCAGGGAGGAAATGACTCACGGGGAGCGTGCGCGGAGGCTGCGGTTCTGCGCTATTCTGCAAGGGTCGGCGCACGTCGTACGTCAGACTTCTCCCGGAGACCTTCATGTTCAGCCTGAGCCTGCGCGATCCCCATGTTCTTGGGACGCTGGCGGTGTCGGTGGTGGGCATTGGCGGCGTGGCCGCGTGGCTGGCGCTGCGGCGTCGCCCCAGTCCGGAGGAGATTGAGCGCGAGCGGCGCGCGGAGCTGGTGCGGACCGGCCGGATCATGGACGGGACGATCCTCGACTTTGCCGAGATTGAAGCCACCGACACAGCGCCGGCGCAGGGCATCCGCTTCATCCTCTACAAATATGAGATTGGCGGCGTGGCCTACGAGTGCTCGCAGGAAGTCACAACCCTGGGCGACTACGTGAAGCCGGAAGATCTGCGCCTGGGGTTTCCCTGCTCGGTGCGGTACGACATCCGGCGTCCGGAAAACAGCATTGTGCTGGCGGAGAACTGGAGCGGCCTGCGGCAGACGGCGCGCTCGGTGCCGACGCGAAAAATGACGCCGAAGAAGGGGCGTTCGTCGACGGCGCGCGGTTCTGTTTCGGGGCACGATCCAACCCGGCTAAACTGAACACGTATGCATGTTCACGGCGCGAGCACCACGGCCATGAAGAAAGTGCTGCGGCTTTCGCTCGTCGCCACGATTCTTTATGTCCTGCTCACGCTCGCGGCCGGGCTGCGGGCGCATTCGCTGGCGCTGGTGTCGGAGGCAGGGCATAACGCCTCAGACGCGCTGGCCATCGTGCTCTCGTTTGTCGCGGTCTGGTTTCAAACGCGGCCGGCGAACGACAAAAAAACATTCGGGTATCAGCGGGCTGGGGTTTTGGCCGCGTTTCTCAACGCGCTGACGCTGATCGTGATTGCGGGATGGATCGCGGTTGAGGCGTTCCATCGGCTCTCCGCCCCGGCGGCCGTCGAGCCGCGGATCATGATGGGCGTGGCCGCGGCAGGCGTGCTGATGAACGGCGTGATCGCCGCGATGCTCTGGCGCGTGAGCGACGACGTGAACATCCGCAGCGTGTTCATCCACATGCTGGGCGATACGCTGTCGACGGCCGCGGTGATCGCAGGCGGCGCGGCCATCGTCCTGACGGGCCGCACCTGGATCGATCCCGCGCTTTCGCTGGGGATTGCGGCGCTGATCCTGTGGTCCTCGGCCGGAATCGTGCGCGAGACGCTCAACATTCTGCTGGAGGGAACCCCGCGCGGGCTCTCGCTCGGAGAGATTCGCGAAACGCTCGAGGAAATCGAGGGCGTGGAGGACGTGCACGATCTGCATGTATGGAGTCTCGGCTCGAACACGCATGCGCTCGCCAGCCACGTGACGATCGCGGATATTCCGCCATCGGAGAGCAACCGCATTCTCGACCGGATCAATTCAGTGCTGCGGGATCGGTTCCGGATTCATCACACCACGCTGCAGTTTGAGCACGTGGTCTGCGAGACCTCCCATGGATGCCTGCAGCCGGTGGAGGAGATGGAAGCGCATCGCCACCACCACCATCATCACGGGCACGCGCATTGAGGACCGTCCAGGCGATAGCGCCTGGGGCGCGGACGTCAAAGCGGCGCCCGCAGGGGCCTGTCCTTGCGTTGAAGCCTTTTCGGCACGGCTGCAGTCGCGCCCGGATACAAAAGCAGAATCCAGGATGGTCCCGGCAACAGCGTTTGCGGAGGGGGACCGGAGTCCATGCGACGGCGCCTCCGGCGCAACGTCTCTCACCCACGAGCTCATTTGGCTAATTCGCGGCGACGGCGGCCTGGGCGAAGGTGTGCGCGGGCAGAAAGACGCGGATGCAGGCGCCGGGAAGGGCAGGGTCTGCGCTGTTGCCGACGCGGATGGCGCCGCCATGCTTCTGCACAATGCCCATGCTGACCCAAAGGCCGAGGCCGGTGCCCCCTGCGCCCTTGGTGGTGAAGAAGGGCTGGAAGAGGCGCGGCGCAATGTCGGGGGGAATGCCGACGCCGGAGTCGGCAATTTCGACCACAGCTCCGGAACCGTGCAGTTCTTCGGCTTCGGCGTGCTCCATGCGAATGCGGATGCGGCCTTTGGCGCCTGCGGCGTCGATGGCGTTGCCGATGAGGTTGGTAAAGACCTGGCGCAGCTCCGCGGGAAAGCCTTCGACGGCCAGCGGTTCGGCGAGGCGTGCCTCGAGATGGATGCCCTGGTGCTTGAGCCGGCGGTCGAGCAGCAGCAGCACGCCTTCGATGAGTTCGCGAAGATCGATCGAGACCGGGGCCTTCGGCTCGCGGTAAAGGCTCAGCATGGTGCGGCTGATCTGCATGGTGCGGCCGAGCTCCTGCTGCGCGAGGCGGAGGTATTCGGCGCGCTTCTCCGGATCAGATTCCTGAGCGAGGAGGTAGTGCAGGTTGGCAACAGAATCGAGCGGGTTGTGGATCTCGTGGGCAATGCTGGCGGCGAGGCGTCCCGCGACGGCGAGCTTTTCTGACGCGACGAGCGCGGCCTGCATGCGGCGCTCTTCGGTGACGTCGCGAAAGACCAGCACGACGCCGATCATTTCGCCGGTGCCGCTCATGATGGGCGCGGCGCTGTCGTCGATGATGGATTCGTGGCCGTCACGGGCGATGAGCATGGTGTGGTTGGCGAGGCCGATGACGTGGCGCAGGCGGCGGACTTTCTCCACCGGGCTCTCGACCGCCTCCCGCGTGTCCTCATTCACGATGCGGAAGACATCGTGGAGCGCATGGCCCCGGGCGTCGGCCATCTTCCAGCCAGTCAGCCTTTCTGAGACAGCATTCATGAAGCTGACGCCGCCGTGGATGTCGCAGGCAATGACGGCGTCGCCGATGGATTCGAGCGTGGTCTGGAACCACTGCTGGCTCTCAAACAGGGCTTCGGTCTGGCTGCTGATGTCGTCAATGCGCCGCTGATAGCTGGCCGAGATGGCGTGGACGTGATGCCGCGTGAACAGGGCGAGGAAGATTCCGACGGCCAGCGCGGCGGCAATCAAAGAGATCAGCTCGCGGTGGAACAGCCAGCGCGCGTGATCGTACTCATTCTGGCGCAGCCCCTGCTCGTGCTGCAGCAGCGTTTTGGTGGTTTCGCGCAGGCTGTCCATCAGGGCTTTGCCGTGCTGGTTCAGCCGCGGATCGGCGAGCGTAGCGGGATTTTTCGCGAGGATCTTGCCGGCGAAGTCGAGCCACTGGCGATAACGGCTTTCGAGATCGTTGAGCGCGGTGGCCTGCTGCCCGTCGGTCGCCAGCAGGGTGCGCAGCGACTCAAAATGCGTCTGGACCGGGCCGACGGCCGCGCGCCAGGGCGCCAGCATGCCCGGATCGCCGGTGAGCTGGTATCCGCGCAGTCCGGTTTCCTGGTCGATGAAGAGGTTCTGCAGCTCTTCGATCTGCGCGGTGATCTGGTCGCTCGCGTCCAGCACCTGCTGCGCTCGCGCCGCCGCCAGGATCTGCCACACGAGGAACGCGGCCAGCAGGACCGCCAGCAGGATGGGGAGTTCAACGAGCTGGCGCAGCGATCGATTGAACTCCGGTGCCTTCAATGCGAGAGCCCTCCGGACGTGGATACCGGGCGGCCCTGAAGCATAAGGCGCAGCTTCTCCAGCAGCTCCGTGGGGCCTTCGCCCTTGAGCAGCGTGACATCGACGAGGGCGACGGTCTCCGCCGGCAGATTGATGTAGGCCGAGAGCAGCATGATGGGCACGTCGGGCCGCTCGCGGCGCATGGCCTCGGCCACCGCCCCGCCGTCCATATCGGGCATGTAGTAGTCGAGCACGACGCCATCGATGGAATGGCCGCGAAACAGGGTCAGGCCGGTGGGGCCATCCTCGGCCGTGAGCACACGGTAGCCGGCGTGTTCGAGAACGGTGCGGCGAATCTGGAGGCCGAGCGCTTCGTCGTCGATGCAAAGAATCGTCGGAGTGGACACAGGTCTTCTCGTAAGGCGCCGGTCGACCCAGGATCGTGCTCGGGAGGGGAAGTTACCGATACGGCAATGGCCGGAGTATAGCATCCGTCAGGGGACACAAAGGCAATGAATTCCGCAGCAAAGGGCCTCGAAGAAGCGGTAAGGACCCATGCGCGGGGAGCTGCCCTGCCCGCCCGTGGCCAGGTGACTTCCGTGGCCCGGCGAATTAACAGAACGTTTGCATTCTCTTTGCCCGCGTGGGATAGCCTGAGGGCGGTACCGAACAGCAGCAGAAAGGACTCCTCGCTGTGAACCAGACCGTGTTTGTGCTTGAGGACGATGCCGACATCGCCCGGCTGATCCAGCATCATCTCGAGGCCGCCGGTTTTCCCGCCCGGATCTACTCGTCGCCGGCCAGCCTGATTCCCGACGCGGAGCGCCAGACGCCGGCGTTGTTTCTGCTGGACATTATGGTTCCGGGCGGCGACGGGCTCGACGTCTGCCGGCGGCTGCGGATTCATCCGTCGCTGAGCACGGTGCCCATCATCTTTGTGACGGCGCGCGCCAGCGAGAACGACCGCGTGCTGGGTCTGGAGCTGGGCGCGGACGATTACGTCACCAAGCCCTTCGCGCCGCGCGAACTCCTCGCCCGCGTGAAAGCGGTGCTGCGGCGCTTCGAGCGGCCTTCGACGCCGTCGGTCATCGTGTTTGAGGAAGTCGAGATCGACGCCAGCGCCATGCAGTTGAAAGTCCGCGGATCGCTCACCACGACCACGGCCACGGAATTCCGCCTGCTGGATTACCTGGCGCGGCATCCGGGCCGCGTCTTCAGCCGCGATCATCTGCTGGATGCCGTATGGGGCGACGCGCGCTTCGTCACGCCGCGCTCGGTGGACGTCTATGTGCGCCGCATTCGCGAGAAGATCGAGACCGATCCGGAAAATCCGCGTTTCCTCAAGACGGTGCGCGGCGCGGGGTATCGTTTTGAGATTCCGCGAGCCAACGAGCGCGCGGCCAGCTGAGAAGTCCCGCCGCCACAAGCGCCCGACACAGGCATACCATGCTGCCATGAACCTTCTTGACCTGATTCCGATGGAGTTCGAAGAGGAAATGGCAAGCACGCGCAAGATGCTGGAGCGCGTGCCGGAAACGAGTTTTACCTGGAAGCCACATGACAAGTCCATGACCCTGGGACGCCTGGCTTCGCATGTGTCGGATCTGCCGCAACGCTGCGTGTCGATCGTGAACTTCGAAAGGTTCGTGCGGCCCGCGGACTACAAACCGTTTGCCGCCGAGACCTCAGCCGCGCTGCTGGAGCACTTCGACGATGCCGTCGGCCAGGCGCGCGCAGCGCTGGGCACGCTCCGCGACGATCAGCTGGCCGTCACGTGGACCGTGGAGATGAACGGGCGGGTGATGGCGTCGCTGCCGCGGGCGATGGCCCTGCGGCGCGTGTTCATGGATCACCTCATCCACCACCGCGGACAGCTCAGCGTGTACCTGCGTCTGCTGGATGTGCCCATTCCGGGCATGTACGGCCCGTCGGCCGACGATCAGGCAAGAGGGTGAGCTCGCGCCCTCTGAGTTTCGTCTACCGCGCTTTTGCCGGAACGCTGTACGCTGAACGCTGAACGCTCCCCTGGATCCCGTGACTGGCCGAGTTTTCTCGAAGCTGCTCGTCTCGTTCGTGCTGGTGCTCTGCATGGGCACGGCGATCCTGGACTTTTCTTTCCGCAACATCGTCGAGCACTCCCTGCACGAGGAAGCGCGCGTGGCGGCCCTGGGGCCTGCGCAGCAGGCGGCGGCCCTGCACATTTTGCGGCGCGATCTGCTGACCGCTTCGCTGCTGTCGCTCATCGTGGCTACTTTGGTTTCGGCGTGGGTGGCGCATCGCATCTCGGTGCGCCTGCGCCGGATCGTGGACTTCTCGACGCGCATCGCGGCCGGCGACTTTACGGCGCGCATCGAGCAGGACGACAGCGACGAAATCGGCGAGGTGGCGCGCGCGCTCGACCAGACGGCGGGGCGGCTGGAGCGCTCGTTCCAGGCGCTGGAGGCGAAGCAACGGGAGCTGGCGGCGCTGCTGGACTCGATGCAGGAAGCCGTTGTCGCCGTGGATGCAGCCGGCCTGGTGAGCTGGTCGAACGCGGTGATGCAGCGGATTGCGCCCGGCGCGGGGCGCGCGGGCAAAGCGCTGGTGATGAGCGTGCGCGATCCTGACGTGCTGCGCTGCGTCGACGTCGCCCTGCGCGAGCGGCGCTCGGTGAGCGACAAGGCCATCTCGACCACGCCGGGCCGCGTGTACGAGGTGAGCGCGGCTCCGACGCCGGATGGCGGCGCAGTGGCTGTGTTTCACGATGTGACCGACGTGGAGCGCGCGGAGAAGACGCGGCGGGATTTCGTCGCCAACGTTTCGCACGAGCTGCGCACCCCGCTCACGTCGATTTCCGGATACGTGGAGACGCTCCTCGAGGATGAGATGGACTTGCCGGCGCACGCCAGGGAGTTCATGGGCATCATCCAGAAGAACGCGCGGCGTGTGAACCGGCTGACCGAAGACCTGCTGGCGCTGGCGCAGGTGGAATCCGGCCAGCACAAGCCGAAGACGAGCCCGGTGCGGGCATCGGCTCTGGTGCGGGATGCGATTGAATCGTTGGCCGGGCTGGTGGTGGAGTCGGGCATCGCGCTCGAGGCCGGCGAGCTGACCGAAGAGTACGTGCTGGCCGACGTGGACGCGATGACCCAGGTGTTCGGCAACCTCATCGAAAACGCGATGAAATACGGCGGCTCGGGAAGCCGGGTGATCGTGGGCGCGCGACCGCTCGAGAACGCCGTGGAATTCTACGTGCAGGACTTCGGGCAGGGCATCGCGCTGGAGCACCTGGACCGCATCTTCGAGCGCTTCTATCGCGTCGATAAGGCTCGCTCGCGCGAGTCGGGCGGCACGGGCCTCGGCCTCGCCATCGTCAAGCACATCGTGCTGGCGCACGGTGGGACGATTCGCGCCGAGAGCGAGCTGGGCTCTGGGTCGACGTTCCTGTTCACACTGCCGGTGGCTCCGGCGGCCATGACGGCTTCAGCAGGCGAAACGGCAAAAGTGGCCACTCGCTGAGCGGCGTTTCCGCTCGCTGGTGGACCTTCGCAGGCTGTGGGCCGCTGTGCCTACAATGAGGTATGCCCACGAAAACCGTGCATGCCGTCTGCTCGCATGACTGCCCCGATTCGTGCGGCATTCTGGTCACCATCGATGAGAGCGGGCGGGCGACGAAACTGCGCGGCGATCCGTCGCATCCGGTCACGCGCGGATTTCTCTGCGCCAAGGTCACAAAATATCTCGATCGCGTGTATTCACCCGACCGGCTGCTCTATCCCATGCGCCGGCGCGCCGGCGTGGCCAAGGGTCCGCTGCCGCACCGGGGCGAAGCGGAGTTCTTCGAGCGCATCTCGTGGGACGAAGCGCTGGACACGATCGCGGCGCGGCTGAAAGAGACTGCGGAGAAGTACGGCCCGGAGTCGATCCTGCCCTATTCCTATGCGGGCACGATCGGCGTGCTCGGCTACGGCTCGATGGACCGGCGATTCTTTCACCGGCTGGGCGCGTCGCAGCTCGACCGGACGATTTGCGCGCAGACCGGCGGCGAGGCGCTGAAGTCGGTATACGGGCGCAAGGTCGGCACCGATACCGAGGCCTTCCGGCACGCGAAGCTGATCATCGCGTGGGCGGCGAATATCCACGGCAATAACGTCCATCTGTGGCCCTTCGTCGAAGAAGCGCGGCAGAATGGCGCGAAGCTGATCGTGATCGATCCGTTTGCCACGCGCACAGCGCGCGCGGCCGACTGGCACCTGCGCATCCACCCTGGGGGCGATTCGGCGCTGGCGCTGGGGATGATGCATATCCTCGTGCGCGACGGCCTCTACGATCGCGCGTACGTGGAGCGGTGGACGCACGGCTTCGACCAGCTGCGGGAGCGCGTGGCGAAATATACGCCGGAGTTTGTGGCTTCCGTTTCGGGAATTGCGGTGGCCGATATCGAGCGGCTGGCGCAGGAATACGCGACAACCCAGCCGGCGGTCATCCGGCTGAATTACGGCGTGCAGCGGTCCGACAACGGCGGCGCGGCGGTACGTGCCATCTGCATGCTCCCTGCGCTCACCGGCGCGTGGAAGCACTACGGCGGAGGCTTGCAGCTTTCCACGAGCCAGGCGTTTCGCTTCGACCATGCGGCGCTGGAGCGCCCCGATCTGATGCTGGCTTCGCCGCTCGGGCGTCCGGCGCGCGTGGTGAACATGTCCCTGCTGGGGCAAGCGTTGACGGAGTTGGGCCGGCAGCCGGAAGACGGGCCGGCGGTGCACGCGCTGTTCGTCTACAACTCGAATCCCGCGGCGGTTGCTCCCGATCAGAGTTCCGTCCTGCGCGGGATGGCGCGCGCGGATCTGTTTACGGTGGTACACGAGCAGTTCTTTACCGACACGGCCGATTACGCGGACATCGTGCTGCCCGCGACCACGTTCTTCGAGCACAAGGATGTGCAGGGCGCGTACGGGCACTACTACGCGCAGCTTTCCGAGCAGGCGATCGAGCCGCTGGGCGAAGCGCGCTCGAATGTCACGCTTTTCTCGGAGCTGGCGCAGCGCATGGGGTTCACGGAGCCGTGCTTCCGCGACACGCACGACGATCTGATCGCGCAGGCGCTGGGCTCGGGCGATGAGTGGCTGGCGGGAATCACGGCAGAGTCCCTGCACGAGGCCGGCGGAGCGATCCGGCTGCGCTTTCCCGGCGAGCAGGAGGGGCTGCGCTTCCAGCCGTTTGCCGAGGGGCCGTTTGCCACGCCCAGCGGAAAGATCGAGCTGTATTCAGAGACGCTGGCGGCGCAGGGCGTCGATCCGCTGCCGGAGTTTCGGCCGGCCGCAGAGTCGCGGCACACGGCGACGGGGGAGTATCCCCTGGAATTCCTGCCGCGGAAGGCCGACAACCTTCTGAACTCGACCTTTGCCAATCTGCCCGCCCATCAGGCCCTCGAAGGCGCGCACCGCGGGGCGCTGGAGATTCACGCCGACGACGCCCGCGCGCGCGGGATCGCCGACGGCGATGCGGTCGACGTCTTCAACGATCGCGGAACGCTGCGGCTGCGCGCGCACGTCAACGGCAGCGTTGCGCCCGGCGTGGTGGCCGCGCGGCTGGGCTGGAACAAGCTCTCGGAGGACGGAAACAACGTGAACCTGCTGACCTCGCAGCGGCTGAACGACCTGGGCGGAGGCCCGGTCTTTTACTCGGTGCTGGTCGAAGTGCGCAGGGCGGCGGAGCCGTCTCACGAAACGCCTGCGCCACTCGTCTCATAGCAATCGGAGACAATCGCACGAACGCGAGCCGCCCGGAACGGGCGGATACCCGATAAACTGAACGCAAATCTCCCGCACCGGGCGAGGCTGGACGCAAAGGGAATGCGCGGTGTGCCGAGTGGGAGCGAAGGGATGAAGTGGTGGCCTGCGAGCCAGCAGGACTGCGGCTCGGAGGGGATGGCCGCGAGGGACCCGGACCGCGAGCCGGGAGCCCGCGCTTGCCGCATTCGCGCTGATATAATCGCCTTTTCCCAAAGATTGGCCTGATCTTGAGCAGTGAGGGTGTGCCTATTTTTCCCGTGAACTCCTGGAGCGCAGGCTCCCCGCACGTACCATGCAGGAATTTGCGCCGTTTTACAGGGCGCTTCATGGTGTTGGTTTCGTTCCTGGCGCCCGTGCTGCCGGTCATGCCGTTCTCCACTCCGGAGGCCGTCGCGCAGGCCGCTCCCGCCGTGGCGGGGCAACAACAGACAGTCGTAGGCATCCACGTCATCGGCACGCGGCGCATCCCCCAGGACACGGTGAAGGCGCGCATGTTCAGCAAGATCGGCGAGCCCTACGATCCGCTGTCGGTCGAGCGCGACTTTAACTCTCTCTGGAATACGGGCTACTTCGAAGACGTCCGCATCGAGAAAGAAGACACCCCCCAGGGCGTCGTGCTGGACGTCTACGTCCGCGAAAAGCCGACGATCCGCGAGATCAAATACAACGGCCTGAACTCCGTGACCCAGTCCGACGTAATGGACCGCTTCAAAAAGGAAAAGGTCGGGCTGACCGAAGAAAGCCAGTACGACCCGGCCCGCATCGCTCACGCCGTCGATGTGCTGAAAGAAATGCTGTCGGAGCACGGTCACCAGTTCGCAACCGTGCGCACCGAGGTCAAGGACATTCCGCCGGCGTCCGTGCAGCTGATCTTCCAGATCAAGGAAGGCCCGACGGTCAAAGTGGGCCGGATCACCTTCAGCGGCAACCAGCACGTTCCCTCCCGGGATCTGCGCGCGGCGATGCGCAACCTCCGGCCCATCGGCATTCCGCACTCCATCATCTTCGAGAACCTGTTCGCCCGCACCTTCGACGCCAGCAAGCTTGAGGAAGACTCCGAGCGCGTGCGCTTCGCCTACGGCGACCGCGGCTACCTGCGCGGCGGCCCGGTGGGTGATCCGCAGACGCATCTGCGCAACGAGTCGGGGCTGTCGATGCTCACCTTCCGCCCGCGCAAGGGCAAGCGCATCGACATCCACATGAACATCGATGAGGGCGAGCGCTACCGCCTGGCGGCCATCAACTTCACGGGCAACAAAGCTGCGCCGAATACGAAAGCCCTGCGTGCCATCTTCAGCCTGAAGGACGGCGAAGTTTTTAACACCACGGCCTTCCACAAGGGCCTGCAGAACCTGCAGAAGGCGTACGGGCAGATGGGCTACATCAACATGACCGCCATCCCGACGCCGACCTTTGACGACGCGAAGCACACCGTCACGTGGAACGTGGACATCGACGAAGGCAAGCAGTTCACGGTGGCGAGGATCGAGTTTCAGGGCAACACGGTCACGCGCGACTTCGTCATCCGGCGCGAGCTGCTCCTGCAGGAAGGCCAGATCTACAACAGCCACCTGTGGGAGATGAGCCTCCTGCGCCTCAACCAGCTCCAGTACTTCAACGAGCTGAAAGTCGATCAGGACTCGACGACGACGCAAAACACCGAGGCCGGGACCGTGGACCTGCTGCTGAAGGTTCAGGAGAAAGGCAAGAACTCCATCGGCCTGAACGGCGGCGTCAGCGGACTCTCGGGCGCGTTCCTCGGCCTGAACTACGAGACCAACAACTTCCTCGGACTCGGCGAGACGCTGAGCGTGCAGGCCAACGCCGGCAGCCTGGCGCGCAACCTGCTCTTCGCGTTCAACGAGCCGTACGTGCGCAACAAGCCGCTGAACCTGGGCTTCCAGGTCTTCGACCAGAAGTCGGACTACAACACGTCGAAGAGCTACTCGCTCACCGGGCAGAGCGCCAACCAGTCGGCGGCCATCTCGTCGCTGCTGCAAAACTACGATCAGTCGCGGGTGGGCTTCAACTTCTCCGTCGGCTATCCCACCCGGCACTTCAACCTGTTCGGCTTCTCGCGCTTCGGCGGCACGTACTCGTGGGACCGCTCGTCGATCCGGGCCTTCAGCCAGGCGTCCACCAACCTGTTCCAGACGCTGTCGTTCCGCAGCGGCATTCAGGGCCAGAACGCGCTGGAGGGCATCCTGACCAGCTCGGTCATGGGCAGCTATGAATCCAGCAACATCGACAGCAACTTCCTGCCGCACTCCGGCCAGTCGCTGGCCGCGACCGTGCAGCTGGCGGGGCTGTGGGGCAGCGTCCGCTATGTGCGCCCGGTGATCGAGTACAAGCGCTTCACGCCGATGAAGGGCTGGTGGTTCGATAAGTCGGGCCGGAATACCCTGGGTGTTCGCCTCCAGGCGGTCTACGTTCGCGGCCTCGGCGGCGACGTGGCTCCCCCGTTCGATCGTCCCCTGGCCGGCGGCGAAACCGATCTGCGCGGCTTTGATGTGCGCACCGTCTCGCCTTACGGCTTCGTGCCGACGCGCGTGCTCTTCAACCTGACGAACCCTGACGGTTCGCTCGTGCCCAGGGATCCGTCGAATCCGAGCCTGGGCTACGTGCAGGTGCCGATTCCCGTTTACGGCATTGCGACCATCGGCGGCGATACCAACTTCACCTGGAACACGCAGTACACCATCCCGATCTACGCGCGGACCGTGGCGTTCAAGCTCTTCAACGACTTCGGCATGGACATGGCGCTGCAGGACAGCCAGCTGAAGCAGAGCCCCGAAGGCATCGACATTCTGAACTCGCCTCTCTACGGCTGCCCGAACTACGTCAACGGCACCTGCCAGGGCGGCCAGCGCGTGACGTTCAATACGCTGATTGAGCCGATTCACGGCACGAACTATGTGCCTCGCGACTCCGTGGGCGGCGAGATCGACGTGATGATGCCGATCATCAACGCGCCGTTCCGCCTCTATTACGCCGTCAATCCGCTGAAGCTGTACCGCAACTTCTCGCGCGAGGACCTGATCACCCGCAGCATGTTCCCCGCCGGCGGTGCCGGCGATTACTCCTACGCCCTGGCGAACCAGTTCTATAACGGAATCTACACACTGCGTGAGCCGAGCCGGACGTTCCGTCTCACGGTGGGCACGAGCTTCTGAAACGGCTCTCTTTCAGGAACATGGCCCCGCGAGATCTTCTCGGCGGGGCCCTTCTTCTCTGGAATCGCAGCGCTGCGGCGAACCTGCGATTCCGGCCATCGATGCCGGCGATGGAGGCCAGCCCCCATCAGCCGCGAAGGGCTCCACGATCACCGGATCCACGGAGGATTCGTTTGACGGCCCCTGTGCCGGGACCTATAATTTGCCCAAGTTCCTGAGATTTTCTCTCCATCCGCGTCTTTGCATTACGGGCTCAAAAACGATGCCCGGAGCCTGCTCCGGCGATCTTCAGCGAGCAGGATTCAAAGATCGAGAATGCGGATCAAGGCCACCCAGGAAACCCAAGGAGTTTTTCGATTCCATGAAGCGTTCGTTGTCTCTCGTTTGCGTGCTCGCGTCCGGAATGGGCGTGGCAGCCATCGCCCAGGCCGCTCCGGCGAAACCTGCTGACCCCACTCCAGCCTCCGCACCTGTTGCGATCACCGGCGCCAGCAAGATCGCGGTCATTAATTTCCAGCTGGCCGTTACCCAGACCAATGAATTCCGGCGCGATGTCGAAGACCTGCAGAAAAAGTACGAGCCCCGTGCCCAGGCCCTGCAAACCCTGAATACGCAGATCGAGGCGGAGAAGAAGCTGCTCCAGGATCAGGCCGCGACGATCAGCGACACCGATAAGCAGACGAAGCTGCGCGACATCGACGACAAGTCGAAGGACCTGCAGCGCAAGGGCGAGGATCTGAAGAACGACGAGCAGGAAGCCGGCCAGGACACGTTCACTCAGGTCGCCAACAAGGTGGGCGCTCTGATGGTCGACTACTGCAAGCAGCAGGGTTTCGGCGCCGTCCTCGACGCGAACCAGCAGAACGGCAGCGTTCTGTGGGCCGCCGAGGGCGTGGACATCACCGAAGCCGTGATCAACGCCTACAACACGAAGTCGGGCATCCCGGCGCCTGCGTCGGTTCCGTCCGCTCCCACTCCGACGCCGCGTTCCTCAATGCCGTCGGCTTCCCGGCCCTCCGCGACGCACTAAGCGCGGCGGTTCGGATCAGGGCATCGCCGGGCCGGCAGCTTTTCCGCGAAGGAATGGCTGCCGGCAGCCTCCTTCCCGGCCCCCGCTCCCTCCCTGTCTCCGCCCTGTGGAAAATTCTGTGGAAGAAAGCCCGCTCCCCCTGGGATAATTTTCTGGTAACCGCCGGTTCATCGGAAGAACATATCCGGGGATAAACGCTTGTCATTAACAATCAAGGAGATACGGCTCTGAAGACCTCAGCGCCGGGTCCGTTGCGCGTCGAACCCTTCCCACGGACATCTTTTTTGGATTTCCACAAAACCGCATGAATTCGTTGTAAAGAAAGGCCGTCCTCGACGGCTCAGCGGATGATGCCGCGATCCGCCTTCTCAATGAAATCGACCAGATAGGCGACGTCAGGAGAATCGCCGCCCTCAGCCCTGAGCGTTTCCAGGGCCTGGCCGATGTTCATCTTCGAGGCCAGCAACAGCCGGAAAGCGTGGTGGATCGACCGCACCTGCTGGCGGTCAAAGCCGCGGCGCTCCAGCCCCACTTTGTTGATGCTGTAGGAATGCACCTCGCGTTTGGCCGAGGTGAGCGAGAACGGAAGCACGTCCTGGGTGATGGTGGTGCCGCCGCCAATGTAGGCGTGCTTGCCGATGCGGCAGAACTGGTGGACCGGACACAGTGCGCCGACCGTCGCGTAGTCTTCCACGATGACGTGCCCGGCCAGGGTGGCGCCGTTGGCAAGAATGCACCAGTCGCCGATGATGCTGTCGTGGCCGATGTGCGTGTAGGCCATGATCAGGCACTGGCTGCCGATCCGGGTGGTGCCGCCACCCCCTTCGGTTCCCCGCGAGATGGTGACGCACTCGCGGATGGTATTGTCGTCGCCCATCGCGACCCCGGTCGGCTCCCCTTTGTACTTCAGGTCCTGGGGCGCGACGCCGACGCAGGCGAAGGAGAAGAAGCGGTTCCTGGCCCCGGCCGTCAGGTGGCCGTCGAGGACCACATGCGAGACCAGCTCGCAGTCCTCACCCAGCACGACATCGGGTCCCACCGTGCAATACGGGCCTACGGTGCAGGATTCAGGAATTACCGCGCCGGGAGCGACGATTGCGGTGGGGTGAACGCTCACGCAGGCGTCCCTGATGCGGACGGCTCCGGAACGGCAGCGCCCGCCTGACCCCCGCGCGGCACGAGCTGGCACATCACGATGGCTTCGCACGCCAGTTTGCCTTCGACGAGCACCCGGCCCTCCATGCGCACGGCGCGCGGACGCCAGTTGAGCACGTTGATCTCGATGCGCATCTGGTCGCCGGGCACGACGGGCCGCCGGAACTTCGCCCTCTCGATGCCGGTAAAGACCATCAGCTTGTTGTGGCGATCGGGAACCTCAGGCAGCAGAAGCGTGCCGCCGGCCTGGGCGATCGACTCGACCACAAGAGCGCCGGGCATGATGGGGAATTCAGGGAAATGCCCCTGGAAAAACGGCTCGTTGATGGTGACGCTCTTGATGGCCACAATGCGCTTCTTCCGCTCCACCTCGACGATGCGATCGATAAGGAGGAAGGGGTAGCGGTGTGGCAGGATGTTCATGATGTCGCCGATTTCCAGCACCTGGCGACCATCGAGGATGGGGTTCGGCTCGTCCATAGGTGGCAGCGGCGATTATAAATGGCGCGCGGGAGGCTCGGTTCAGCGCAGGGCCAGCAGCGCCAGCACGAGGGCGGCGGGCATGGCGACGGCGCCGACTTTGAGAAATTGCCAGGCCGTGATCTCCGCCTGCTCGCGCCGCAGCGCGATGAGCCAGAGGATGGTGGCCAGCGATCCGGTGACGGAAAGGTTGGGGCCGAGATCGACGCCGATCAGGATCGCGTGGGCCAGCAGGCCGTGGGGTCCGGCCGCGCGCAGGGCTGAGCCGGCGGCGAGACCCACGGGCAGGTTGTTCATGGCATTGGAGACGAGCGCCACGGCCCCGCCGCCCGCGAATTTGCCGACGCCGTCGGGCGCGTGCGTGAGCCAGTCCATGCCAGGGCGCGTGAAGCGCAGCATGCCGGCGCGATTCAGCGCTTCAACGATCATGAAGAGCCCGGCCACCAGAGGAAGCACGCTCCACGACACCTGACGGAGAGCGTTCTTCGGCGCCGAGCGATCTTTCACGGCAACCATCGCCAGGGCCAGCAGGCCGGCGGCGCAGGTGGGCGCGCCCAGCGCAACGCCGAGGCCCGAGGAAACCAGCAATCCCGCCGCGGCCATGACGATCCCTGCCAGCGCCAGCTTGCCCGCCGCGCTGAGATGCCGCGCCTCGCCGGCCGGTGCGGTGGTTTCGCGCAAAGCCTTCGGCGACAGCAGCCAGAGCGACGCATAGGTGGCCGCGATGGCGGCGAGGGATGGCAGAGCGAGGAAGCGCAGCCACGTGCCCAGGGGCGGCAGATGCTCACCGAAGACCACCAGGTTCGCGGGATTCGAGATGGGAAAGACGAAGCTGGCGGCGTTGGCGACCAGCGCGCAGGCCAGCAGGTGCGGCCGCGGATCCACGCGGGCGCGGCGCACGGCGGCGAGCACGGCGGGCGTGAGGACAACGGCGGTCGCGTCGTTCGAGAGGAAGGCCGTCACCACGGTTCCTGACAGATAAACCCAGAAGAACAGCCGCCCTGCCGATCCCCGGGCATGATGCACGGCGATATCGGCGACCCAGTCGAAGACCCCTTCTTCGCGCGCCAGCTCCGCGAGGATCATCATGCCGGCGAGGAAGAGGCAGACGTCGAGGGCTTCGCGCAGTGCGAGCACGGCGCCGCTGAGCGGCAGCAGGCGCGAGGCGAGGAGCACCAGCGCACCCGAGCCGATCCAGATCCACTCAGGGATGCCGCGCGGCCGCAGCAGCATGAGCGCGATGCTGGTCAGAGCTATGATCCAGATGAGAATCGCCATCAGGCAGGTACTTGGATGATTATCAGAAGGGCCGTGAACCTCGACTAGACTAATACGCGGGGGACCCCCACTGTTCTGCATCTGCGCCGCCGGGACCTTTTACCTGAGGAGTACACAGCATGCCGGTCTCTGAGCGGCTCTACTATTCTGATCCGTTCCTCAAAAGCTTCTCCGCCGTGGTGACCGATGTCCGTGAACGGTCGCGCCAGGAAGGCGAATCGCTCTGGCAGGTGGCGCTCGATCGAACCGCGTTTTATCCCACCAGCGGCGGCCAGCCGTTCGACACTGGAACGCTTCGGGCGACATCGAGGGGCGGCTCGGGCCTCGATATCCCGGTGGAAGGCGTGGAAGAGGACGAAGCCGGCGAGGTGTGGCACTACGTCCGCAAACCGCTCTCGGCGGGAACGCAGGTCGAGGCCGAGATCGACTGGGAGCGCCGCTTCGACCACATGCAGCAGCACACCGGGCAGCACCTGCTCTCGGCGCTCTTCCTCGCAAAGCACAACGCCGCGACGGTTTCGTTCCACCTGGGAGACACGCTTTCGACGATCGATCTGGCGACGGCGTCGGTCACGCCACGGGTCCTCGAAGAAGTCGAGCGGGCGGCGAACCAGATTATCGGAGAAGACCGGCCGGTTGGGATCCACTACGCATCGCGGGCCGAGGCCGAAGCCATGCTCGCCGCGGGCGTGCTGCGCAAGCTGCCCGATCGCGAAGGCGAGATTCGGCTGATCGAGATTGCCGACTGCGACCGCAATGCCTGCGGAGGGACGCACGTGCGCTCGACGGGCCAGATCGGCGGCCTGCTGGTGCGGGGCGTGGAGAAGGTCTCGCGCGGATATCGCGTGGAGTTCGTCTGCGGGTTGCGCGCGGTGAAGACGGCGCGTGCCGATGCGGCCACTCTGGCGCAGCTCACGGCGTCGCTCTCGGCCGGCGCGCCCGATCTGCCGGCTGCCGTGGAGCGGCTCAAGGCGGAAGCGCGCGGCGGAGCCAAAGAGCGCCAGCGTTTGCGCGAGGAGCTGGCCGATTATCATGCGTCGCGGCTCGCCGTGGAAGTCCCGATCGACAAAGGTGTGCGCCTGGTCGATCGGGCGTGGAAGGATCGCGACCCGGACTATGTTCGTCTGCTGGCGTCGCGGCTCACCGCGGCCGTTCCGGAGACGGTGGCGATTCTGTCGTCGGAGAGCGGCGCGACGGTGCGCGTGATTCTGGCGCGCAGCCTCGATCTCGACTTCGACTGCGGGAAGATGCTGAAGGAAGCGCTCGCGCAGTTCGGCCTGCGCGGCGGAGGCTCGCAGGATCTGGCGCAGGGTGACATCGCCACCCAGGACGCCCCCGCGCTGCGAGCGGCTCTGGTCTCGACCATCCGCGCGAATACGCATTCCCGCCGCTGAATGCGGGTATCGCTGACTGGCGCTCGGAAGCAGCATCCCGTAAAATCAATGCTGACGGGCGCGGAGATCCCTCGCGCGCCTTTCTCGTCTGTGGGGCTATAGCTCAGCTGGGAGAGCGCATCGTTCGCAACGATGAGGTCGTCGGTTCGATCCCGACTAGCTCCACCAAACACACTTCCCAGGCACTCTCACAAAGTTCAATTCTCCCGCATAAATCCATGATTTAATGCGATTCCACGTCTTAGGATGTACCGGAAGATACCTTGACAGCCTACCGCTGGTGGGGGCAACAATAGGGGCAACGCTGATTCCCGTCAAGGAGATGCCCCCACAATGCCTCTCACCAACACGCAGATCCGCAATGCCGCGCCCACTCGGAAACCGGTGAGACTGTTCGACGAGCGGGGCCTTTATCTGGAAATATCCCCTTCCGGCGGCAAGTGGTGGCGGCTGAAATACCGCTTTCTGGGAGTGGAGAAAAGAATCTCTCTTGGTGTCTATCCCGACGTCGCTCTCAAAGACGCCCGTGATCGTCGGGAAGAGGCACGCAAGCTGCTAGCCGGCGGCATTGATCCAAGCCAGTACCGGAAGGCCGCGAAATCCGCTCACGCCGACCGCGCCGCGAACAGTTTTGAGACGGTGGCGAGAGAATGGTTCGCGAGAGAATCCCCCATCTGGGCGGAAAGCCACAGCACCAAACTCCTTCGGTTGCTCGAGCGGGACATCTTTCCATGGATAGGGTCACGCCCCGTCGCTGAAATCGCAGCGCCGGAATTGCTGGCGGTCCTTCGCCGAATCGAGGGTCGCGGCGCCGTGGAGACTGCGCACCGTGCTCTGGGGCATTGCGGCCAGATCTTTCGCTATGGCACCGCTACGTCAAGGTGTGCACGCGATATCTCCGTTGACTTGCGGGGAGCGCTGACTCCGGTAACAGGGACCCACTTTGCTGCGACCACGGAGCCGGAACAACTGGCGGCCATTCTACGGGCGATCGACGGCTATCAGGGCACGCTCCCGGTGCGCTGTGCTCTCAGACTGGCTCCGCTGGTGTTTGTGCGGCCCGGCGAACTGCGCAAGGCTGAGTGGAAAGATATCGATCTGGATGGCGCCGAGTGGCGCTACACGGTGACCAAGACGAATACGCCGCACATCGTTCCGCTTTCACGGCAGGCAGTTGCGATTCTACGCGAACTCTACCCACTCACCGGATCCGGACAGTATGCGTTTCCGAGCGCCCGGTCGACCAAAAGACCAATGAGTGACAATGCGATCCTCGCCGCGCTCCGGCGCATGGGCGTCGGCAAAGAGGAGATGAGCGGCCACGGCTTTCGCGCGGTTGCCCGAACAATTCTGGATGAGGTGCTGAGCATGCGTCCGGATTTCATCGAGCACCAGTTGGCTCACGCTGTTCGTGATCCGAACGGCCGCGCTTACAACCGTACGGCGCATCTGGCGGAGCGGCGCAAGATGATGCAGACGTGGGCCGATTATCTCGACAAACTCAAGGCTGGCGCCGAGATCGTCCCAATCAATCGCCGTGCGTAGCGGCAAGCAACCGTGGCATGTAGATCGTCGCGGCACTCGTGCCAGCATGCGGAGGCGCGCCCAAGAAGAATTGCTCGACACTTCCGGATTGGGAAGGCAGGCTCCATTTCCTGTTGCGCCCATCCTCCCGCCCTTCAGAGATGCCTGCGCCAGCGCCGGGTGACAATTCCAGCCCACCCGACGGGCATGCCCCAACCTCGCGAATTGGGACGTCTTCAAGGCCGAAGTCAATTCCACTCCAGGGCCCGTGAGGCGGATCTGGTCGCAAACGATGAGAGCATCGATTGGAATCAGCGGCGTTGGTTTCGGAAATTCACGATGCAGATCCATAACGCGTGCTTGCCCCCAATGATAGTTTTGGCGGGACAAGATTACGTATCACATTATTCAAGTCGCAGAACTCATTCTGACGAGCTCGATGCTATTGCCGAACCAGCCCCAGTTTTTCCCGGGCTCCAGGTCGCGAATCAAAATTCGATTTGTGCCGAGAATTGCAGTTCGCGCGCGGGCAGCTGGTTGGTGATGCCCGCCAGGGGCTCGCCAAAGCCAGAAGCAGGCGTCGCATCATTTCCGTAGGTTCCGCTGAACCCGACCGTGTTGCGATGGTTGAGCACGTTGAACGCCTCAGCGCGCAGATTCGCGTGCAGCCGGTCCGTACCCAGGGCCACGCGCTTGCCAATAAACGGATCGACGGAGAAGATGGCTGTGCCGCGGCCTGTGTCGCGTCCCACCACGGCACCGTTGATGACAGGACGGTCGGTGGTCGCGCCTGTGTCGCCACTATTGGAGACGCCGGTGACATAGTTAAAGGGCAAGCCGCCAGCGAGAGTGGCGACACCGCCCGCAGTGAATCCGAAGGGCGCAGCATAGATGCCGCTGAGCACGAAGCGATTGCGTTGATCGAAAATGGCGTTGCCTTTTTCCACTTCGCCCGTCATCCGCGGATCGTTGGGGTTCTGGCTGGTGGTGTCGGGATCGACGGTGTCGAGCGTATGTGACCATGTGTAACTGGCCAGCAGCGCAGAGCCCTTGCTGGCACGATAGGCCAGGTTGGCGTCGAGTGCGTTATAGAGAGCCATTCCTTCGTTGACATCGCTCTGGATGACGGAATAAGGCGGGGTCGGACCGGCATTTTTCACTGGATCGCAGGTGTCCCCATTTTGTGTATACCAGGCAATCCAGTAGGGCCGGGTGCAGTTCGCGGTCTGAGCGGTGCGCGTCATACCGGGCGCGGTGCGGATGAAGGATGTGGGTGGATCGACGTCTAGCGGGCGGAGGATGCGCAGGGTGTGAGAGCCTACGTAGTCCACGCCGAGCACCCAGTTTGGAACCAGTTGCCGCTCCGCGCCGAGCGTCCACTGTTCGTTGTAAGGGTTGCGCAACTCGCCTGGATAGTCGAGCAGTGTGCTGGTGGGAAAGAACTGGTTGTAATATGCTGCGCGGCCGGGGCGGAGATAGAGACTGCGAAGGGGCGCCATCGCTCCTGCCGGAAACGCCGGAAGCGGGACGGCGGAGACGCTGGTGGGAAAGCCCACTTGGCCCGGAGCCGCGGTGTAGTTGAACACGCCGGTGGGACCGGTGAGCGCGTAATCGGCCTCTTCGTTGTCGACCACCTGCGAATAGTAGATTCCGAAGCCGCCGCGAAGCGTGGTCGTGTCCTTGCCGGCTACGTTATAGGCAAAACCGACACGGGGAGAGAAATCCGAGCGCGAGTCGGTGAAGGTTTGCACTTCGTAACGCAGTCCCAGGTTCAGCGCCAAATCGCTGGTGGGGTGCAGGTCGTACTGCGCGAAGGCGGCGGCCAGGGTGTCGTCGACGACATAGTCGGCGTCGCCATAGCTCTGCGTATAGCTCTTTACGTTGGAAAGGTCGTCGAGGTACGCAGAGCTCTCGCAGACCGATACGGCCTGGGAACAGGTGTTGTATTGAAATTCTCCGTCGTAGATGGGTCCGCCAAATTCCTTGCTGTTGCCGCCGGTCCTTGCATGAATAACATCGAAGCCGAGGCGGAGTTCGTTACGGCCACGCGTGGCGGTGAAGTTGTCCGCGATCTCATATTGGCGATTCATCAGCAGCGCGGCCTGTGAGGTGCCGGTAGCAAAGGTTCCTCCT
Organism: Acidobacteriaceae bacterium; assembly: GCA_035503555.1. Classification (GTDB taxonomy): domain Bacteria; phylum Acidobacteriota; class Terriglobia; order Terriglobales; family Acidobacteriaceae; genus Palsa-343. The sequence goes on along the minus strand of DATJTG010000213.1, from coordinate 13,334 downwards.
GTCGAGATGGGCACGGAGAATTCGGTCCCGTAGACGACAGGGGTGAACTGCGTGATGGGCGACGCGAGCTGGAATTGCAGGCGCGCCTCATTCACCATGGAGGAACTGAGCGCGACGGTATCGCCGAACTCAGCCGTGTAAGTACGCCGGTGAAAGACACGCGCAACGGTGGGGAGTGTATTGCCGCCGACAATCCCATTTGGGTTGCTATCGTAAAATCCGTCCGCTCCCAGATGCGCAAAGACGCGCTGGTTGTCGCTGACCGTTCGATCCAGCCGCAGAAAGCCCAGCAAGTCGCGGTAATGACCGATGTAGTTGCCGGGGTCGAGCGGGGAGATGATCGGGGACGCGCGGTCCTGATAGCTGTATTCGCCGGAGGCCAGATAGTAGGTGCGGCCGTTGCGGGAGAGCGGACCGCCCACGGTCGCCGCGCCCTGGTCCAGGGTATCGTTCACGATATCGTTGCCGCTGGTTGCGGTCGAGGTAGAGAACCCCGACAGCTTAGCTTCAGGGCCGGAGGGCCGCCACAATCCGAGCACGTCGCCATGAAAATGATCGTTGCCTGTGCGGGAAATCATGTTGACGACAGCGCCTTCGCCGAAGCCGTAATCGGCGGCAAAGGCGTTATCGAGCACCGTCATTTCGGCCACTGAATCGAGGGGGACGTTGGTGAAGATGGTTTGGCGCCCCCACATATCGACGGCGTTAGCCCCATCGACTTCGAACCAGGTTTGGCGGCGTCCCGTGCCATTGGCGGTAAAGAGATCCTGATTCATGAAGACGTCGCCCTGATTAATGGCCTGCCGGTTGGCGGCGTTCAGCAGCGGCAAATAGGTAATGCGACGATTCAGCAGCGGGGTCGCCTGCATTTGCCCGGCGGTGAGAACTTCGCCCAGCTGCGGTTCGTCGGTGCGCACTTCGCCGGCCGCGCCGGTGACGCTCACCTGCTCATGCACGCTGGGCAACGCCATGTGCAACTGCAGGGTAGCTGTCGCGCCACCGACCAGAACCAGCGCCCCAGATTCCGCATCAGCGAGCCCCGGAGAACTGGCGCGAACGATGAGGGGTTGCGCCGCGGGCAGATCTTCCGCGGCAAAAGCGCCCTGCGCTCCCGTTAGCACGGTGCGAATCACATAATGCTGCGCATCCTCGATGGTGAGCTTCACGCCCGGCAGCGCCGCGCCGTTCGGCCCGGTCACCGTGCCGCGCAGCGCGCCTGTATCGGGGGTCTGCGCTCCGGCGCAGAAGCTGGAGACCAGAAAGATTCCGGACAATAAAGTGCAAATGATCTTGGACATGGCGCTCCAGCACGGGGAATCGGTTTTCATCGATGGAAGAAGTCCTGTGATCAAGAGCTACGGCATGGAGCGTCCTACTACCAGAGCTAGTAGCAGAGGCTGTGCCGATTGAGGTGCTGCAATCGCATCCCGGAGCGCGAAGCGTCCTTGCAGGACTTGCTGCTGGGTTATGATCGAATCCATTCCTGGAATCCCTCATGGCGGATACAAACCTGCAGAGCGCAATCAACGATGGTGGGTTGCCGGCGGCAAAGACGGATGCTGCTGCTCCGTCAGTGAGCGCTCTTGGCCGCCGCGAACGGGAAGTGATGTCGGTCCTGTGGAAGCTGGGGAAAGCCAGCGTGCAACAGGTGTCCGAGCGGCTGAGCACGGAGCTGGCCTACACGACCGTGATGACAACGCTCGATCGTCTCTTCAGGAAAGGTCTGCTGCGCCGTGAGAAGTGCAGCCGGGCGTTTTTTTACTCTGCAGTATTGTCCGCAAAAGACGTCGAGGGAAGGCGCGCTTCAGACCTGATCCGCCGCTTCTTCAAGGAATCGGATATGCAGGACGATGTTCTGGTTTCGTGTCTGGTGGATGCGGTTCACGGATACGATACGGAACTGCTGGATCAGCTGGATGCAGCGGTCCGATCGGCTCGCGCTCAGGTGCAGCCCGCAGCCGGGAAGAAGGAGACGCGTCGATGAATCTTCCCTACGCGTTGCGGCTGGTATGCCTCCTCGCCGTCGTTGCCGGCGGGATGCAGCTGGTATTGCAACTGACCCTGGCATTGAACGGCGGGACGATCCTGCGCATGCTGCAGACCGCAAACGCGAGGCAGCGGGAACGCCGTTTGTATTTTCTTCAGGTGGGACCTGCGCTTGCAGCTCTGTTGTTCGCAGGCGCTATTTTTCTTCCCCAATATCTTCTGCACGAGCCGAATGGCGATTCGGAGCGAGTAAGCTGGATCTCGGTCTGCGCAGCTTGCGGGGTGGTGCTGTGGTTTGGATCCGCGGTGATTGACGCGGGACACATGGCTGTCTGCACGCTTCGCTTCATTCGCGCCAGCAGACTGGCCGGGCTGACTACTGAGACACAGCACGCAGGCTTACCCGTGATCACGCTGCCGAATGCCGGCCATTTTGTGGCGCTAGCGGGTTTTCTGAAACCCGTTATCTTCGTCTCCGACGATCTTTTGCAGCCCGGTGGGTTAGACAAGGATGCGCTGCGACTGGCTCTCGACCACGAACGTTCCCACGCCCGTCGCCTGGACAACTGGAAATTGCTTTCGCTGCGCTGTCTGCCGCGGTTCTTTGGACCCACCGGTGGCGGGTGGTTCCGGCAGTGGCAGATGGCCGCTGAGTTTGCTGCCGACGATGAAGCTGCGGGGCCAAACCCAGCGCGACGCCTGCTGCTGGCCGAGACCCTGCTGAAGGCCGCCCGCTTCGCACCTCCGGCCCGAACAACCATGATCTATACGGCATTGACTTCGGGAGGCGAAGAACTGAGCGAGCGGATTGACCGCCTGTTGCGGCCAAAAGCCAGAGCGTCGGGATCGCCTCGCCAACTGGTTCCCGCAATCACCGTCATTGGACTTTCCTTCGTTGCTGCTTCGGCCGCCATTGTGCCGTGGGTATACGGAATCTCCGAATGGATCCTGCACCTCAATTGAGAACACCTTTCTTTCCACCTCGTATGCAACGACTTCCGATTCCGCTGGCCATCGCGTTTGCCTGCCTGATCGCAGGCTGTGGCCGTTTCAGCAACAAGACGGCCGGACCCGCCGGCCCGCAGCGGATCGTCTGCATCGGCGAAGCTTATAACGAGATGATCTACGCTCTCGGCGCGCAGGCTAACCTGGTGGGCGTCGACTATTCCAGCACCTATCCGCCGGAGATTAAGAACCTGCCGACGGTTGGGTATCATCGTGCGCTGAGTGCGGAGGGGATTCTTTCTCTCCACCCCACGCTCATCATCGACGACAACAACATCGGGCCCGATAACGTAGTGCGGCAATTGCAGGCGCTGCATATTCCGATGAAGACCTTCGCGGCGAAGAACGATTCGGTCGCGGGCACCGAGGCGCTACTGCGTGAAATGGGCGCGTTTTTCCATAAAGAGCAACGTGCTGAGGAACTCTGCGCACAGATGGACCGCGAAATGGCGGACGCCGCGGCCGCAGTGAAAAAATATAAGACGTCCCCGCGGGTTGCGGTCATCCATTTCGGGCGAGCTTCAAATGTCTACCTCCTTGTGGGCAACGGCGGTGGCGGGGACGCGAGTACTGCGGGAAAAATGGTGGAACTGGCGGGTGGGCAGATGGCCATGCAACAGCCCGGCATGCAAAGGATGGTCTCGCCGGAAATTCTGGCGAAGAGCAACCCGCAGGTCATTCTGATGACCGAATACGGCTTCGACCGCCTCGGCTCGCTGGACCAGGCGAAGACGCTGCCCGGGGTGGCTGAAACGGACGCAGCGATGCACAACCGGATATATCGTGTTCCGGAGCATGAGCTGATGTATTTCGGCCCGGATACGGGCGCGAGCATCATCAAGCTGGCGCAGCTCATCCATCAATGAATTCACGCCGGGCGGACCGCTGGTGGTTGATCGCGCTGTTCCTGCTCATGCTCGCGACGACCGTCATCTCGATCCGTTTTGGCGCGATGGATTTCTCCGGGCACGACATGGCGGCCGCCGCGTGGGGCAAGCTCTCCGGGCATACCGACCTCACGCTCGATCAGAGAATCTTCGTCGAGCTGCGCGTCCCTCGGGCTATCCTCTGCCTGCTGGTCGGGGCCTGCCTGGGAGTGGGCGGGACCCTGATGCAGGCGCTCTTTCGCAATCCGATTGTGGAACCGGGCTTAGTGGGCACGTCAAGCGGCGCTGCCTTCGGTGCGGCTCTTTTCTACGTCTTTGGCGCACTCCTCAAGATCAATCTCGGCGGCTGGACGCTCCCCCTCGCGGCCTGCGGCGGCGGCGTCCTCTCCACGTACCTGGTATTCGCGCTCGCGCATACAAAGAGCGAGGGCCGCAGTTCGATCCTGCGTCTGCTGCTCACCGGGTTGGCCATCAATGCGCTCTTCATGAGCGGCATTGGATTTCTTTCCTACGTGGCTCGCGACCCGGCGGCGCGTTCCATCATCTACTGGAATCTGGGCACACTCTCCGGCGGCAACTGGAATTCCGCAATCGTTGTGGGAGTTGCCACATTCGCCGGCCTCGTGCCGGCTGCCTGCTTTGCAAAATCGCTGAACGCGCTCATGATCGGGGAGGACGAGGCCACAGCCCTGGGCGTCAATGTGCGGCGGCTCAAGTGGACAGTGCTCACCATCAACGTGCTCATGGTGGCCGTGGCGACAGCATTCACTGGAGTCATCAGCTTCGTGGGGTTGATCGTTCCGCACATTCTCCGCATCCTGCGCGGCCCCGATAATCGCTTCCTGATTCCAGGCAGTGCGCTGCTGGGCGCAACACTATTGAGCGTCGCCGACCTGATCGCGCGCGTGGTGCTGCGCCCGGCCGAATTGCCCATCGGGATCGTCACGGCAGTCGTAGGCGTTCCCGTGTTCCTCTCTCTGCTGCGCAGCCGGGAGTATTTGTCCTAAACCATGCTGACCGCGACCGATCTCGTCTTCCGTGCCGGCAATCGCGTGCTGATCGATCGCCTTACCACGCATTTCAAACCCGGGCAACTCCACTTGGTCATCGGCCCCAACGGCGCCGGGAAATCCACGCTGATCAGGATGCTGGCGCGGTTGCTGCGTCCTGCCGAGGGCCGCGTCGAATACGACGTCCGGAACATTGCCGGCTTACGCGAGCACGATCTGGCGCAGCAACGCGCCGTGCTCTCTCAGGCGATTGATGTAGCGTTCTCGCTGCCCGTCCGGGAATTGGTGATGATGGGCCGCTACCCGCACTTCGGTGCAAGGCCGGGCGCGGGCGACCAGCAGATTTGCGACGAGGTCATGCGCTTCTTCGATGTCGCCGATATGTCCGGCCGCAGCTACGGCACGCTCAGCGGAGGAGAGCAACAGCGCGTGCAGTTTGCCCGCGTGCTGACACAGATCTGGCGGCCGTTGGAGGGCGCAACCCGCTACCTGTTTCTCGACGAGCCGTTGACCTTCCTCGATATTCGCCACCAGATCGATTTCATGGAGAAGGTCAGGACGTTCGCATCGCAGAAAGATGTGGTCGTGGTCGGCGTGGTACATGATCTGAGCCTGGCAGCGCAGTTCGCCGATCGCCTTCTCCTGCTGCATCATGGCCGAATTCTCGCCGAGGGCAGCACCAGTCATGTTCTTTCCAGGGAACATCTGAGCGAAGCGTTTGGCGTTTCGCCCGTGGTGCTGACCAACCCTGCAACTGGGAAAGCGCACTGGTTGTTCGAGGGTGCCAGCAGCGAAAGCTGAATTCTTTGGGCGACCGCTTCAGTGCAGTTGGAAGTGCGGCTCGAAAAGCGACAGTGTAGCTGGGAAATTAGCGGGAACTCAATGCGGCGGCCGGGCGATCGAACTTGTGCAGTGCCCTTTGGCGCCGCGCGACGAGCGGAAGGCAAACGTGATCGCATCCAACGGGATAAGCATGGCGAAACCCCAGGAAATCGTGGAGTGGCAGGCGCGGGCTCAAAAGATGAGCCTCGAGTCGCAAAAGCAGCTGCACAGCATTCTGAAGCACGCGGAAACGACCGGGAAAGCTCCGAGGCTGAGCCAGCACTTCACACCGGAAGCTCTGAGCGAAAGTCAGCCGAGCGTGGTGGCCGCGCATAGCAGCCGGCAGGTGCGGCAGAGGCCGGACAGGGACGCCCGGCTGCCGGTTCTGGAAGAGAGGATCAATAGGGACTGGAACCAGTATCGGCCGAAGTATTACCGGCAACTGCGGGCGAGCGGAACGCTGCGGCAGCAAATCCGGCAGACCGCGCTGATGTGCGTGGAGACGCTGCACCAGTACCAGAAGCGCGGCCTGAATCCGGATCAGGCGAGGGAAGCGATACAGGAATTGATCACGCCTTAGCCGGCCCCATGGCCGAGAATCTTTTGCAAATCTGGCTGCCGTATTTTTGCGTGAACCCGCACGCGACTTTGTAGAGACGCAACGACGCGGCACGACGCGAAGGAATTGCTACGAGCCACAATTGCCGCACGCCCACCGATGAATCATCCTGTACAGTGTCGTCTTGCCAATTCCGAGTCGACCAGCTGCCTCGCTGACGCTGCTTGATTTTTGGATTGCATGTTCGCACGCGCGACGCACTACTTCTCTCAGAGGGATCACCGGCGCCGTCGGGCCGAATGCCTCATCGACCGTGCGCATCACCACGTTAACCACGAGCTTGGGTAGAGTGTGCCCACAGCGCCTGCATCGCGTGGCCTGATCCTGTTTTAGTTCGCAGGCCGCGCAGCGTACGGTGAGCTTGTCGGCAATTTTCGCCATTTCTGAGTTCTCTTCTTAGTGCCTGACGTATCAGAACCTGATGTGGAGCGGCTAGAACTTCCAGCCGTTTTGCGCGGCGAGTTGCCGCGCCTTCACCTTGTCGCCGCCTGCAGCCTTGAGGAATTGCCCAGCCGTGGCGACGTCCAGTTGCTTGCCGCCGCCCTTTGGCAGGTTTGCGGTGGGAGCCGCGGCCGGAGGTGCCTGCGCCGGCGCCGCTGCTGGCGGTGCGCCCGCGCGCGAGCCGTCCGAGTTGTTGATGGGGTTGCCAGCCGAATCGTAGAGAACGCGCTGAACAGGAACACCGAGAGCCTGCATTTGTGCGGCGTAGTCGTCTTCGATTTTTTGTTTGTCGGCAACATGCTGTTCATTCAGGTCTGCGATATCGTCGTCTTTGTCGCTCTTCGTATAGTCTTTGGTAACGGGAGTGTCCTGGAGATCCTTCAACTGCTGACGGTACCCTTCGTTCCCCTTGCCGTCGCCGTTCTCGAGTAGCTTGTACGCATTCTGACGGCGTTGATCCAAAGCATTGGCCGCCATCTTCTGACGAAGCTGCGTCGCCTGCGTCCCCGCGTCTCGCTGCTGCGCGTCCCGTTCCTCGAGGCCTACGCGCCGCGATTCGAGTCCATAGTTGCGGTCGGCATTGCCCTGCGCCCATTGGTCCTCGTCCAGTTGCCGCTCATAGCTGCGATCCGCATCCGTCTGCCGCTGGTTGAAATCGCGGTCAGAGTTCGACTGCTGGCGCGTCGTTTCCTGGATGCGGAAGTTCCGATCCCATTGCGCGTTGTTTTCCTGGTCCCCAAGTTCGCGCTGGCGAACCTGCATTTCGTAGCCGCGCTGATTGTTGTCGAAGTCCTGCTGCGCCATCTGGTTCTGCGCATTGAAGTCCTGAACCGCGCCCTCATCCGCCCTGAGCTGATCCGCGCGCTGCTGGTCGGCCTGCGCCTGGCGTCGATTCGTGACCGCGCTGCCAGCCTCGATACCCGCCATAGGGCCGCTCTTGTAACCGACGCCGAAGCCAACAAGCCCGCCGGCCAGACGGTCGTACCATTTGGGCTTGACCGTAACCGGCTGCCGATCCTGCTGCACCTTCGATTGCAACGTCCCGAGCGTCGCCGTATCGGGCGAATAGCCGACGGGCATCTGCGGAGGGGCAGCGGGGACGTTGGGCATTGCGGGAGCCGACGGAAGCGCCGCCGCCTCGTAGCCGTTCGAAGGCGCGGGAGCGGGCGCTGCGGGCTGGGCCGGCTGCCCTGAATTGTCCTCGCCGTCGCGTTGCCCGCGAACAATGGGGCTGGTCGGCTGCTGCTCGTCGTCGTCGGTGGGCTGCTGCACTGCGATGATTGGTGCTGGCATTGTGGTTCTCCGTGCGTGATGTTCTAGCACTGCACGCCACCGAATGGACCCCTAAATTTGCCGGGCAAGTGGACCATCAGTACCGATTTTGGACTGTCCGATTCATCACACGCGAGACCGAGGGCCCCCAGTTGCGCGTTGTCCGGGTCCACCTGTGGAATGAAGACAATTGAGCCGGAGGCCTGCGGATCCAGCGCAACACCAAGGATCAATTCAACCGGACAGCCTGCGAATGTACAGCCCGTCCGCCCTTCGCGCCCCCAGCTTGCCCAGCGCTACGGCATCGGGATTCTTCTCCCCTTCAGCTGAAATCTGTCGGAGAATCCGTCCAAAATTCAAACTGATCCGCTACTGTCTCTGCCGGTCGTCATCTCAGCGGATCGATATCGCGGTCCCGCGCGCCGATCGGTCCGCGGCAGGCCGCGACCCGCGGCGAGTGGGCTTGCGGGCGCAATGCCCAGTTCGTCGCACACTCGAGGGGCACAGTAGCTGATGGCGTCTCGTCGATTCAAGCCGTACTTCTCTGCCAAAGTATCGAGGCGGGTAATCAAAATGTTAGGCAGGCTGAGGTAGATACGTTCGCGCTTCATGCGAGAAGATTAACTTCTGGAATATGGGCTGAATCGGCACAAGAATGGCCCATAAGGCGCAGACACCAGGGAGTAGGAAGCCCGGGCCGGGCTTGACACGGCGGCTCGAGACCTGCAATATACCGATGCAGGAGCTGAAAACTCCTTGATCTACAGCGGCACCCCGCGCCCGTAAGCGTGGTTTTATTGCGCCAATTTCTCGCGAGATGGGGCGGAGTCGGCGATCCGTAAGGACGTCGGCGCGACTGTAGACGCGTTTTCAGCTCCGCCCCTGTTGGCCTTGAAAAAGCCAGAGGGAATTTTATCTACAGGAGCCTCCCATGCAGGCACAGTCTGCGTTTGCTCATCCGTCCAGTCGTTCCCTTTCGCTCTCACTGATCCAACCTCCGATGCGAACTTGTGTTTATCGGTTCGACGGAACTGTGTGGGTCAACATAAACGAAGCCTGCGAGCTGCCACCGTTCGGCGACTACACGATCAGCGAATATCTCGAGGACCTCGCAACCTACGATGGGATGAAGTTGGCTTCGGCGCGGGGCAATGATTATCGCTTCGCAGACGGAACGGTGCTGCGCTTGGATCAGCGGCAGGAAGCGTTAGATGAAGTCGAGTATCTCGAACTGCTGAACGCGTAATATCTGGGTCCGGCCGGCGCGCATCAAGGAGCCGATGCGACAAGAATGAAGGGATCGGGAAGCAGATTCGCTGGAAAGCGGCTGCTCAGTCCGAAGAGAACGAAGTACCCGACCCGATCCCTTCGCGCCTCGGCTTCGCCGTTGGCGAGGAGGAAAAGCTTATGTTTGACGTTCTCAGCGAGTTAGAGTCTAAGCGTGGACTGATGACGCCCCAGGAAGTGGCGGACCTGTTCCGCATCTCGAAGCGCACGGTCCAGCGCTTGATCGAGCGGCGCGAACTGCCGACGCTGCTGATCGGTGGGCAGCGGCGCATCGATCCGGCCGCCCTCTATCGCCACCTGAAACGCAAAAACCCGATGCTCGCCCGCGGGCGCGAGCAGGGCCCGGTCCATGAGGACCGCCGGGAATTGGATCTGCGGTCGTGAGCAAGCTAGCAGCTTGACGCAGGCGAAATGCGGTACGAGATCAATTGCTCACTAGCACTCAGGCATTTTGACATCACCGATTCACCTCCCGCCCACGCAGGTATGCCGCATCGAAATCCCGGCGCAGGAAGCCCAGCGCAGCAGCCTCCGTCTCCGCGAATCGCTCGAGCCCGCGGCGGATCGAGCCGCCCATACCCTAGAGCGCATAGGCGATGTCGCGCGGGATCTCCGGCGCTGCCGTCAACCGGAGCTTCGTTGGGTTGCTCTGCTCATCGCGCTCCAGCCATTTCTTGTCTCGTCCCTCGGCGCCATGGTCCGCGATGTAGCTCCAGACCCAGCGGAATGCCTTGTCGCAGTCCGATGTCGCGTTGTCGGCGCGAATCCCGGCCAGTTCGCGCAGTTCCGCTGGCACCGGGAAGAACTTCAGGTCCCGTTCAGCGAGGCTGAATCCGACGGCCAGGGCGTCCAGCGGCAGACCGCCGAGGGTCCGTTCGAACGAGGCCAGTTGCGGTTCCGTCAAGTCCGAACGCAGCGAGGACGCCAGAACCCCCAGCGCCACTTTCAGCCCCTTCACTTTCAGCAGCTCGCGCCACTGCTTCACCGATTCGGGCCTCGCGTTGTGCTTCGCGGTTGCTTCCTGCATTTCCCACCCCCCAATACTCCGGTTCCCACTTGAAAATCTGCTCACTGCCGAAGAACTTCTGCGCCGGATGCGCAAACCGGCGTTCATTCGCCGGCCAGCTTTCGACCGTCTGCCGGTAAAGCTGCGCCCGGCCAAGGAGATACGCCAGCGCGCCACTCATGCCGCCGCTGTCCGGCTCTGCCGCGATTTCCTCAGCCTGCTGGATCACCAGCGACTCGGCGAAATGCCCGGCTCCAGGCTTCGGAAGCGCCCGCAGGATCTCCCGCACTACCTCGTCGAGGTGTGGCTCTGAAGCCTCGGAAACGGTTTCGGCTGGTTCGCACGCTGATTGCGATGGTCTGCCTTCGCGTTGTATGGGGTTATTTAGCGATTCGTGGGACTCGGCTGAACCGCCAAGATGTTCAGAGTGAATTCTTGAGCCGTTTTGGGGGGTAGAGTCTTCCGCAGTTGAGTGCCTCTCACTCGTGAGTGAGTTTTCTACACACGGAACAGGCGAAACAACGAGCGCGGTGTCCCCATTTTCCGAGGCATTCGCTTCAAGGGTTAACTCTGGTAAGGGGCCATCCAGCAAATCGGGCGAAGGCGAAATCTGCGACGCGGCCACGGTGTTCGAAAGCTGAACTTCTTCGCGCGAGTTCTTTTCGTCGATTTCGTTCCCTTTAGACGCGCGCGTGTGCGCAGTAGTAATACTCTTAGTATCTACTACTTCCCTCTTATTACCCTTTAGATGAGTTAGAGGGATAGAAGGGGGAGAGAGCTCTGAATCCTGTTCCTATTCCTGATTTCGAAACTCTTGACAAAGGGTTTCCAGACGCCTCTTGAACAGTTCCGGCAACTTGTCGCCAAACGCCAGCATTGCCAGAACTAAAGGCTTGAACACCAGCGAGTTGGCTGGCACCTCGCCAAAGAGCTTGACCGCTGCCTTTCCCTGATTTGGGTTTTCGATCGGGTTCCACTTCAGGAAGCGCGGCAGGACGATCCACGCTGACTGCTCGTCATAAGTTGCGAAGCCCGCCCGCAACAGTTCCGCTAACCCTTCCGAAACGGTTTCGATACCCATACCCATATCGGCAGCGAGGTAAGCCATCGGCAGACGGAAACACCCGATCATGTTGGTGTGTGGAGACGACAGCAGGTAGACCCCGATGCACTTGGCGACGGCGCTTGCCCGCATAATCTCCGGGTCAATCCAGTAGCGCGTGTAGATCAGGCCGTAGTCGCGCACGGAGCCTCCGGCAGCTTATTTCCCCTGCGCGGGCTGCAGGTCACACACGCAGGCGCCAGATTGAACAGGTCATTCGTGCCACCCCAAGTCACCGGCAGCACGTGTTTAAGGGTCAACACGCCGCGACTCCGGCACCACGCGCAACGGTTACCAAACCGTTTGAGAACTGTTCCGCGATGGCGAAGGCGAAAGAGGGTCGTATAGCTGCGCCGAACTTGAAACGCGCGGAGGGCGCGATGCTCGGAGCAGTCACACTTGACGCCGTTTCGGCAGACGCGCACCTCTGGCTCCGTCTTGAAATTCGCTCGGACCGCGCACTCCCACCGGGAACCCCATAATGCCTGGAATTCTGGGTCATTCCAGATCAGTGGAGGTATCACGGTAAGACTCCCGTGAAAGGTCAAAGAACCCCCAACCCGGCTGGTAGTCCCGAAGTGGGCTGACCCACTTTCCGGGAGGATTCGCCCATGGTCACTCGCCGAATCTTTGCCGCCGCGTGGCTCGTTGCCGCCGCCCTGCTGCTTCTGCTCGTGCCGTGCACCCGGAGCGGTCACGCTGGCTGGTTCCTCGTGTGGCAGACCGGCTCGGTTGAGATCGTGTTGAATCAGATCCGGAGTGAAAAACTTCTCCTTGCTCTGGCAGGTGCGGCCACCTGCGCCACGATTCCAGCGCTGCATCTTTTGGCTAAACGCTTGACTCATGAGATCCAGTTTTCGACTGTTGATCAGATACGCATTCGTCCCGCCCGGCCCGTGTCCCCGGCTTTTCAATATCCATCCCGCTGCCTCGAGGACTGGTACCGCGCGTCGGACTGTGCGCCGATCCACACGCGCCAGTTTGGCCAGGCGGCCAAAGCTCGCCGCCACGGCGCCCGACTCGGCTGCGTCATAGGCCAGCGCCAGCATCACGTCGAGACGCGGGCTGCCCTCGGGGAACTTCTCCCACACCGCCATGTGTAACCGTGCGCTCAACTTTCTCTCCCTCCCGCTCTGTTCGCAATCCGATAAGTCGCCAGCGTCGGCAGTCCCATCCCTTCTCCGCCGGCGCCCTGATGCTGTTCGGTGGCTGATCGCAAGCTCTTACACGAAGCGCAGATCCACGACGCCAAGCTTTGTACCCCCTGAATTACGCGATAAATACCTGGAGACGGGGATTGACACCGCTCGCAGACATACGCCCCGCCATATCCACCGCCAGCGAGTGGGATAGAGCAACCAGCCGACCGAGCAAAGGACCACCGCCGCAAAGGTCCGCCCGGCCACATTCGGAGCGTGGAGCCCAGTCCTTCTTCCGATTCGCAGGGAACCGCGGCGCTCACGACTGCTGCCTCGCCTTGATCCGCTTCGACACCCATTCGTCCACTTCCTTCTCCACCCACGCAATGGAACGCGCACCGACGGGAACAGCAGTCGGGAAATCTCCTCTCGACATCCACAGGTAGATCGAGGACCGAGAAAGCCCCGTTTTTGCCTGTACCGCAGGAAGCTTAAGCAACACGTTTGACATGCAAACTCTCCTCTTGAAGCCTCAATTTCCGCTATAGAATCACTTCGGAAGGCGAAATCAATGGACAGAAGTCAGCCAGCAGTTGTGTCCGGAAGAATTGTCGGGGGCGGCACATCGGCCGCGGTCCGCCGTAGCCCGCTCTGCCGTGCGCCTATCCATAGGTCCGCTGCGGCAGCCTTCACGGCCCTGAGAACCGACAACCCTCTACTGCGGCTTGGTTCTGAAGATAGGGAGTTTCTGTGGGCTA
>DATJTG010000212.1:0-44971 GCA_035503555.1 Acidobacteriaceae bacterium | reverse complement strand
GCGCACGAGCTTCTCGTGGGGCATTCCGGTGCCGGGCGACGAGAAGCACGTGATCTACGTGTGGCTCGACGCGCTGTCGAACTACATCACCGCACTGGGCTGGGGCAGCGGCGATCCGGCGCGCTACGAAAAATTCTGGCCTGCGAATCTGCACCTCGTCGGCAAAGAGATCACGCGCTTCCACTGCGTCTACTGGCCGGCGTTCCTGCTGGCCGCCGGGCTGCCGCTGCCGGAGTCGATCCACGCGCACGGGTGGCTGCTGTTTGAAGAGAGCAAGATGTCGAAGTCGCGGGGGAATATCGTCCGCTCGGAGACGATTCTCGACACGTTCGGCGGGCTCAAGCCGGATCTGCCGAAGGCGGAGCAGGATCGCTTCGGAGCCGATGTGCTGCGGTATTTTCTGCTGCGGGAGATTGTCTTCGGGCAGGACGGAAGCTTCAGCTTCGATGCGCTCGTCCAGCGGTACAACGCGGATCTGGCGAACGGGTATGGGAATCTGGTGAGCCGCACGCTGGCGATGATTTCGAAGCGCGGTGGGCAAATTCCCAAGCCCACAGTGGCGGCCTACGACCCGGTCTTCACTTCGGAAGACGTGATTTCGTATAGCCGCATTCGAGCGATCGTCGCGGAAGTCCAGAGTAGTTTCGATTCCCTGAACTTCTCGACTGGCCTCGCCGCCATTAGCTCGCTCATTGCGCTCATCGATGGATATATTTCGCGATATACGCCATGGAAGCTGGTCGATTCATCTGATCCGGATGACCAGCACAAGGCAAACACAATCCTCTACACGGCGGCTGAGGGCATTCGCGTAGTAACAGCCCTTCTTTACCCAGTGATGCCGTATAGCGCTGCGAGGGTTTGGGAGCAATTGGGGCTCGGCGACATCCGCGGTGCTAGTTTTCAAAACCTGGAGCACTGGGGCGATTTGCCGCCAGGCACGAGATTAGGCAAAGTTACTCCACTTTTCCCGCGCGCCGACAAGGAGGTCATCGCACGCATGAACGAGATTGAACAGAAAAACGCAGCTTCCGCACCCGCGCCGGATCCGGCGCCTGGGGCGAAAGAATCCGCCGTGAAACCAGAGGGCCATCCCTCGAAGCTTCGGTCCGTCATTGACGGGCTCGCCGTGGCTCTGTCGGAATCGACGAACGAGACGGCGACGGTGCTGGCCTTCGAGAACGCTCTGCGCGAGACGCTGGGCGGCAAGATCACGGTGCCTCCGGTCGACCAGGAGCCGGCGATCGGTCTCGGCAAGCCGAACGCTCCCGCACCTCCGCCGGCTGCTCCGGCTGCTGGCGCCGCGATTCCTGACGACAAGATCTCCATCGACGATTTCCTGAAGGTCGAGCTGCGCGTGGCTCAGGTGAAGGTCGCCGAGCGGGTTCCCAAGGCGGACAAGCTGCTGCGGCTCGAAGTCGATCTGGGCAACGAAACACGGCAGATCCTGGCCGGCATCGCTGAGTCGTACACGCCGGAGTCGCTGATCGGACGCAAGGTGGTCATCGTGGCGAATCTCGCGCCGCGGAAGCTGCGGGGGCTGGAGTCGAATGGGATGATCGTCGCGGCGTCGACGGCCGACGGGAAGGCGGTTCTTGCGGGCTTCCTGGAAGATGTGGAGGTTGGGGCGAAGCTGAAATGATCGACCGCGCTATACTTGTATAGCGGAGGTTTCCATGCTGGCCATTCGGCTTCCGGAGAAACTGGAGAAGCGTCTCAATCGCCTGGTCAAGCGGTCGGGGCGGTCCAAGACGTACTACGCGCGCGAGGCCCTGATCCGGTATATCGATGACCTCGAGGACCTCCAGATCGCGGAAGAGCGTCTGCGTGCCGTTCTGGAAGGTCGCGACAGAACCGTGCCACTGGAAGAAGTCATGAAGCGGTATGGCCTGGCAGATTGAGCTTTCCAGCTCCGCCGAGCGCGACCTGGACAGCCTTGATCTAGAAATTGGGCGCCGCGTCCTGAAGTTTCTGTACGAGCGTGTTGCAAATCTCGAGAATCCGCGAAGCCTGGGACAAGCGCTTACAGGCTCGGACCTCGGAAGCCTTTGGCGCTACCGAGTCGGCGACTACCGCATCCTTTGCGACATTCAGGACCAGCGAGTCCTGATTCTGGTTGTCGAGGTCGGCCACCGCCGGGAAGTCTACCGCTAACCGTAATCCGCTAGTCCATGATCGATTCCCACGCCCATCTCGACAGCTCTCGTTATGACGAAGACCGCGTAGCTCTGCTGGAGCGCGCGTGGGCCGCGGGGGTCCGCGAAATTATGTCTATCGGCATCGGCGACGGGCCGGACACGATGCACCGCGCCCTGGAAATCAGCCGCGAATTCGCCGGACGGACCGAGATCCCGCGCATCTGGGCGACAGCCGGGGTTCATCCGCATGAAGCGCGGCTCGCCGACGACGCGGCGTACGCCCGTCTCGACGAGCTGCTTCGAGAGCCGGAAGTGCTCGCGTGCGGCGAGATCGGCCTCGACTACTTCTACGACCATTCTCCGCACGATGTGCAAAAGGCCGTTTTCAGCCGCCAGATGGAAATCGCCGCCGCCCGAAAAAAGCCGATTGTGATCCACTGCAGGCCGTCGGACAATTCGTCGGACGCGTGGGACGACACGCTGGAGATGCTGGAGACGCAGTGGTCGCGGACCGGACTGGGAGGCATCCTGCACTGCTTCACCGGGAAGATTCGCCACGCGACGGCGGCTATGGACCTGGGCTTTCTCATTTCCTTTGCCGGAAACATTACGTTCCCGAAGGCCCAGCCCATTCGCGACGCCGCCGCGGTGGTTCCGCTCGACCGCATGCTGATCGAAACCGACGCGCCGTTCCTGGCGCCGATCCCTAACCGCGGCAAGCGCAACGAACCGGCGTGGGTGCGGGCGGTCGCGGTCAGGATTGGCGAGATCCGGGGCCTCGATCCGGAGGAGGTCGCCGAGCAGACGGCGCGTAACTTTGGTGCCCTCCTGACCACTGGAAATTCTCACGCGCTTGGGTTTCCTGGCCAGTAGTGGATAATCTAAGGAGACAGAGACGACCCTATGGCAGCGGAAAACTCCTTCGATATCGTGAGCAAAGTCGACATGCAGGAAGTGCGGAACGCCATCGATCAGGCGACGAAGGAAGTGCGCACCCGCTTCGACCTGAAAGATTCCAAATCGGAAATTCGCCTGGAGAACGACGAGGCGATCCAGCTGGCATCCGCCGACGATTACAAACTGGAGGCGGTCACCGAGATTCTGAGGCAGAAGCTGGTCAAGCGCGGGGTTTCGCTCAAGGCGCTGACTTTCGGCACTGTGGAGACTGCAGCGGGGTCGACCGTGCGGCAAAAAGTGACGCTGCAGCAGGGCATCGCCGGCGAAAAAGCCAAAGAGATCGTTCGCATCATTAAGGATTCAAAGAAAAAGGTGCAGGCATCGATCCAGGGTGATACGGTCAGAGTTTCCAGCAAGGATCGCGACGCGCTCCAGGAAGTGATTGCGCTTCTGCGCGGGCGCGATCTCGGGGTCGATTTGCAGTTTACGAATTACCGCTCCAGCTAGCAGCCGGCCGAGCGGCAGGGCCCGCGGAAAAGGATCCAATTCGAGTGAGCACTGTCCCCACAGCGACGGCAAAAGAAGTCTTCGATCTGCTGCACGACGATCTTGCGCTCATCGAGCGCGAGTTCGGACAGGATGCCGTCTCCTCGGTATCCGCGATTACCGAAATCTCCGACTATCTGCGCGAAGGCGGAGGCAAGCGCATTCGCCCCTCGCTGCTGCTGCTGGCCGCGCGGGCGCTGGGCTACTCCGGTCGCGGGATGATCCGGCTGGGCGCGGTCGTGGAGATGGTGCACACCGCAACGCTGGTGCACGATGACATCATCGACGCGGCGGACACACGCCGCGGGCGGCCCTCAGCAAATCGGGCGTGGGGCAATAACAAATCCGTTCTCGTGGGCGACTGGCTTTACATGCAGGCGTTTCGCATCGCTTTGTCGGAGCGCAAGTTCAGGATTCTCGAACTCCTCATCGGGCTGACCCAGCAGATGGTCGAGGGCGAGCTGATGCAGATGGAGAAGCTGGGCAAGCCGGTTTCCGAGAGCGAATACAACGACCTCATTTATCGCAAGACGGCCTGCCTCTTCGAGGTGTCGATGCGTCTGGGCGCCACACTGAGCGGCGCCGACCAGCAAACCGAAGACGCGATGGGCAACTACGGACGCTCGCTGGGGCTGGCCTTTCAGGTAGTCGACGACGTGTTGGATCTGACCGCTTCGGAGCAGGTTCTGGGCAAGCCGGTCGCCAGCGATTTGCGCGAAGGTAAAGCGACCCTGGCGGTGATTCACGCGCTGGAGAATGGCATTCTGCCGTCGGAGCGGACCAAGATCCAGACCGTGCTGCGCCACCAGAACTTCGACTACGTTTCGCACGAGGAGATTCTGCGCATCCTCAACAGCAACCAGTCGGTTGCCTACGCGATGAATGCGGCTTACGCCCACGCAGCCGCCGCACAGGCTGCGATTGCCTTCCTGCCCGAGACGGACTACAAACGCGCTTTGCAGTGGATGCCGGAGTTCGTGGTGGCCAGAGAGAAATAGGCCAGAGTCCGCAGACCTGTGACGCTGTACCCTGTATCCCAATGAAACTTTCTGAGATTGCGAGCGCGCTGGGCATCGATCTGCGCGCCGCGGACGACCCTGAGATCGGCGGAGTCTCATCCCTGCAATCCGCAACCACGGAGAGCCTTGTTTTTGCCGAGGATACGCGGGTGCTCGCCGCAGCGATGACCTCGTCTGCGGCGGCGGTCATCGTGTCCGCCAGGCTGGCGTCGGCGGACGCGCCGAAGCCGCTGCTGATCGCGGCACAGCCTAAGCTCGCCTTTGCCCAGGCTGCGCGCTTGCTACAAGCCCCATTTGCTGAAACCGGAGTCCATCCCACCGCTGTCATCGATCCGTCAGCCACGGTGGGCGAGTCCGTGACCATTGGCCCGTATGCTGTCGTCGAAGCGGGAGCTCGGCTTGGCGCGCATACGTTCCTTGGCGCGGGAGCCGTGATTGGCGCTGGGGTGCGGATGGGTGCACACTGCCGCATTTATCCCCGCGTCGTCCTTTATCCGGGGACAGAACTCGGGAGCCATGTTGTCGTGCACGGGGGCGCGGTGCTTGGGTCGGACGGCTTTGGTTATGTACGCGACGCCAACACCGGCGAGTACGTGCAGTTCCCGCAGCAGGGGCGGCTGGTGGTTGAAGACTACGTTGAGATCGGCGCCAACACTACGATCGATCGAGGCGCGCTGGAAGAGACGCGGATCGAGCGCGGGGTGAAAATCGACAACCTCGTGCACCTCGGCCACAACGTGCGCGTGGGACGCGACGTGGTCATCGCCGCGCAGACCGGCGTCTCCGGATCCAGCACGATCGGCGAAGGCGCGGTGGTCGGCGGACAAGTCGGAATCGGCGATCATGCCGACGTCGGACCGGGGGTCATCCTGGGTTCAGGCTCGGGCGTGCTCACGAGCAAAAAGGTTCGCGGCGCAGGCGTTGTCTTCTGGGGACGGCCCGCACGGCCGCTGCGCCAATACCTGAAGGAGCTGGCAGCCCTGGCACGGCTGGGACGGGCATCCCATCAGGAAGACGAGTGAGGGGCCGGTTGTCGGTTGTCGGTGAATTTCTAAACGTCGAACTTGTATTTCTGCAGGCTGTCCGTTCCGCGCTATAGGCTGGAGTCTGTGGCCATCGTCGTCATCGGAGGCAACTCGCGCAGCGTCGGCAAGACCTCGGTGGTCGCCGGCCTGATCGCCGCATTGCCGGAGATGCGCTGGACAGCCTTCAAAGTCACGCAGTATGGCCACGGATTCTGCACAGCAGACGGCCAGCCCTGCCAATGCCAGACGGCCGACTCGTGTGTTTCGGTAAGCGCCGAGCGCGACCCCGCAACAGGAACTGACACCTCGCGCTTCCTCGCCGCCGGAGCGGCACGGTCGATCTGGGTCCGCACGCGCATCGGCATGCTCGAGGAAGCCATGCCGCGCATTCGCGAGGAGCTGGCAGGCAGCGAGAATGCCATCCTCGAGTCGAACAGCATCCTCGACTACCTCGAGCCGAACCTTTACCTCTCGGTCGTCGATCCGACGATTGAGGATTGCAAAGATTCCGCGCGCCGCAATCTCGCGCGCGCGGACGCGATCCTGATCTCCTCACTCACAGCCGAGCCTGGGCACGCGGAGCCAGCCACCGCCGACCGGCTCCGCAGTCTCGACCTCAACGGCGCTCCACGCTTCCGCGTTGCCGCACCCACCTACCTCACCGACGAGGTTGTCGCCTTCGTGCGCGAGCGGCTGGTCATTGCTGAGGCAGGCAAACGTACGCCTGGTGCTTAGAACCGTCCCAGCGCGACAATTCCATGGCGATCATGGAATTGTCGCGGTATAAGCATTCGAAGGTGCGCTCGAGTTCCCATCCGCATCCACGCTGGCGACGTAATAAACATACGTCGTGCTGTTGGACACCGTGGTGTCGGTATAGACCGTTGTCCCCACCGGGACCGACCCAAGCAGCGTGTACGAGTTGCTGCCGCTCACCGCACGATACACGTTGTAGGTTTGCACCGGATCGTTCCCGCTGGCGGGGGCTTGCCAGCTCAGGTCTACGGAATAGGCCGGAGGAACGCCGGTTCCGCTGAGGCTAACCGTCATGGGACCCATCGAGCAGTTGCTCGCCAGGGCGATGGCGCCTGACGCTGTTCCGGCCGCAGTCGGGTCGAAGCTCACTTCCAAAGTCGCCGTCTGATTCGCTTCCAGAGTGAGCGGAAACGAGACTCCGGACATGGAGAACCCTGTTCCCGTCAAGCTGCCCGAGCTCACGGTGACCGGGGCTGTTCCGCTCGACGTCAGCATAAGGGACTGCGTGGCAGGTGAATTGAGGTCGACGTCGCCAAAGGCAATGATCGAACTGTTCACCGTCAGGGTGGAGACATAGGCAGCAAGCTGCAGGGTGGTGCTGGCCGAACCACTGTCGGCCGTGGCCGTAACTGTTGCTGCCTGCGCGGTGCTGACAGCGGTTGCCGTCGCCGTAAAGGCGACCGAGGCAGATCCGCCGGCTACCGTCACGGAAGCCGGGACCGTCAGCGCGCTGTTACTGCTCGACAGCGTCACCACCAGGCCGCCGCTGCTGGCCGGCGACGTCAGCGCCACAGTGCATGCATCGGTGGTCGCGCCAGTCAGGGAGTTGTTGGTGCAGGAGACCGCGCTCGGGGTCGGAGGCGCCTGGCCGGTGCCGCTGAGGCTCACGGTCGCCGTGCCGCCCGCCGTCGCGTTGCTCGAGATGGTCAGCGCACCCGACGCTGGTCCTGCTGTCGCGGGATCGAAGGACACCGTCAGCATGGCAGTCTGATTCGGGCTAAGCGTCAGAGGAAAGCTGACTCCGGACACCGTGAAGCCGGAGCCTGTGATGACAACCGAGTTGACGGTCAGAGCCACGTTACCCGACGAGGTCAGGGTGACCGATTGGGTGGTTGTCGTATTCAGCTGCACGCTGCCGAAGTTGAGCGTCGATGAGCTCAGACTCAGTCCCGGGGTGGCTGCGTTGAGCTGCAGGGCCGTGCTGGCCGAGCTTCCGTCGGCAGTCGCCGTCACCGTTGCTGACTGCGCGGTGCCGACAGCGGTTGCCGTCGCGGTGAAGGCAGCCGTGGCCGATCCGCTGGCCACCGTCACGGAAGGTGGAACCGTGACCGCACTGTTGCTGCTTGACAGGCTGACTGCAAGACCTTCCCACGGCGCTCCGGCGGTGAGTGTGAGGGTGCAGGCATCGCTCCCCGGTCCAGTGAGGGACGGTGTAATGCAGGTGAGCGAAGCTGGAGCCGGAGGGGTCAGACTGACCGCGTAAGTCTGCGCAATACCATTGATCTTGGCAGTGATCGTGATCGTCTGATTGGTGTAGGCCCCCTCTGTGGTGGCCGTAAAGGTTGCGCTGGCCGCTCCCGCCGCCACAGTCACCGACGAAGGAACCTGCAAAAGCGCGCCATTGCTGGTCGAGAGGCTGACCGTCATGCCTTCCCACGGCGCTCCGGCGGTGAGTGTGAGGGTGCAGGCATCGCTCCCCGGTCCAGTGAGGGACGGTGTAACGCAGGTGAGCGAAGCTGGAGCCGGAGGGGTCAGAGTGATCGCGTAAGTCTGCGCAATACCATTGATCTTCGCAGTGATCGTGATCGTCTGATTGGTGTAAGCCCCATCTGTGGTGGCCGTAAAGGCTGCGCTGGCCGCTCCTGCCGCCACAGTCACCGACGAAGGAACCTGCAAAAGCGTGCCGTTGCTGCTTGACAGGCTGACCGTCATGCCTTCCCACGGCGCTCCGGCGGTGAGTGTGAGGGTGCAGGCATCGCTCCCGGGACCAGTCAGGGACGGTGTAACGCAGGTGAGTGAAGCTGGAGCCGGAGGGGTCAGAGTGATCGCGTAAGTCTGCGCAACCCCCGCCGCGCTGGCGGTGAGCGTAGCAGTCTGAGGCGTATAGATCGCCGCCACTGTCGCGGTGAACGACGCGCTGGAGGCACCCGCGGCAACCGTCACCGACGGCGGCACCGTAACATGGACGGCATTACTCGACAAGGTGACAACCTGGCCGTTGGTGGGCGCTGCTTCCGTCAAGGTTACGGTGCATGTGTCCGCAGCCGCGCCGGTCACCGACCCGTTCGCGCATGTCAGCGCGGTCACCCCCATGGTTTGACCATGGGCACTGAGGTTCATCAGCGATAAACAACTCATAACGACAAACAGGTGGGAAAATCGGCGTCCGGATCGGCCGGCTTTGATTCCGTTCAGAGGGAAAAGGGAACGGAAACGGGGAAGGCAAAATCGACTAACGAGCATGAGAAGCACCTCAGGCGCCTTCACACACCTCCACGGTTCGCGCTCGCAGAGCTGTCTGCGGCGACGCCGTCATCACCCACACTTGAATCGGGATCAGAACGAAGTGTGAAACGCTGCCTGCATCATCGACTGGTAACACAGAATGCTTTGTGAGATCGATCACATTGGTGGTTACTTCTGGTTACTTATGGGCATAAATCGGGAAGGATCGAGCGATAACTTCCAAATCGGGAATCGTGAGAAATGTCCCGTATCCCATCTGGAATGAGAAAATGGATTGGTTTCCCGATTTGGGTCCATCGCAGCCGAACGCCGCTGTTATCGAGGGTCGTGCCCGGTTTCCATGAAAGCCACGGATTACTTCGGTTACATCTGATTGGTGGGCTGGCCTGCCCACCAATGCCCGTTATCTGCACATATGGATGAAAACCGGTCACCCTGCCCGCACCTTCAGCCCATGGCCTTTCAGGAGCATCCTGAACGAAGTGAGCCGAAGGGTAGCGAGGAGGGACCATCGCAAGGAGAGCGGATGCCGGTTCAGCGGATAAAAGTCGGGTCATCAGCGGGCGGGAAGTTCACCGCCGGCGACGACAACTCGTCGCGGCAGGCCGGGTGGCCGGTCAGGGGCGTTACGGCGGCGCTGACGCAGCAGCGTCGCCTGCAGGGAATCCGGATCGCCTTGTCGCGCGACGGGGCGCCTGCGAAGATGGATCGCATGCGAACGCTCTATGAAGCCGCAGGGGGGATGGATGGCATGCGTCGCCTGGCCCACGCCTGGCATCTCCGGGTACTCGACGACGAAGTTGTGGCCCACGCGTTCAGCCACGGATTCAACGAGGATCATACGGAGCGGCTGGCTGCGTATTGGGGCGAAGCCCTGGGCGGACCGGCGGCGTATTCCAGCGTCTATGGCGACGAGACTTCCGTCGTCCGTATTCACAGCGGCAACGGTGTGCACGAGGAGATGGACCGGCGCGCGATCAACTGCTTCGATCAGGCTCTCGTAGACGTCGGCATCGACCGCGACGGCGCGCTCGGCCGGGCGCTGCACGATTACTTCGCCTGGGCGACGACGGTCCCGATGGCTCGCTACCATCACTCGGCGGACGACGTGCCCGGTGGGCTTAGGATTCCACGGTGGTCGTGGAACGGTCTGGAGAAGTAAAGGTCATTCTCCCGCGACCGTTGCGCGCTTTGAGATCTTCGCGCGGCGCCGGCCGCGGACGATCAGCAGCGGGATCGTCGAGAAGGCCCCGCCGACGACGGTCAGAACCACCTGCGGCCCCCACAACTGCACAAACGAATCGATGTGGGCGTCCTGGGGATGACGCTGCCGGTACAGAACGGGGACGCGTTCTCCGAATTTCCACGGTGGAGGGCTCTGCGAGATATTCGAGTAAACGGTGAAGCTCGCTCCGCCCTGGGTGGTGAACTGGAAAACCGGGAAACGGCCTCGGTAGGACTGTTTGCGTCCGGCAGGCCGTCCAAGGCCAACGATTACCCCTTCGGCTGGAATGGCGGAGTGAATGAATCCCACGCGCTGAATCCCGGTGACTACGTCCAGCAACAACATGAACGGTCCGGCGGCGCAGATGATCCCGAGGAATCCGTAAGCGATGATGCGGGCGCCCAGGGATGGCATGGCCGAGAGTGTATCAGCGGGAGCGCAGGAATCCCCGGGATTGTTCGCGCGGCGTTTTCCCTGAGCTTCGCGATCAACAATCACGAACCCTCCTGCACCGCGGAGGGGAAGCATGTTGCCGCTCGGAAAGGGCACGCATTGCCGGGTTCCGGTATCCGGGCTTTACGCTGGAGCCGTCTTACCAACTGTATGTCCCGACGACAGCGGTCGTGAACAACGACGCTGCCGCTGTCGCAGCTGTGGTCCTGCGTCAGGAAGCGCTCTTTCACCGAAACATGCCAGCTGAGACGCCCGGCGCCGTCCTCTTTGTCTGCCTGAGCCTTGCCCTGTATCGCCCTTCGAAGATTTGGACCGTTACCAGGCGCGGCAGACAGTGGCCCTGATCCTGGTTTCGTCGGCACCTGGCTTCGCTGCTGTAGTCTTCAGCGCGACAGCGCTTTCGGTCTTTCGCGGTGGCAGCGAGTTCGCAGGACTGGCCGCCCCCTTCGCGAGGCTGTCGGCATGCTCGTAATCCGGAGGCGAGGTCAGGCAATTCAGTGAATCCGGAACCTGGGCGACATCAGGCACGTCTTATCCAAAAATTCCCGCATTGTTGTCGGGCCGGGTTCAGTTGTACGGGGGCGGTGACGCCGGCAGCCGCGCCATCAACTCTTCTGCGCTTCCCCGCGGCTGCGTTCGCCCGGGGGCCTTCCCCCGCGAGCGAACCTTCCCCAGCATCTCGTAGCAGTGAGGACACCATAGGAGTTCCGCTACGGAACCCGCGTGATGACAAGAGCCAACCCTGCCGAATCCCGAAGTTTCTCGCGCCGGACCGGGTGGCTGCGGCAACGTAGCGGATACGCCAGAAAACACCGTCCCCGGTTTCATTCAGGCCTCCCGATGGGAACGGTGACGCCGAGTCGCCCGGGACCCGCGATTGGGTTGCGTTACCTGGTACACCACGTGGACCCCCATATCATCCCTCATTATCGACATACAACTGGCGCAGTCTTCGCAGAGCCAGTAGTGCTCCAGCTGGTGCCGCCGAGCCGCGCCCTTTCTGGCGGTCACGGCCTTGTGCTCGAAGAGATACACCCGGCCGCTGCACGAATAGTGCAAGGGCTTACCGCATCCCGGGTTGGCGCATTTGCCCACCATGAGGAAACCCTCCATTCAACGGTTGACAGCGTTCGGGCCTGGAGCCGCACGGGGAGAACAGGGACGGGAGTGGAGGAGGCGATGCCGGCAGTGAGAAGGGGAACTCCGCGTTACCAGCCTCATCAGCCTGTGAACTTCAGCGGACGACTCGACACTGTTCATCGCCGCATTTCGCTCCGTGCGGCTCCGACTTGTCAAAACTGACTAAGCGTTCCTGGGTAATCGACCTAATAACTTCCAGTGATACGGAAGTTATAGGAGGAGTATGTCCACTACGAGGGAGAGAGTCAAGGGATCTGTTCGCCGGTGTGGCGGTAAACTTGCGCCAAAATGTGGCACATTGCAGGGGACCCGCTTTGAAGCGAGATTCGATCGTATGCAATTGCGAATACGTACCGTCTTTTGCGCTGACCGCGATCGCGCGAAAGTTGCAGCAACGGACGCCGCTTCGAAGTTATCCCGGGGCAGCCTGCGCTATTCTGTTCCCTTTGCGGTCTCTCCGAACGGCTCGCGCTTCATCGCGCCGTCGCGCTGCTTCATCAGGATCTCGACCTTGCCCTCGGCCTCTTCCAGCTGCTGCTTACACAGCGCCGAGAGCCGCGTACCTTCCTCGAAGAGACGCACGGCGTCCTCGAGGCTCAGATCGCCGCGCTCCAGTTGTGCGACGACGCCTTCCAGTTTTGTCAGCGATTCCTCAAAGTTGGGCAACTTTGTTCTCCTGCGGCTGCGCCGCGCGCGCCGACGCCGGATTTTTCTCCTCAAAAGGGCGGGGAGGCAGCACCTCTTTCAGGATCTCGGCAGCCGAGCTGTACCGCCCGAAGGGCGCGCTGACCTGCGCACCTTCGACCATGGCACGAGCCGCAGTCAGCATCTCCTGCGCGATTTTAATGCCCTCGGCGCGGGCCAGATCAGGAGACGACGCTCGCGCCATCCGCGCCAGGACCTCGTCCGGCACGCTCACGCGCAGATCGTTCTTCATAAACTCGGCGTTGCGCACGCTGGTGAGCGGCCAGATGCCCGCCACCACCGGAATGCGGAAGCCCTCGATCCGCTTCAAAAACGCCTCGAGAATCCGAAGATCGAAGACGGGCTGCGTGATCGCGTACTCCGCACCGGCTTCCACCTTGTATGCAAAGCGGCGAATTTCGTTGTCGATGTCGGGCACGCCGGGGTTCGCAGCAACCGCCACCGTAAATCCCGTTGAAGCGCCGATGGGATTGCCCCCGAGATCGAGTCCGTGATTCAGGCCGCGCACCAGATTCGTGAGCCCGATGGCGTCGACATCGTATACCGCAGTCGCGTCGGGATAATTCCCCAGCTTCGGCGGATCGCCGGTGAGGCACAGGATGTTCTTCAGGCCGATAGACGCGGCGCCCAACAGATCGCTCTGGATGCTGAGCACATTGCGATCGCGGCAGGTGTAGTGCAGCACCGTCTCGATCCCGGTCTTGAGCTGGATCTGGATGCACAGGCTCTGCGCGCTCATGCGCGCCGAGGCCCGCGGCGAATCGGGCACGTTGATAGCGTGCACGCCCAGGTCCGCCATCGCCTGTGCGCCGGCCAGCTCTTTGGTGCAGTCGATGCCAAGCGGCGGCACGATCTCCACCATGGTGATGAACTGCCCCTCGTGTACCATCCGGCCGAGTTTCGAGCGCTCGGCCAGGATCGGCGGCGGTGTCTTCGTCACAATCGGCGCGCCTCGCGTCGACCGCGGCGCGGCAACCTGCGCTTCCACCGCGCGCAGGGCGCTCTTCATTGCCCGCGTATGCTGGGGAGTTGTGCCACAGCAACCGCCCACAAACTGGACGCCTGCCTTTACAAACTTGCGCGCGAAGCTCGCCATATACTCCGGCGAGCACAAATAGATATTGCGTCCTTCAACGGAGCGCGGCATGCCGGCGTTGGGCATCGCCACAAGCGGGGTCGATGTCACTGCCGCCATCTGCTCAACCGCGGTCAGCACCGTCGCCGGGCCCACACTGCAGTTGCATCCCAGCGCGTCCACGCCCCAGGAGTCGATGCGCACGGCCGAGGCCTCGGCCGACCGGCCGTCGAGGCAGTTACCGTCCTCGTCGACGGTCACCATCACCAAAATGGGAAGCTCCGGTGCAACCGACCGCGCTGCAAGCACCGCCTGTTCCGCCTCGTTCAGCGCGGTCATCGTTTCAATCATCAGCAGATCGGCGCCCACCCCCGGACCGCCCTCGGCCAGCGCGAGAATCTGTTCGGCAAACGCCGCGCGCGCTTCGTCGAGGCCGGTTTTGCCCAGCGGCTCGAGATGCACACCCAGCGGGCCAATCGATCCAGCCACGTACGCGGTCCCGGCCTGCTTGTCCTGCAACTGCCGCACAGCCTGGCGCGCCAGCCGGACGCCGGCGCGGTTGATCTCCCCAACCTTATCCCTGAGCCCGGGCTTTTCCAGGCGGAAGGCGTTGGCGCCAAACGTGTTCGTCTCAATAATTTCCGCTCCCGCCTGCAGATACTCCTCATGCACGGCGCGGACCAGGTCCGGCTGTGACAGATTCAGCTCGTCGTAGCAGCGGTTGATAAAGACGCCGCGGGAGTAGAGCGATGTACCCATGGCGCCGTCGCAAAGCACGGTGCGGTGTCCGAAAAGCTTCTCCAGTCGGCTGGTCATAGGAGAGTCCCTGTGTGTTTTGTTATTGTCGCACGCAGCTGCGCTGATTCGGCGTCCCGCCCCTCCGCCCCTCGGCTCTGCACTGTGGCCCGCAGCCTCTGCCCGCTGATATACTTGCCTTTCCCACGAGAGCTCATCGAGCCATGCAAGGGTTGAGGTCCTGAGATTTGAAGAAGAGAAGTGCTCTGTATTCCTGCGCTGTTCTGATCGCAGCCTTTGCCATCTGCACCGTGGTCGGTTCCTGCGGCAAGAATTACTATTTTGCGGGCCGTCCCCTGCCCCCCAGCGGCGTGATTAACCGCGTGCTCGTGGCCGAGCAATATCCTTCGGCGATTTCTGAGGGCTCGCTGCCCTTCATGGACGCCTATTACGACATCCGCCACGCCTACAACACTTCGGGCGGCCAGCTTTCCATCAGCGGATACTCCGGCAAGCTCCCGCTCACGATCCAGAACCTTCCCGAAGAAGAAGCCGGAGCCGTGTATAACTCGGGCGACGGCAGCCTGAGCATCGTCGGCTATGGCACCGAAAAGGTCATCACCACCGTCCAGGTTCCCGGCGGCATCTCTTCGAGTTCCGAGGCCAGCCCTTACAACGGCGTCTTCATCTCCCGCGACCTCAATTACATTTACGCGGCCAATCCGTCCTCCCATGTCATCAGCGTCGTCAACCGCGGCGGCAGCAATCCGGTTTCGCTCACGCTGAACCTTAACAATGCCTACGGCGTCGCGCTCAACCCCGGCGGCACGGTAGGACTCATCTTTATCGAGAATGCGACGCAGGCTGCGAACTACAGCACGGGCAACGGCGCCGCTCCGAACTCCTTCGCGGTCTATACGATCGTCCAGCTGAATGCGACCGAGCAGACGGCAGCAGTCAACAACCCCAACTACGTCTATACCGACCCCGCAACGGGCTTCAGCGTGAAGGCGCAGGACTGCGAACCGCAGAAGCTGCCCACCTGGTGCGTCTTCCCGGTGGCTACGGGCGCCAACGCCACCTTCGATCACCCGCTCAAGGCGATCTTCTCGCCCGACGGATCCACCGCCTACGTCATCAACTGCGGACCGGAATGCGGCGGAAAGACGGCCAGCATCACCACCATTCCGATTACCGCGAACTCCATCAACTCCGGCAGCTACGGCGCCAGCGCGGTCGAACTGACGGCATCGAGCACCACGCCCATTCCCAATGGCGCGACCAACGCCATCTTCAGCGGCGACACGCTCTACATCGCCGGCCAGAAATACCAGGCTTCCAGCGGATTGTTTGGAGGCTACCTGACCGTTCTCAGCACGCCGTCAAACACCATCACCGGCTCGTATCCAATTGCCGACGGCCTCCACAACAAGATGGTTTTCGCCGACGACAACACCCTCTGGATCGGCTCATCGAATTGCGATACGGGCGTGCGCTATCAGCAGGCCCAGGCCGGCGCGAACATCCAGTTCGGCTGCGTCACGATGTTCAACACCTCAAGCGGGGCGGTCACGGTGGGACCGTTCCAGGGTGACGGCACCGGCATCGCCGCCATCACCGGCCTCCACAAGGTCTACACCACCGAAGGCGGCCAGATTTACATCTACAAGACGACCGACATGTCGCAGCTCGACAACACGAACGTGACCCTGGCCGGAACCGCAATCGACTGCGCCTACATGGACGCCACGAGCGACGGCAACAACACGGACTATTAGCCCGTAGCTGGTAATCCGCAGGGATTACGGACTGCGCCCAGGGCCGAGGAAGATCCCACCGCCCCAGGTCCTCGATCTTCGGCGAGGGCCTGCGCCAAAAAGGCAGGCTCCCCTGCCCCCAACTGCTCAATACACAAACGGAATCAGCTTCCGCGTCCGTTCAGCATACGCATCGAAGGCCGCGCCGTAATGATCGCTGAGATGCGCGTCGAGCATGGGAATATTCACGAACACGAATCCCGCCAGCATGATGAGCGGAATCGCCACGGTCGGCCAGCGGCCCGTCATGAGGCACAAGCCCGAAAACGAAATCAGGTCGCCCAGGTAGTTAGGGTGCCGCACGCAGCGAAACAGGCCCTGGGTGTAGAGACGCCCGCGATTCTCCTCGCGATGCTTCCACACGTGGCGCGCGTACTCCGCATACGTGTTCATCCACGAGCCCACCACGAACAGCACACAACCCGCCAAGCCGCCGGCCGCGAACGGCGCGGCGTTCGTGCCTGCCGCAAACGCGAGCGACAGATAGAGAACCAGCAGCCACGGAGCGACTGCTCCCGCCTCGCTCCAGCCCACCGCTCTTTTCAGAAACACGAACTGTGTGCAAAGCAGACGCAGGAAGTAGACGGCGAGCGCGATGGCGAGGCAGACGCGGCGAATTTCATTGCCCGATCGCCAGTTCCATCCCCGCCATGCGTCCAGCCGCGCAATCGCGCTTCCGAAGAGCACCCAGCAGGCGGCACCCAGGCACAGCGCAGCGGCAGCCGTCATGACCGCACGCTGCGGCGTGGACTTTCCCCGAACCGCGTAGATATCCGGCTGGCCGGCGGACCTGGGCATTCGCGCTCCTTCCCGCTCCGTCTTCCCGCTGATCGCAGGAATTCCGGTGCCTCTTCCATCATGCTGCATCCAAGGCAGGCAGCCTTCGCCGCATCAATCAACTCAACAAAATCATGGACCCTCCGGGGATACGACCCGGCGCAAGTTCCCTCGCTCCCACGCTCAGGCCCAATCCCGTTATCATGCGGATTTGGAGCGCACCCCGGATGAACTGGACTGAAGCCACAGCCGCCGACGTTCTCGCCATTGCCGCGCACCGCGACGACGTGGAGCAAACCTGCGGAGGCACGCTGCTCCGCATGCAGTCGCTCGGGGTCTCCACGGCGATCCTCGACCTTACTCGCGGCGAAGCCGGCACACGCGGCACCGCAGAAGAGCGCGCTGCCGAGGCCGCGGAGGCCGCCCGCATCCTCGGCGTCTCCTGGCGCGGCGCCCTCGACATCCCCGACGGCCGGGTGGAAAACACCTGGGATAACCGCCTGAAGGTCGTCGCTGTCCTCCGCCGCGTACGTCCTCGCGTCGTCATCCTCCCTTACTGGGCTGGCCGTCACCCCGACCACTACACCAGCGCCACGCTCGGCTACGAAGCCTGCTTTCTCTCGGGCCTCGCCCGCATCGATACCGGCAGTGCGCCCCATCGGCCGTTCAAAATCGTCTACGCGAGCCTCTACGCCGACGTTCGGCCCACCTTCGTCGTCGACATCACGCCCTATATTGAGGATCGCCATCGCGCCCTCATGGCGTACCATTCGCAATACGCCAACCAAACAGCGGGCTCCGGTCTCTTCGTTCCTGAAGAAGAAATCCGCGAACGCACCTTCGCCGAGGCCCGCCACTACGGTACCCTCGCCGGCATCCGGTACGCTGAGCCCTTCGTGCAAAAGGAAGTTGGATTGGTCGACGACCTCACGCTCCTCCCCGTGCAGTCTCTCTAGGGTGCAGAGGAGCGAAGGGAGAGGGGCCGCTCGAAGGTGGGTGTTCCGACTGCGCGCCACCAGCGGCGAAGAAACAGGGAATACGGGGACCGGGCCTTCACGCCGAAGCCATTAACACTGCTCTAACCCATTCGTGGGACAGCATTAACCCTGGCGTATTGCTACACTCCCCTTGTTTCGACTGGAGCTCACATGAAATACAGCACCTTTGAGCAGGCTGCCTCCGAAGCAAGTGCCGGTGTGCGGGAGATTGACGCCGAGATTAACCGTCTGATGGCAAAGAGAGATTTGCTGGAGACGCTCGCCAACCAGCTGTTGACCGTTTTGCCGCAGCTTGCGGAGGCGGCTCCAAGGCTGACCTCAGGAGAAAGCCAGGTTGCCACCATGCCGGACCCTTCGGCGGCTCAGCAGACTACGTACCCCAACGAGACCGCTGAGCCTCACTCTTACTCGTCGCAATCCCAGGAATGGTCTGGCGCTCCGGCTGAGAGCCCGGCCCCGGAAACCGAACCAGCCGCAGCCGAGCAGTCTTCGTACATGGACTCTCTGACCCCGAGCAAGCCGTATTCGCTTCGAAATGGCGGATGGCCAGCGAGTGCTCCGGTTGACCAGCGCGGGCTCCGGCAACTGATCTAGTATCCTATCGCCGCGGTTCGCGCTGACTTCCCAACGTCATCGCGCCGCGGCGTGACAACCTCTGCTGAAGACCGCAATCTGCCCGCGCAGACCCAGGCCGCTGCCTGATGGCTGCCCACGCCCCGCAACTCCACTCGCATGCGCGCTCCGCGATTCGAGTGGGATCGGGGTTTTCTTTTCGGCGGTGGCAAGCGCGGAACGGCGATCGCACCGCGAACGAATGCAGATCGAATAGCTCCATGCGGTCGCGGCCGTTTTGCCTGGCTGCGTAAAGTAAGAGCACGATCGTGGCAGCGCGTCCTGGGGCAAAACGCTCCCCACCGGAACTGACCCCGGAAGGCCGACACTGCGCGCCCCGCAATTAATTCGGAGTTGGCTCCGTAACCGCGTCGATGGCGATCGTGTCCACCAGGCTGCGGCCCGACTTCAGTTCCAAACCAAGGGCCTTCATGCCTTCCAAGGTGGCATTCGTAAGGTCCGCATTTCTTTCATCGGGCGCGTCCACATGGAAGTCCCACCTCCCGCTAAGGCTTGTCTCATCGATCACGGTGCGATGGAGAATATCGCTCAGCCGCAGGGCTGTGTATGCCATCGTCGTATTGGTTCCTTCGATTTCGCCCGTCCCCACTCCATCCGCATACACGATCACCCCCATGAACGGGCGCGCGGCCGGATCCTTCGCCGGCTTCAGTCTGAGTGGGCCGCCACTGCGCCGAAGAAAGAAGACCGGTTGTTCGGTCTTGTCGACGTGATACCGGAACCCGAATCGATCCCGCAGCAGCGCCTGCAACATGAAACGCTGGTCGTCGATCATCGGCGCGTTGAACGACGGCGGGGTGTATCTGCGAGCGGGCGAATCCTCCGGCGGAATCGCCACGATATCGAACCGGGTGGAACGGATCCAGTCGGGACCGCCGGTGACGAGGGATGCGGGCGCATGAAATGCTTCCTGGACGAGGTAAGCGACCGGGCAGCGGCCGCCTTCGATGCGGCCACCTGGCCTGACCAGGATGCCGATGTAATGCACGGAAGCAGGCTTGATCGTCGCCACTTCAAACTCCGGGAGCGGCGTGTTGGGCGGCGGCAGGAGCAGGGTTTGCGCGTGAGCGCCAATACCGATACTGAGGGCGACGAGAGCAGACACGAGAAGTCGCATAGCGGCTGACCACCGGGACAGATTCGCGCCTTTGGGAGCGCTGCATCGTAAGGACGCTGCCGAATAGACGGACGAGACAGGCCGTCCGGACTCAGCCCTGGATTCTCAGGAGCCGCACTACTTCGACCACGGCGGCACCGTGCCGGTCATGCGCGCGTAGGCGACCAGCTGTCCCATGTGCTCGTTGGCGTGGATGATGATGCGCAGATACATCGCATCTACGGTCGAATCGCGTCCCTCCACTCTGAGCGGTTTCGCCAGATGTCCGGGGGTCTCCGCGGCGTGCGCCTTCTTCACGGCTTCCAGCGATCGCTTCAGCCACGCGATGACTTCGGCCTTCTGCGTCACCGTCTTCTCCGCGTCATCCTTTAGATCCGGCGGCATGGGGGGCCCGGTGACGCTCAGCAGGTAAAAGTTGGCCAACACAATGTGCATATAGACTTCGCTGGTCGATCGGACTCCGGGCGCGGGCCGCCACGCGAACTTATCCGCCGGCGTGGCCTCGGCCAGCGCCACCAGTTGATTCGACACATGCCGCCATTCGCCGTCGTAACCGTGCCAGATTCCATCCAGCGGATCAGGATGCAGAGGATAACTCACCTGCGCCAGCGCCGGCGTCGCGCCCATCGCCAGCATCACACCCACCATTGCCGTCCATTTTTTCGCCATCGCGCACCTCCCAACACGCACGCGTGTCCGCAATGCTACAGCACCCGTATTACAAAATCAGTCAACGAGAATTCGAATAAAAAACCACAGCGTTCCACAGAGAGCGAACCTGCTATACAGGGACTCATGCGCGCTGTCGTTTTCCGTATGTTGGTCACCTTGTTGCTGCCCTCCGCACTCGGCCACGCGGCCAATCCGGTGTCGTGGACCACCCCGATCTCCCCATTCCAAATTGCCGACAACCTCTATTACGTGGGCAGCCAGGACCTGGCCAGCTATCTGGTCGTCACGCCCCAGGGCAACATTCTCATCAATGCGAACCTCGCCAGCTCGCCGCCGCAAATTCGGGCCAGCGTCGAGAAGCTGGGCTTCCACTGGCGCGACATCAAGATTCTCCTGAACGGCCAGGCACATTTCGATCACATGGGAGGCGCGGCTGAGGTGGTCCGCGAAACGCATGCGAAAAACATGGTGATGGATGGCGACGTGAGCGTGGTGGAAACCGGCGCCCGCACGGATTTTCTCGCGCCGTCTCCCAACATCCCCAGATATGCTCCGGTGCACGTCGATCGTGTCCTCCACGACGGAGACACGGTCACGCTGGGCGGCGTCACGCTGACGGCCCATAAAACCGCCGGCCACACGCGCGGCTGCACTACGTGGACGCTGCGCGCGCATGTTCCGGGGGAGCCGGCGGGCACGCAGCGCAACATCGTCATTGTGGGCGGGGTCAGCTTCTGGTCGGAATTTCATTTTGTCGCGACGGCGAGGCACAAGGCGAGCTATCCCGGCATCGCGCAGGATTTTGAGCACACGTTTGCGACGCTGCAGGCTCTGCCCTGCGATGTTTTTCTCGGCGCGCACGGCAGCTACTTCGACATGCTCGCCAAGCTGCAACGCTATCCGCAGGAGGGGCCGCGCGTTTTCATCGATCCCACCGGCTATCGGCAATTCGTGGCGGGCGCGCAGCGCGATTTCGAGCAGGCGCTGGCTCAGCAGAAGACGCGGAGCGCGCCGTGACGGGCGCCCACTGGGACCACATTTACCGTACGAAGACGGCTGAGGCGATGAGCTGGTACGCACCGCATCTCGATGTGTCGCTGGCGATGATCGATCGCCTTGCGCTCGCACCCGGTGCGGCAATCCTCGACGCGGGCGGCGGCGCCTCGACGCTGGTCGACGACCTGCTCGCTCGCGGATTCACGAATCTCACGGTGCTCGATCTTTCGCAGGCCGCGCTCGAGACGTCGCGCGCACGCCTCGGCGCTGCTGCTGAGCGGGTGCTCTGGGTGGCAGGTGACATCACAGAAATCGAGCTGGAGCCGGAGCACTACGAGCTCTGGCACGATCGCGCGGTGTTTCACTTCCTGACGGATCCGGCGACGCGCGCGGCTTACGCCCGCCAGATGATGCGCGCGCTGAGGCCGGGCGGCCACGCGATCGTTTCCACCTTCGGGCCTGAAGGCCCCACGCGCTGCAGCGGGCTCGAGGTCGTCCGCTACGACGTGCCCGCGCTTGGCGCAGAGCTTTCAGCCACCGCTGCCTCCGGTTTGCGCCTGCTCCAGAGCATCATCACGCAACACGCGACTCCCCGGGGCGGAGCGGAGCAGTTCGTTACATGCCTGTTCCGGCGGGATTAGCACGCCGACCGATTTCTCTGACCTGGAGGCTGACCGCTTTTTTGCAGATCTCCCCATCCAACCTGATGGGGAGAAGGCATTCCGATGGATGAATCGTCCGGTCTCGCGACCGGTAATCCCAGAGAAAAGCCGCAGGGCTGGAAGCTGATGCGCGACCGGGAGCCTCGGCTACTGCTGGAGTCGGCGCTGCTCGGGGTTGCCGGCGCGCTGAGCGCACAGGCTTTTCTCTGGATGCTGCGCCTCGCGAATCGTCTGCTGCTCAACGGCATCGCCGGATACCGGCCACCCGGCCTCGAAGCCGGTGGTCTTCACCAGGTCATCGGGCCGCACGGGCTGTGGCTCATTCCAGTCGTGACGACGCTCGGCGGCCTGGCTTCAGGCTTTCTGGTATTTCGTTTCGCCCCGGAAGCGGAGGGCCACGGCACCGACACCGCGGTCGACGCCTTTCATCGGCGCGAAGGCGTGCTGCGCCCGCAAGTGCCGCCTGTCAAAATGGTTGCTTCGGCCATCACGATCGGATCGGGCGGCGCCGCAGGGCGAGAAGGCCCGATCGCCCTCATTACCGCCGGCGTCGGCTCGCTGTATGCGCGACTAGCGCGTCGCAGCGAAGACGACCGCCGCATTCTCGTGCTGGCCGGCATGGCGGCAGGCCTTTCCGCCATCTTCCGCACGCCGATGGGCACGGGCGTCTTCGCCATCGAGGTGCTTTACGGCCGGATGGAGTTTGAGGCATCCGCGCTGCTCTTCACCATGCTTTCCTCGGCCGTCGCTTTCACCGTCAACGGAGTTTTTTCCGGATTCCAGCCGCTTTTCCAGATGCCCGCGATTCGGATACCGGTCATGCGCGATTACTTCTCCTATGCCGCTCTGGGTCTGGCTGCAGGCCTTATCGGAACGGCTCTCCCAGTGGTTTTCTACCGCACGCGCGATCTGTTTCGCGCGCTACCCATTCCGCCGTGGACGAAACCGGCAGCGGGAGGTCTGCTGGTTGGCCTGCTCGCGCTGGCGATGCCGCAGGTGCTGGGAGGCGGCTATGGCTGGATCGAAATGGCCATTGAGGGCCGGCTCGCCCTGGGGCTGCTCGTGGTGCTCATTTTCGCAAAGCTGATTGCCTTCGCGTTTACTGTCGGTTCCGGAGGCTCCGGCGGGGTCTTCGCGCCCTCGCTCTTCGTCGGTGCGATGCTGGGAGGAGCCTGCGCCATTCTCCTGCATCAGCCGGCGGCGGTTTTCGTGGTCGTGGGCATGGCTGCGGTCTTCGGTTCCGCCGCGCGCGTTCCCATCGCCACCATGCTGATGGTGACGGAGATGGCGGGCGGCTATCGTCTGCTGGTGCCCGCGGGCCTCGCCGTCATGCTCGCCTTCCTGCTGCAGACCCGTCTGACCCGGAATTTCCGATACCGGAGCCTTTACGAGGGTCAGGTGCCGCGGCGCGCGGATTCTCCCGCGCATTATCTCGAGCATATCCAAACCGCGCTGCAGCTGCTCGGGCGCCGGAGCCTGCCAGTGGCCGAGAAGCTTGGCCACCTCGATCTGCTCCGGCTGCTGCGATCGCGAGTTCACTTCGACCTGCCTGGAGGCCGCGAACTCGCGCTGGGACTCATCGCGAACGACAGCCCGGTCGCAGGGAGGACGATTGCCGACCTGTACGACAGCCTGTCGGGGTACGAGTTCGAGATCGTAACCATCCTGCGGCGGGAGCACGTCCTGCTGCCGCACCCGGAAACGCTGCTCACGCCTGGCGATCGTCTGGTGCTCATTGCCGGCCCGCACGCACGCGAACCGCTGCGGCGATATGTGGCGCCCATCCCTGAAAAGCAGATGGCAGGCGCGGGGGTGGACGCCGACGAAGCCGTTGCAAAAGGAGCTCCATGACGTCAACCAGAAAATCCGGCGTTCCCCTGACCAGAATTCTGTTTGCCACCGATTTCTCCGAAGTCTCCGCGAAAGCCCTTCCCTACGCGGCGGCCTTCGCGCGGCAGTTTTCAGCAGAGTTATGCGTCGTGCATGTTCCTGGCTCGGACGAAGCGGCGAATGGAGCCGATGCTGTGCAACTCCGGCGGGACGCCGAAGCCCGGACCCACCGACTTCTCGAGGCAGCGCATTACCGGGCGGTCGAGCCTCAGATCGTGATTGCCGAAGGCGAGATCCTGCCGGCTCTGGCATCGGTGGCGGAAGAACGTGGCTCCGACCTGCTGGTACTCGGCATGCACGGCCGCCACGGAATCTCCCGAGCCCTGCTGGGATCGGTGGCCGGAGAGGTTCTGCGCCTGGCGGAGATTCCAGTTCTGGTCGTAGGTCCTGAAGTTACCGTGCCGCCGGAGGGAGAAATGACGCTGCGACGGGTCCTGTATGCCGTGGACTTTTCGCCGGATGGCGGGCGAGCCCTGCGGTATGCCGCAGCGATGGCGAGCGCCGAGGGGGCGCGGCTGCTCGTCCTGCACGTAGTTGAAGACATCTGGAAAGAGCCGGCTTCCACTCGGCTCGGCAGAGAAGAATACCTGCGTCTTCGGCTCCTCGAGACGGGCTGGCAGGCTGCGATCGATCCTCTGCAGCCCGAGTTGCTGATCGACTTTGGCCCGGCGGAGGATCGGATCGTGCAACAAGCGGAACGCCACCGCGTTGGGCTCATCGTGCTCGACGTTCCCACGAGCAATCACCCGGTTCTCTCCTCACACCTGCCTGGCCCCATTGCCTACAATGTGGCCTCGCACGCGCGATGCCCGGTTCTGGCAGTCCGCGGTTCGCTGCATCCGGCAGCCTGAGGAAGGCGCGCAAGGAACGACTTGCCTTTTCATGGTCAGGCTCCCCTGCGACCCGTGCTCCTTCACACTTTCAACCTTCCCCGAAACCCGCGTGCCCGATAAAAGCACGGCGCCGTGTTGTGATAGACAAACACGCGCCCAAAGCGGCGATCGCCGAAAACCGCGCCCCCCAGTCTTGTGATTTCCTCCGGCGTCTTCAGCCAGCTCTGCGATTTAGTATCGAATTCCCCCAGCTTCTGCAGCTCGTGGTATTGGTCTTCGTCGAGCGGCTCGATCCCCATTTCTGCCGCCCAATCGAGGACGTTGCCGGCCACCGGCAGCTTTTCCTTCTCGCGCTTCTTCTGCCCGGCGCGGTCGTAGCAGACATTTCTGCGGCCCATGGGACTTTCTGCCGAGCAATCGCAGAAGAGGATTGCGCCCGACTCATCGCGGCCGATCACGTCCGGCTCGCCGCCGGTGCGCTCCATGGCCAGCAGCGATGCGAGCGCGGCTGGCTGCTTCGCCAGGCGCGCCTGCACGTCGGCCCACTTCAGGCCGGCGTGACGCTGCATGTTCTCTGCAAAGCGCTCGCGTAACAGGTTCAGCAGCGCCGTCTGCTCATCCCTGGCAAGGTTCTTTGAGGTCACCGGGTTTCGCTCCGTAACTTGGGGGCGGCAATCGCTCCGCGGAGGAACGAGCGCCGGGTTTGCCCAGCATGATAACGGCAAGGCGACTTGCTTCGCGATTCCGCAGCCGACCGATTGGCTGGGCACGGGGCATAGTGCTCTCGACCGCAACCCAGCTGGCACTACCCTGCGCGCTCGGCCGGGCCTTGTTTCGCTCTCGCAGCGCAGGACATTCACGATCCATCGGCGAGGTCATTTCCATGCGGCATGCTGCTTCGTCCATTTTGTTTCCGGCCATTTTCGTTTTTGCGATACTCGGTTTTGCGCCCAGCACGGTCGCACGCCCGCATACCGAGGCAACCACCGCGCATCGCCGCATGCCGCAGATCCCGGGCGCCACGCCCGGCTCGCCGTATCCTCTGCCGACCGAGGGATTCGTCACCATCGTCACGGTGCGTTCGCAGTAGAGCAGCCTCTCGCCGCGAGATTGGTTGGCAAAGGACTGTCAGCAGAAAGCTGTCAGCCGGAAACCGTCAGCGAGGACCTCGACTCTCCGGTCGAGGCTCCTGGCTACGCACCTTTCGGCGTCTCTGGACTCCCGCGTGTGCAACCGTGTACATTGAGCGCGACGCCTTTCTTTCCCGCGTCCTCTTGAAGGAAGGACCTGCCGCGCTTTGAACCTGACCACCATCGACTGGGTCATCATGCTGCTGTATTTCGTTTTTGTGCTGGGCATCGGCTTTGCACTCAAACGATTCATGAAGACCAGCAAAGACTACCTCCAGGCCGGGCGCGCGCTCCCCGCCTGGATCTGCGGACTGGCCTTCATCTCCGCGAACCTCGGCGCTCAGGAAGTGATCGGGATGGGCGCGTCGGGCGCCAAGTATGGCATCGTCACGAGCCACTTCTACTGGATCGGCGCCATCCCCGCGATGGCTTTCGTCGGCGTCTTCATGATGCCCTTCTATTACGGCTCGCGGGCGCGCTCCGTGCCGGAGTTTCTGCGCCTGCGCTTCGACGAGAAGACCCGCGCGTGGAATGCCTGCTCGTTCGCGGTGATGACCGTGTTCTCGTCGGGCATCAGCATGTACGCGATGGCACGGTTGCTGCAGACGCTTCACGTCTTCGATGGCCTCTTCACGCGGCTGGGCCTGCCGCTGCCGTGGATCTTCCACTTCTCCATCTTTCTCTCCGCCGTCATCGTGCTCTGCTACATCTTTCTGGGCGGACTCACGAGCGCGATTTATAACGAGGTCCTGCAGTTCTTCCTCATCGTTGCGGGCTTCGCGCCGCTGGTGTGGGTGGGACTGAAAAACATCGGCGGCTGGAGCGGCCTGAAAGCCGCGCTGCCGGAAGCGTATCTCCACTCGTGGCGCGGCATGGGGCACGCTACTACCAATCCACTCGGCGTGGACTGGTTCGGACTGGTCGCGGGTCTCGGTTTCGTGCTCAGCTTCGGTTACTGGTGCACGGACTTTCTGGTGATCCAGACCGCCATGGCGGCCGACTCCGAAGAGTCTGCGCGGCGCGTGCCGCTGATTGCAGCGCTGCCGAAGATGTTCTTCCCTGCACTGGTGATTCTGCCCGGGCTGATTGCGATCGCTACGCCGGCCGTGCAGAATCACGTGCTGGCCACTTCGGCGCCCGCGGGCATGAGCGCTTCGGCGGCGACGGATGCGGTGGGACGCGGATTGATTCCGCCCAAAGTCGATCCCGTGACCGGCAAGATCATGCTCGACACGCACGGGCAGCCGGTACTCGACTACGATCTGGCCATTCCGAACATGCTGCTGCACTACTTCCCTACCGGCATTCTGGGGCTGGGGCTCACCGCTCTGCTGGCCAGCTTTATGTCGGGCATGGCCGGCAACGTCACCGCGTTCAACACGGTGTGGACCTTTGACATCTATCAGTCGTACATCAAGAAGAACGCCAGCGATGCGCACTACTTAAGGATGGGCCGATGGACTACGGTCGTCGGCATATTGATATCGATGGGGACGGCCTATGTCGTGATGGGCTTCAACAACATCATGGACACGCTGCAACTGGTCTTCTCGATCGTGAATGCGCCGCTGTTTGCGACATTTCTGCTGGGCATGTTCTGGAAGCGGACCACCGGCCACGCAGCGTTCATCGGACTGGCCAGCGGCACCATGGCTGCCGTGCTTCACCACGGACTTACGCTCTCGGCCGGCGCGAGCCCGGGCATTCACGGCGGATGGATCACCGTCGTTCACACCTATCCCAGCCAGATGGCCCTCGATTACTGGCAGGCTATCTTCGCTTTCACCATCAACTTTGTGCTCGCGCTTACGATCAGCCTGTTCACGAAGCCTCGTCCTGAAAAGGAGTTGGTTGGCCTCGTCTATTCGCTCACGCCCAAGCCGGTGGAGCACCACATGGCGTGGTATGCCAAACCGAGCGTCATCGCCGTGATTCTCATCGCCATGGGCGTCACGCTCAACATCATCTTCCGGTAGGAGCCCGCATGAGTCTCGACCTCCGCATCCCGATGGGCCTCATGTTCACGATCGTGGGCGTCATCCTCACCCTCTACGGAATCCTCACCCACGGCAGCACCATCTACGCCCGTTCCGCCGGCATGGATATCAATCTGATCTGGGGACTGGTGATGCTGGTGTTCGGGCTGACGATGTTCCTGATGGGCCGCTATTCGGACAGACATCCGAAAGAATCATCCCACGAGCCCGCCGACCGGCCGCGGACGCCGGGACACTGAACTGGCCCCATCAACCTCCGCTGCAGGTAACGCCCTGTGAGATCCGCCAATGGGAGCGGGACTCCATCAGTTCGCCCCGACAATCGCTCAGCTGATGAGACCAGTTCCAGGCGCTGCCGCTCGCACGCTCTCCGCGACAGGCCACCTCAAGCTGGTTTCGGGTTCTCCTCGTCCGCGTCGCACACCGCGGCAATCAGCCGCGCAGAACTCAGCGGCTTTTCCATCACCCGAAACGGCAGATGCCGCCCATCTTCGCGGCGCAGCAATTCCGCGTCCGCCGTGATCATCACGATTCGCGCCCGCGGAAACGTTCGTCGCGCCCACGCGGCCACGCGTAACCCGTCCACCG
Organism: Acidobacteriaceae bacterium; assembly: GCA_035503555.1. Lineage (GTDB taxonomy): Bacteria > Acidobacteriota > Terriglobia > Terriglobales > Acidobacteriaceae > Palsa-343. The sequence goes on along the minus strand of DATJTG010000212.1, from coordinate 16,681 downwards.
GCTGCATGACGAAATCCGTCACCACCACATCCGGGGCACGACCCGCCGGCTGTCCCATCAAATCCGGTCCGCTCAGGAAGGTCTCTACCTCGCAGCCGCTGCGCCGCAGAATCTCCGAAAGCGTGCAAGCCACCAGCGGCTCATCCTCTACCAGATACACGAGCAACGGCTTTGTCCTGGCATCTTCCGGAATCAGGCCAATCCGGTTCCTGCTCTGGTCCATGCATGTACCGGGGTGTCGCTCCTCGGCCTCAGAAAATCCGGCCAGCTATCGGGCTGTCGCAGGCGTCCTCGGCAAGGGTCAGGGGCGGCTTCGGAACCGACGCCAACGCGCTCGTCGCGTTCATCGCCAGGATCGCCGTCCGTGAGCACTCTCCGCACAGCCAGCAGTGTTCCCGATGGCTCGAGCGCCCCTGCCTGTTCCCGTCCGGCTTCCCACTTCGAAAACGAAAACTCCACCGCTGCGGAGATCATGCAGATGCCTTCCGCACCGAGCGTTTGCGCGACCGCTCAGCATCGCACGCCTTCTTTCCCTGGCCAGACACGGCCTCCTCCCCTGATCCCATGTTTTGGTGTTAGTTTTCCGGAGTATGTTCGCGTGAACGCGAGAGCGTCAAGGCAATAACCTCAGTTCAGCAGGAAAACATGCGCCAAAAAGTGGCGCACCTGGCATCGGGATGGCTTTGCTTTGCGTCGAGCGTATTTCGCAGGCAGCGCTCCTTACCTATTGCCGATAACAGCCTTATAAGCCGCGATAAGTCCGGCCCCTAAGTACGATCGGCGCGGCTTCTTCCATCGCAGCGGCGAAAATCGGGAAAGCTCGCGGTTCTTGCCTAATTCGCTGGCGTAAGTTCGCGAATTTGCCCATAATGTAAGACCTCTGGCAGCTCCCGGGCCCATATTGCGCACCAAAGGCTGTCTCGAAAATGCCGAAGATCCTCACATCCTGGAAAGAAATCGGTCAGTATTTCGGCAAAGGTGTGCGCACGGTGCAGCGATGGGAGCGAGAAGCTGAATTGCCGGTGCGACGCGAAGCCGGCCCCGCCTCACATTCCGTCATCGCTATGGTCGAAGAACTGGAGGCGTGGGCGCGTGGCCGCCCACGACGCCCTTCGCACGCCCACGCGGCCGCCCTCGAGCGAGAGATCGCAAACCTCCAGACTGAGAATGTCGCGCTGCGCAGTCGCCTTGACGCGGTCGAAGGGGCCCTTCTCGCGATGATCGGCGCCAGGATTGCAACGGCACGCGATGGAGGTGAGATTCGAAAGGACATCGGTAAAGAGAGCTTTCAGGTTCGCCTCACCGCACAACAAAGCCGAGCCGAAGCGGTGCGTGCGCGTCTGGCATTCGCCGAAGCCTTGTGCGCGCTGAGCGAGACCCGCACCCGCGATGGCGGCAGGGCTGAGCTGTGGCGAGCGCAGCAAGCGGCGCTGCGCATCCGTAAAAGCCTGGAGCAACCTGGCTTTGTACCGCTCCATGAACTGGATGCGCTCCGCGACCTGCATCGAAAGCTTGCACAGCGAATCGAAAGCGTCCCCCGGACCCCTGGTCGCGCGCCCGATGCAAGCCGAGTCCGTCACAGATCGCCGGCGGACAGCCAGCAAATTTCCGATCCGTGGTTGAAGGGAGAAAAGCAAAAGCGCAGCACTTAGCTTGTGGGCGTTTTCGCCAGGAAATCGTTCATCGCGCGTTCCACCTCTTCGGGATTCGATTGGAAGATGTAGTGGCTGGCGTGGGCGATGCGGACCACCGGGACCCAGGGCATCGCCTGGCCAAAGGCAGCGGACTGCGATGTGCATTCCTCGAGGTCGTGCGCGGCGAGGGCCTGCTGTGCGGCTTTGTCGCTGGCGAGAGGTCCGCGGAACATGGGCGAGAGGTCGTGCGGGCAGGCGACGATGTCCATGGCCGGCCCGTGGATGCCGGTGAACTTGTCTTCGCCGAAAAGCACGGCGAGCGGGATGGGAGCAGGCGCAGGCGGCGCGGGCACAGGGGCGAGGGCCGCGTAGAATGCGGCGTCGGCGTGCAGGTCGTGGCTCAGCTGATCGGCGGCCGTCATGAGGCTGTCGTGGTACGCCGCGTCGTAGACAGCGCCGGCGCGCAACGCCTCGAGTCGATGGCGGACGGCCAGCATGTCGAGCCACGCATCACCGCGAGCCTTATCGTAAAAGCCCGGGCCCCAGTCGGCGTCGAGATAGATGAGGCCGGCGACCTTCTGCGGATCGTGGCTGCCGATCCAGCTCAGCTCTTCGCCGGCGATGGAGTGGCCGGCGAGGACGGGGTGGTCGAGATGCAGCGCATCGATGACGGCGATGACGTCCTGGCCGAGGCGATCGGCGGAGTAATTGGCGTCTCCCGGGTCGGGCTTGCTCGATGCGCCGAAGCCGCGGCGGGTGATGCCGTAGACGTGAACCTTCGCGGTGAAGCGGCGCGCGAAGTCATCGTAAACGTGAGCGGTGTCGCCGAGGCCGGAGAGGAACACGAGCGAGCGGGCGTGAGGATCGTTTGCGGGGCCGCCCCAGTCGAGGACTTCGAGCTGCACGCCTGGTTCGACGGTAATCTTCCGCACCGTGGGTTCACTTGCGGCGTGGGCGACGCGCGCGTGGCCGATGGTGTGCATGACGGCGCTGAAGTCGATGGCGAGGATGAGGAGGGTGGCGGAGATGCGAGTGAACATGGGGTCCTCCGATGGAGCGGTGTTGAGCGAGCAGCGTGCAGGGCACGCCTGCGACGCAATTCCCCCATCTGCGAAAACCGCGCACATGGGGGTACCCGAACGACCCCACCCTGGCAACACCCGCCAGAATGGGGCACCCGGGGTGGTTACCGTTTGGCGATGGCGGTGGTGGCGAGGGTACCGCCGAGGCCCATGGTTTCGATGGCCGACGACGGAACGACCACCATCGATCCCTTCTCGCGCATGGCTTCGTAGAGCATGTTCATGCCGCGGAGGTGGAGGGCGGTGGGATTCTCCTCGTAGACTTTGGCGGCCTGCGCGAACTGCTCGGAGACCTGAACTTCGGCTTCGCCGAGGATGACGCGGGCCTGGCGCTCGCGCTCAGCCTGCGCCTGCTGCGACATCGCATTCTCGAGCGCCTGGGGAATGCGGACGTCGCGGATCTCGACGGACTGCACGGTGATGCCCCACGGCGTGGTCTTCTCATCGAGAATCTTCTGCAGCTCGTGGCCGAGGGTCTCTCGCTCGGTGATCATCTGAGCGAGGTGGTGACGGCCAATGGATTCGCGCAGAGCGGTCTGCGAGCCGAGCATGATGGCCTGGTTGAAGTCTTCCACTTCGAGGATGGATTTCTCGGCGTTCCAGACCAGCCAGAAGATGATGGCGTCGACGTTGACGGGCACGGTGTCGCGGGTGAGCGCGGACTCCGCGCTGACGGTGGTGACGCGGACGCGCTGGTCGACGAACCTGCTGAGGGTGTCGATGACAGGGATGATCATGAACACGCCGGGGCCACGGAGGCCGATGTAACGGCCGAAGCGGAGGAGCGCGACTTTCTCCCACTGGTCGACGACGCGGATGGCGAAGAGGAAGTAGAGGCCGGCCAGCACGCCCGCTCCGGCGTACCACGGGTTGTTGGTGGAGACCGCGGCCCAGACGCCGAGGCCGATGCACACCAGCATGACAACCACGCCCACGTTGCTGAACTGCGTTTCTGTCTTTTTCACGACTGCCTCCTTCGTGTTTCCGCTTCCTGCTGGATGAAGTGCAACTGCTGGAGCAATTCGGCCAGCGTGAAGCCGAGGGATCCAGCGCGCGCGACCAGTTCGTCGGCGAGCTGGGCCAACTGGCGGCCGCGCTCGTCGCCCGACGGCGCAGCCTTCCGCTCGGCAATGAAGGTTCCCGCTCCCTGCTGCGTGTCGAGGACGCCGCGGATTTCCATCTCGCGGTACGCGCGCATGACGGTGTTGGGGTTGATGGCGAGGTCGACGGCGACCTGGCGCACTGTCGGCAGCTGGTCGCCGGCAGAGAGCGCATACGTGGCGATAGCGGCCAGCACCTGGTCGATGAGCTGCCGGTAAACCGGGACGCCGCTGTGCGCGTCGAGCCGGAAGGCGAATACCGGAGCTGTGGAACCGGGTCTCATGAAAAGAATAATGAACTATCTAACTAGTATAATACAACAATTATTATTTGGAACTGTGGAAAACATGCCGGATCGGGCAAGCAAGCAATTGAAAGCGAAGAGTTTTAGGAAAAATGCTTCCAGCTGAGAGCTGGAAGCGAACGACGAAAGGCGATCTCTGTTTTTTTTCCGAGGAATGATTTGTGGGCGAGAGAGAGCTATGCTATTTTTGACTAACCGGTTAATCTAACTAAACGGTTAATCAATGTATACACCCTCGAATTCTCGTTCCGATCAAACCCGCAACCGCATTCTGCTGGCCGCGATTCAGGAGTTCAGCGACCACGGACTGGCGGGCGCACGCACCGGGGCCATCGCGGCCGGCGCAGGCGTAAACAAGGCCCTGCTCTACTACTACTTTCGTGACAAGGAATCGCTCTACACATCCGCACTGGAGGAAGTGGCAGCCAAGGTGGCAGGCGCGGCGCTGGCGGTACTGGACATGGATTGCAGTCCCGGTGAGCGGCTGCTGCGGTTCGCGCTGCAGCATTTCGATCGCGTAACCGCGCACCAGGCATTTCAGGCGCTGATGCAGCAGGAGATGATTCGGTTTCGCGAAGGCCAGAGCAACGCTATGGAGGTGATCGCGAAGATCGCATTCGAGCCGATGTTCACGCGCGCGCAGGACATCGCGGCTGAAGGGATCGGGGTGGGCGAACTGGTGGACGTGGACTATATGCAGATGATGTATGCGGCGCTGGGGGCGAACGTTTTTTATTTCCTGAGCGCGCCGATGGTGCGGCTGCTGGGACACGGCGATCCGCTGAGCCCGGAAGCGGTCGCGCAGCGGCGCACCATCGCCATTGAGTTTCTGGGCCAGACGCTCTTTATCGACCGTAAACGCGGGGCGCGTATTGCGAAGGCAGTGCTCGCCGCCATGCCTGTGCCGGAAATTGCAGCAATCGAGAGAAAAACCGCATGAAACCACGCAATCGAATCTTCATGATCATGGGCGTACTGTTTGTGATCGCCCTGTGCTGGTACTTTTTTTCGACGAACCGCTCGAGCGATCTACAACTGATCGGGACTGTCGACGCGAACGAAGTGGTGGTGAGCTCGCGGATTCAGGGACGGATCGATTCGCTGGCGGTGCAGGACGGCGATCACGTGACGGCGGGGCAGACGATCGCCACGATCGAAGCCGAGGATCTGGCCGACGCGCGGAATGCGGCGGAAGCGGCGGCGGCGAGCAATGAGTACAAGCTGGCGGAGTCGCGCGCGACCGAACAACAAACCGTGGGCGACACAGAGAGCCAGCTGTCCGGGGCGCAGGCGCAGCTACGCGTGGCGAAGGCTGCGCAGGCGCAGGCTGAGGCGAACTACGCGCATCAGGACGCGGACACGAGGCGGGCAGTAGCGCTGGCGCAGGCCGGGGTGCAGAGCCAGCAGCTTCGCGACGAGATGGTGACGAGCCTGAACGCGGCCAAGGCCGCGGTGGAATCGGCGCGGGAAAACGTATCGGCGGCGGAAGCGGCGGTACGGACGGCGCAGGCCAATGAGTATCAGGCCAAGGCCGCGGCGGAAACGGTGTCGGCGACGCGCGCCGATGTGCGCAACGCGCAGGAACTGCTGAATCAGGCACAGGTGCAGCTCGGATACGCGACTGTGGTGGCTCCGGTGACGGGCATTGTGAACGTGCGCGCCGCCTTGCAGGGCGAGGTGGTTTCGCCGGCGACGCCGATTGTGACCATCGTCGACCTCTCGCAGACGTGGGTGTACGCTCCGCTGCCGGAAACGTACGCCGATTCGGTGCAGTTAGGCGACAAGCTGCGCGTGGTGATGCCGAGCGGGGCGACGGTGTGGGGAACGGTGCTGGCGAAGAACGCGCTGGCGGCCTTTGCGACCCAGCGCGATGTAAGCCGGAGAAAGCGCGATATCGAGACGATCCAGCTGAAGCTGCTGATCGATAATCCGGGCGAAAAGTACGTTCCCGGGATGATTGCCGAAGTGTACGTACCGCAGAGCAAGCTGGTGCACCAATGACGGCGCAGAAGGCATTCACGGGGCCGGCGATTGCGGTCGAGAAGATCGTGAAGCGATACGGCACGTTCGAGGCCGTTAAGGGCGTGACCTTCGACGTAGCGGATGGCGAGATTTTTGGACTGCTGGGACCGAACGGCGCGGGCAAGTCGACGCTGATTCGCATGATGACGACGCTCATTCCGGTGACGGAGGGGCGCGCGCTGATTGCGGGCAACGATGTGATGAAAGAGCCGGATGCGGTGCGGCATCTGATCGGCGTCATTCCCCAGGCGCTCACGTCGGACATTGATCTCACGGTCGAGGAGAACCTGAACATCTACGCCAAGCTCTACGGCGTTCCGCGAGCCCAGCGGGAGAAGAACATCGCGCAGCTGCTGGAAGCGGTGGATCTGACGAAGTGGCGCGAGGCACAGACAAAGACGCTTTCCGGCGGCATGCGACGGCGGCTGGAAATTGCGCGCGGACTGGTACACAGCCCGCGCATCTTCTTTCTCGACGAGCCGACGACCGGACTCGACCCGGTGTCGCGCGTCGCGGTGTGGGAGATGCTGGAGCGGCTGCGCGTGGAGCTGAAGCTGACCATCCTGATCACGACGCACTACATGGACGAGGCCGACAACCTGTGCGATCGCATCGCGATCGTGGATCACGGCAATCTGGTGGCGCTGGACACGCCGATGGGGCTAAAGGCCAGCGTGCCGGGCAGCAGCGTGGTCGAGGTGCACTTCAAGGGCGATGTGCCGGTGCGCAGAGAGCGGCTGGAAAAGCTGGCGGGAGTGACCGGCGTGGAGCCGCACGGGTCGGGAGCCTTTCGGGTAATGACGTCGAACGGGTCGCAGACAACGACGCAACTGGTGGAGCTGGCGCTGGCGACGAACGATCCCATTGACGCGCTGAGCGTACAGAACACCACGCTCGACGACGTTTTTGTCCACTACACGGGCCGCCAGTTGCGCGACGAGCAGGTGAAGGCACTGAGCTTTGTCATGCCGCCGCGGCCGGGGATGCAGCCATGAATCGAATGCTGGCTATCGTCGAACGCGAGATGCGGAAGTTCTTCCGCTCCCCTGCCCTGATGCTGATGTCGATGACGCTGCCGCTGGTGCAACTGGTGATTCTGGGCAACGCCTTCGGGGGTAAGATCACAAACGCGCGCGTGGGCGTGGTGGATCACGATCACGGCGAGGAAGCGCTGAAGGTGCACGAGGCCTTCCAGGACGTCGCGGCGAACATTCGCACGTTCAACACGGTGACGTACGACAACGAGGCGCAGGCGCGCGATGACGTACGCACCGGCAAGCTGGATGCGGCAGTGGTGATTCCGGCGCAGTATTCGCGGCGGGTGCTGGCCGGCGAAGCGCCGCACATCGGTTTGGTGGTGGATAACTCCGACCAGTTTGTAAGCGGCAGCATTGAGAGCGAAATGCAGTCGCTGGTGGATGCGCTGAACCAGCCGCTGATCCAGCCGAAGGTGGTGCAGGCCATCACGCTCGACATCGTGGAGCTGTATCCCTATGTCGAGTACATGAAGTTTCTGTTGTCGGGATCGATTGCGCTGGCGATGTATATCTCGGTGATGATCGGCGGGGGGATGTTATACATCGACGACAAGGCGCGCGGCGTGCACGAGGGCTATCTGGTGACGCCGATTACCAAGCTGGAGCTGGTGATGGGGCTGAACCTGGCGGGAGCGATCAAGGCCGTGCTGTCGGGCATCAGCCTGACGGTGATTGGCTCGCTGCTGGCGGGACTGGGCGTAATCTTCAAGCCGGGAGCGGTGATCCAGCTGGGGCTGCTGATTGTTGCGACGTCGATCGCGTTCAACGGGATGATGTTTCTGCTGATGGTGCGGGTGGAAGATCCGCTGGTGCCGCGCGCGATGTTCGGGGTTCTGAATACGCTGCTGTTCTTCCCCAGCGGCGCGATTTATCCGATCGAGGCGTTTCCGAAGTGGCTGCGGGCGATCGCGGTCGTCGATCCGTTTACCTATGCGGTGCACGGGCTGAAGGCGATCCTGATTAAAGACGGAGGGTTCGCGGCGATCCGCAGCGATATATTCTTCTTATTCCTGTTTGGGTTTGTGTCGTTGTTGCTGGCGACGCCGCTGTTTAAGAGGACGCTGTAGGGACAGCGACAAACCAAAAGCGTGATGCCGGGAACAGGGCAGGTAGTCGCCGGGAGGGAAACCTGCGTCCACCGGGCAGCGCCAGGCGGAACGGAACAGGAATCTCGACGCAATTCGTGCCCTGCGCAGATCCGACACGAGACTCCCCCGACCGGCCAAACCGGCCGGGAATGACGCGCCCTGAATGCTCTGAGCCCGGAAGAGCTCCGTGCACTGATACCGACGCCAATCGATGCGAGGGATCCGACGGGCATCGCAGGTGCCCGCCGAACCGTTTAGGCCGCCTTGCCGCTCTTTGCTTTGCGCTGCTTCGCCCAGCGGCGCTTGAGCGCATCGGAGATGCGCTTTCTGCCTTCAGGGCTCAGGCGGTGCTTCCTGGTGGTCCTGGGAGCTGCGACCTGTTTGGATGCGGGTCTTCCGCGCCGCCGGGGAACGGCTGCCGCTCCAGCCAGGAGGGCCCGAGCTTCCTTCAACCGGTTAATCTCTTGATCCAGCTCAGCAACAATCTGGTTTACCTGCACGTATCCTCCACGCTGGTTCGAATGGAAAGCCGAACTCTTCCGAGACAGAGAGGACGGCTTCCTCCTTTAACCGCTTTTATGAGACTAATCGCGTTTACTTTCCGTTGACAAATGGGAGATAGGCAGGGTGGCGGAGAAACTACCGCACTTCGTCGTCGCCGGAGGGACGAGGAGCCGGGATGGATCGCTCTTCGCGCTCCGGGGCGCGGGAGGCAATGCCGAGCGGCGTGTCGCGCCCACCGTCCTGAGTAAACCGCCGCAGGTCGCGCAGCATGTCCTGCTTATTCCGCGCGTAATCCATGGCGAGACGGCTGAGGGCATAGGTGACGATATCGGTATGGTGGAGGCCCTGCATCTCAGGGTCGCGCCGGATATTGAGCCAGAGGCGATGCACGAGCTGCACGTCTTCAGCGCGCAGCGAGGGAGCATGGGGACCGATGTGGAAAGCCTCGGACTCGCCGCCAGGCATGACGACATAGAAAGTGAACTGGCGCTTGGGTTCGGGCAGATTCTCCCAGGCCTGACCAATGTGATAGGCCTGCTCCTGAGCGGACATGCGCGACGACAGTCCGGAGACCAGCGCGGCCACCTCAAGCGAGTTAGCGGCCTGAACGAGCGCGGCGAAGATATCGCCTGCGGGCGCGACAAGAAGCGATATGTGCTTGCCAAAGCTCTCCGCGACGGAGACCGCCTTGGTAAACAGCATCTGCTCGTGCTCGCTGAAGATTTGCTCTTCCAGATATTCAGGGCCACCGGCGCCGACGATGCGCGCTGTCAGGACGACAATGTCCTGCTGGTCGGTGTTGGTGCGCGCGAGGGCCCACTTCAGCGCGTAAGGATTGACGGGATCGCGCATGGTGACGAGCACGCCGCCGGAGCGCACCTGGAGCGCCTCTCGCTCGACGGTGTCCTGCTGCTCGAGTTGGAAGTGCTCGCGCATCTGCTGTTGAGTGAGCTTGTGGCGATGAGCGTTTTTGCGCTCGGAGATGGCGAAGATGGTGAAGAAAACGATGGTGAAGGCGATGCCGCTGACGGTGGCCACGCTTTTGGTGACCAAATTCACGATGGCCGTCATGAGCAGGGTGAGGAAGACGCAGAAAAGGCCGATGGGGAGCTCGGTGCGTCCGAGACGTAAATTGATGGGGACTTTCCAGCCGCGCTCGCCTTTATATTTCCAGCGCAGCACGAGCATGGCGAGGGAATTAAAGGTAAAGCTCCAGATAACGCCGAAGGCGTACGCCTCGCCGAGGGTAAAGACATTGCCGCGGCTTACGATGATGGTGAATAACTGGAGGCCGACGACGAGATTGATGATGCGATAACTGGTGCCGAAGCGGCGGTGGGGCTTGCGAAACCAGTCGGTGAGCACGCCATCTTCGGCCACGCGCATCATGACGCCGGTGGATCCGATGATGGAGGTGTTGATGGCGCCGGAGAGGATCAGAAATCCGACCAGCACGACGAAGACCCGGAAGACGATGCGCAGCATCATGGGGCCGACCATGTACATGGCCATGCCGGCGATGAGGTTGTCCTTGTAGACGGGAACGCGGACGCTGTCGGGGATGATCATGGTCGCCAGCATGGTGCCGACGCCGGTAAAGATGAAGCTGTAGATCGCGATGACGATGGCGGCGCGCTTCAGGTTCCTGAGCTTGGGATGCTCGATTTCACGATTGACCTGGGCGAGCGTTTCTTCGCCGCTCATGGCGAGGACGGAGTGTCCAAAGGCCATGAGAATGCCGAAAATGCCGAGCAAGTGCGCCAGATTCGTGTGGCCGAGGAAACCCAGCGCCTCATGCGAAAAATGGAGATTCCTGGGAATGGGCAGCGGCGGCAGCGGAGCGTGAATGTGGATGGCGGTGACGATGCCCCAGCCCAGCAGGAGAACCACCATGACGGTGGTGACCTGCATGACGTTCAGGGCCTTCTCGCTGGACTCCTCGATGCCCTTGATGTTCTGCCACCAGTAGTAGACGGTGACCACGGCGGCCAGCAAGGCGGAAGTTTCGTTGAGCGGGAAATGGAAAGCGGCCTCGGCGCCGTGGGCCATCCGCACTGGCAGCCAGCCGTGGGTGGCGCCGACGTCGAGCAATTCGTTGAACAGGCCGATGATGTACTGGCCGGCGGACACGCCGGAAATCGGGCCGGTAAGGATGTAGTCGAACATGAGCGCCGAAACGCTCAGCTTGGCGAAGTTGCCGCCCAGGGCTTCCTTAACCACGCGGTAGACGCCGCCGCGGGTGAACATGGAACAGCTTTCGACGTAGACCGATCGTACGGCGAAGGAGAACAGCATGACGCCGAGGATGAACCACGGAGCGGCCTTGCCGACGGCCTGCTCTGCGATGCCGCCTGCGTAAAATGCCGAGGATCCGAGATCGTTGAGAACCACCGCAGCCGCTCGCCAGAAAGAAATAAAGGTGAGCATGACCGAGGAAGCTACGACCAGCTTCACACGATCCGGGTGCGGTGCGTACCGGGTGGTTCCTGATGCCATGAGGGGTGAAAGGTCTCGCAGGCGACTGGCAGAAGGAGGTGATCGTCCACCGACGCGCCCAGCGCTGAGTTTATGTCCATGGGCGAGGCTAGTCAAACGGGAACGCCGAGAGGCGGTCAGACCAGAACCGCACTGGGAAGAGACTGTTGATTCAAAACCGGTTCGCTGAACTCCCTGTTCGTGGCCAGGCGGTCCGTTGGCAACCCGGTTCGGGGTGCATTTCCCCAATCCCTTGCGCGCGGTTCGCCATTACACTTTTCCTGAGGACTGAGGAGAGAGGCACCTGACCGATAAGCTCATTCTGCGTACGCAGGCGGGGCCGGAACCGGCCACAATCCACTCGCTGACGGCGATTCTGGGCACGCCGATCACGAGTTCGCGGGGGCGTCTGCGCGGCAAGCTGAAGGACGTTGCGGTCGGGACGGGGTCCGACGCCGGGCGCGTGGCCGGGCTGCTGCTGAAAACGCGCAAGGGACTGGAGATTGTTGCGGCGAAAGACCTGCGCTGGACCCCCAGCGGAGCGCTGGAACTGCGTAATGACGGCGCGCTCAATCCGCTGCGTGGGGACGAAAACTTCATCCTGCTGCGCCAGGATCTGCTGGACCGCCAGATTATCGACGTGCACGGGCGCAAGGTCGTCCGCGTGAACGACGTGAACCTGCGTTGGCTGCCGGACGACGGGTCGCCCGATCAGCTACGGGTGGCTGAGGTTGAAGTGGGCCTGCGCGGGGCCGTCCGGCGACTCCTGAAGGGAGCCATGCCGAGGAGGGCGCTGGAAGGCCTGGCGACGAAACTGTCCTCGCGAGTAATTCCGTGGAATTTCGTCGACATGATCGAGGTGGATCCCGCGCGGCGGGTGAAGCTGAAGATCGAGCACGAGCGACTGGCGCAACTGCACCCTTCGGACATTGCGGACATCCTGGAAGACCTGGCGCCGGCGGAGCGGGAAGCGGTGCTGCGAACGCTCGACGAAGAGGTCGCGGCAGAGACACTGGAAGAAGTCGAACCGCGGCTGCAGAAATCGCTGGTGCAGGCACTGGACTCGGAGACGGCGGCCGACATCATCGAGGAAATGGACCCGTCGGCGGCAGCCGATCTGCTGGCGGAATTGCCGGAGGAACGCTCGGAAGCCATTCTCCATGAAATGGATCCGGAGGAGCGGCAGGAAGTGGAGGAACTGCTCGAGTTCCGCGAGGATTCAGCAGCCGGGCGCATGACCACCGAGTACGTCGCGGTGCCGCGCGGAGCGACGGTGGCGGATGGGATTCGCGCGCTGCGCGGGTTTGAGGGCGACCCGGAGACCATTACCGAGATTTATCTGATCGACGAGGGCGAGGTGTTGCAGGGCGTGGTCGCGCTGGCGCGGCTGGTGCTGGCGCGACCGGAGACGCGACTGGAGGTGCTGGCAGAGCCGCGCTTCATCTGCTGCCGCGCCGACAAACACCAAAATGAAGTGGCGGAGTTATTCGATAAATACAATTTGCGCGCGCTGCCCGTAATCGACGCGAGCGACAGGCTGGTGGGCGTGGTAGAAGCGGATCATGTGATTGCCTTCTTAAGGCAGCGGAATTAAGAAGCGGTTGGCCGCGAGCCTGTCATTTGCAAGCCGGTCCAATTAGACACTGATTCATTTCCAGCCTATTTCGATCGGGACACATTTTGGCTTCACTCATTCCAAATTGTGTTTACTTCTCTAGCAACTTCTGGATTGCTTCGCGCATCTTTGTCATCCGTACGCCGGAAAACTCAAACGAAAAGCTCAGAACAAGCCATCTGTCGCAGCACGTCCTATGACGGATTTTGCGATCCCCCCAGGTGCGGTCAACGATCCGCTATCTCTCCTGTGGGCCTTTCTGGCAAGCCTTGATTGAGCGCATCCGGCGGTCCGCTTCATGTTCCGCGGCTCCGTGCGCCATGAAGCTCTGAAATCGGGCCAAAACTGCAGGCGGGCCCCCTGCGGGACCTGCCAGGAGGTCCCACGTGACTCGCTATTCGTGTCTCTTCGCCCTGCTGTTCGTGTGCCTTGGCGCAGCATCCGCCCAGACCACGGCCACACCTTCCATCAGTCTGGCAACCGGCACCTATGCCATGCCACAAAACACCACGCTCAGTGACTCGACGAACGGAGCCACGATCTACTGGTGCTATACCGGCACGGGCACCTGCTCGCCGTCGGCAAAGTACACCGGCGGGAACATCTATGTCGATCCTGCTACGACGGAAACCATTTGCGCGTTTGCAACGGCCACGGGCTACAGCCAAAGCGCAACAGCATGTGCCTACTACACGACGGCCACGGCGGCCACTCCCGCGATTGCGCTCGCGACCGGCACCTATGGAATGCCGCAGAGCACCAGTATCAGCGACTCCACCGGGGGCGCGTCTATCGAGTGGTGTTATACGGGGGCAGGAACCTGTACGCCGAACACGGCCTACTCAGGGTCCATTTACGTGGACCCTGCCACGACGGAAACCATCTGCGCCGATGCCACGGCTTCCGGCTACCAAGCAAGCGCGGCGCGTTGTAACTACTACACGACGGCCACCGCGGCCACTCCGGCGATCAGCCTGGCGACGGGCACCTACACGATGCCGCAGAACACGAAGATCAGCGATTTGACCCAGGGCGCGTCGATCCAATGGTGCTACACAGGAACCGGAGACTGCACGCCTAACACAAGCTACTCCAACAACCAGTCGATTTATGTGGATCCGTCAACGACCGAAACCATTTGCGCCAGCGCCACGGCCTCCGGCTACCAGGCGAGCGCGACGGTGTGCAACGAATACACCAACTCCGACCAGTCGTCGACGGCCACGCCGGCGATCAGTCTGGCGACGGGATCGTATGTGATGCCGCAGAATACGACCATCAGCGATTCAACGCAGGGCGCATCGATTGAATGGTGTTATACGGGGACAGGGACCTGCACACCCAACACTTCCTACTCGGGATCGATCTATGTCGATCCGACATCGACCGAGACAATCTGCGCCAATGCCACGGCGTCCGGATACAAAGCCAGCCAGACAACCTGTAACTATTACACTGCGACCAGTTCCGGAAACATTACTTTCAGCTATTCCAACAACCAGGTGTCCATTTCAACCAGCCTGCAGAATGCAACGATTTTTTATACGATGGATGGATCCAAAGCGACGGAAGCGTCGATTGAATACAGCCAGCCGTTTACCGCGTCGCCGGGCATGGTGATTAACGCGGTTGCGGTGGAGATGTCGAACAACGGGAACAGCGGCGTCGCGATCCAGAACGGCCAGCAAACGCCCAATAACTGGAAGACAAACGTTGCCTGTCATGAGCCTTCGCAGTTAGGTGGGCAGTCGGCAGCGGCAACGCAATGCCCCTATAGCGACGTGGAGAATTCCTACAACACTCCTCATCTGAATTACTGCTCCGACGGCACCGACAATACGACCGACCAGGGATGCCAGGGAGTTCAGGGCATCCCCACCCAGATCGCAATGACTGCCGGACCCATCGGGACCTCCGAGAATCTGAACTTTACCGACGCCGGACTGTATCCGGGCAGTACCGACTACGGGACGCAGGTTCTGTGGCCGTACAACGCGGGCTCGGTGGGCTGCGACACCTGCACCAACCTGGTGGAGGACTTTTATCTCTGGGGCGGCCAGAACGCAACGGCAGTCGAGAACTGGGAACTCGACATGAACGACTGGGTTACTGCGACCTCGCCGAATGTCTATCGCGGCGCCTCGATGCAGTGTTCCATCAATGACGGTTCGTGGGACTACAACGGCCAGGACGGGGACGGCATCTCGGGGTGGGGGAACAAGTGGGTGCCTTTCAGCCACTGGCTCTCCAGCGGGTACGATCACGACTGCCCGCTACCGACAGGAAGCATTACCGCCGCGCTGAACACAACGTCATGCAGCTTCTCGGTGGCGCCTAATCAAGAGACGATCATTGAGCCTGGCATGATTCTGTGGTTCAACGGCGATGGGACGAACGAAGAGATTATGGTGAATGCGGTCAGCGGCAATTCTGTTACAGCCTGCCACCGCGGATACGGTAACACAACCGCTTCCGCTCATGACAGCGGCGCAACCTACAGCGGTTCGGTCCACGTGCAGTACCACGTGACCATCGATCCGGGTAACACGGGATGTACCGACGCCAAGGGCAACACGGTCGAGTGCATGTATATCGACTACCTCACCGTGAATAACTTCGACGTCTTCAACAAGGCCACCTATGGAAGCCAAATTTCCTTTCCCGCAACGACAATCCAGAGCACCTACCCCGACCGCATC
This sequence comes from Acidobacteriaceae bacterium, assembly GCA_035503555.1. Lineage (GTDB taxonomy): Bacteria > Acidobacteriota > Terriglobia > Terriglobales > Acidobacteriaceae > Palsa-343. The sequence continues at coordinate 1,120 of DATJTG010000212.1, read as the reverse complement.
TTCGACCAGAAACAGATCGACATGAAAGCCGACCCCAACTACGTCGATAACCCTATTCAGGTGGGCGAGTATGTCGATCAGGACAATGTCACCGCGAGCTTTGGAGTTCTGGCCAGCCAGAGCTACACGGTTCCCAACCAGTAGCGATCGGGCTGAGGCTCCCGATAGAGACCTCCGGGAGCCTCGGCATTCTTTGTGGCGCCTCGTCACACGCCGATGACGGCGCACAGTTCCTTCACCGCCTCGGCGCTCTTTTTGAGGGCGGCGTCTTCTTCGGGGGTGAGCTTGATTTCGACAATCTGCTCGATGCCGCGCGAGCCGAGCTTGCAGGGAACGCCGATGTAGTAGCCGCGGATGCCGTATTCGCCGTCGAGATAAGCGGCGCAGGGCAGGATCTTCTTCTTGTCCTTCAGAATCGCTTCGACCATTTCGATAGTTGCGGCGGACGGCGCGTAGTAGGCGCTCCCGGTCTTGAGGTACTTCACAATCTCAGCGCCGCCGTCGCGGGTACGCTGCACGATCGCGTCGACGCGATCTTTCGGCATCAGCTCGGTGATGGGGATGCCGGCGACCGAGGAGTAGCGCGGGAGGGGGACCATGGTGTCGCCGTGTCCGCCGAGCACGAAGGCAGTGACGTTTTCGACGGAGACCTTCAGTTCCTCGGCGATGAAGGTGCGGTAGCGGGCCGAGTCGAGCACGCCGGCCATGCCGATGACGCGCTCGCGATTGAACTTCGACTGGCGGAACGCGGCCTGGGCCATCGCGTCGAGCGGATTGGAGACGATGACGAGGATGCAGTTGGGAGAGGCGGCGGTGACCTTGCCGACTACATCGGACATGATCTTGTAGTTGGTCTGCAGCAGGTCGTCGCGGCTCATGCCCGGCTTGCGCGGGATGCCGGCGGTGATGACGACGATGTCGGAGTTCGCCGTGTCGGCGTAATCATTGGTGCCCAGGATGTGGCAGTCGCGCTTTTCGATGGGCATGGCTTCGAGCAGGTCGAGAGCTTTGCCCTGGGGGACGCCTTCGATGACGTCGATGAGGACGACGTCGGCAAGTTCCTTGGAGGCGATCCAGTGAGCAGCGGTTGCGCCGACGTTGCCGGCTCCGACGATGGTGA
>DATJTG010000211.1:0-22355 GCA_035503555.1 Acidobacteriaceae bacterium | reverse complement strand
GGATGGGTGCTGCCGGAGCAGCCTGCGGTGACGTTCGAGAAGGGACGCCAGGCCGCGGTGCGGGTGCTGGTGGGCAGCAACGAGAACGAGGTGTCGATCTTCGCCAGCCCGATTGTCGGCGGGAGGTCGAATCGTCCGCAGACCGTGGACGCTTATCAGAAGTGGATGCAGCGGCAGTTCGGCAGCTACGCTGCGCGGGCGGAGGCTGCGTATCCGGTACACGAGGACGGCGAGGCGCTCCGCGAGTTCAACACCATGTTCAGCGATTACGATTTCGCCTTTGGCGCGTGGCTGCTGGCGAAGGACAATGCGCTCACGCGGCAGCCCGTGTATCTCTACCGCTTCTCGTATGTCGGAGCGGGGAAGTTTGCGCCGCTGGGCGCGTTTCACAGCGAAGAGCTGATGTTCCTGAGCCGCCACTACTGGACGAGCTGGGTGGCGCAGCCGGGAGATGCTGCGGTTTCGCGGGCGATCATCGGCTACTGGACGCAGTTTGTGAAGACCGGCGATCCGAATGGCCGGAGCCTGCCGCAGTGGCCGGCATTTGCGGCGGGTACGAACACATGCCAGGAGATCGGGGTGCACATCGGGCCGGAAGCTGAGCCGCGCGGGGAGAAGTTCAGCGTGTTCCAGGAGTATTTAGCGAACAGGCTGCGGAATGCGGGCGACTGAGCGGGGCGCGACGGAATTCGCTAGGCGCGGGGCGCGTCCGGGGTAGAGAGATCGGGGCGCGGCTTGGTTTCCTTGTCGCGCAGCACGATGGGCAGCACCTGAGCCTCGCGGACGGGCGCCAGGTGGCGGGTCTGCTGGTAGGTGTAGAGGATGCGGTGCACGACCGTGATCGTGGAGATGACGGCGAGCACCCACATGACAGGAGCCATGGCACCCCAGCGCTCGAAAAGCGCGCCAAGAATGATGAGCACGATGCGCTCCGGCCGCTCCATGAATCCGACCTTGCACTGGCCGATGAGGGCTTCGGCGCGAGCGCGCGTATAGCTCACCATGAGCGAGGTGCTCATGACGAACGCGGCGAGGAACACGTAGAAGAGGCGATTGGCGCGCGCGTAGTAGACGAGCAGCCCGAAGAAGAGGACCACGTCGGAGTAGCGATCGATGACCGAGTCGAAGAACGCGCCGAAGACGGTCACCTGCTGCGTCTGGCGGGCGACGCGGCCGTCGACCATGTCGAAGATGCCGGCGCCGATGATGACCAGCCCCGCGGACAGGAACATGCGGACGTAGTCGTGCTGATTGGCGAATCCGAAGAGCACGGCCGCGCTGGTATTGATGAGCAGCCCAATGAAGGTGAGGACGTTGGGCGAGATGCGGGTGAGAGACAGGCCGTTGACAATGGCCTGCAGCAGAACGCCGCAGGCGCGCCCGAAGGCGCTGGTCCATGTATGACGGGACTCTTTGTCAGGGGCCATGCGGCCTCTACTTTCCGGTTTGCGCTGCGGCTTCGTCTTCGGCTTCGTGAATCGTGGTCAGCTTGAGGATCTCCATCTCCCGCTTGCCATTGGGGGTGACCACGGTGGCCATGTCGCCAACCTGCTTGCCTACGATGGCCTTGCCGATGGGGGAAGTGGTGGAGATGAGGCCCTTGCTGACGTCGGACTCTTCGCTGGTGACGAGCTTGTACTCGATTTTCTCATCTTTCGAGGTGTCGTAGACGAGGACGGTAGAGCCGAAGGCGGCGCGGTCACGGGGGATGTTCGCAAGATTGACGAGGGCCAGCTCGGCCATGCGCTTCTTCAACTGGCCGAGGCGCGCATTCACAAAATCCTGGCGCTGCTTGGCCATGTGGTACTCGGCGTTTTCGCTCAGGTCGCCCATGGCGACGGCTTTCTTGATCTCGGCGGGGAGCTCGTGGGTCAGCTCGTGCTCGAGCTGTTTGATCTCTTCCAGGAGTTTGCGCTTAATGTGTTCCGGCATCAAAGACAATCCTTCACGGAAAATGCCCGCACTGGGAAAAGACAAAAGCTATGCGCGAAGCCCAAAGGCTTTCGTTGCGCAACGCGCTTGCCGTCTCGCCGGGGCGGGAAATATCCCCGTGAACAGGGATATAGGCGTTCGAGGCGAGCCTTCCGCCTCTGGCCTGATTATACGATGCCGGTCGCGGGGGTGGCGCCGGCCCGGTGTGCGTCGAGAAAGCCCTGAAGAATCAGTACGGCAGCCACCTGGTCGACGACCTCGCGATGGCCGGAAAGCGGCCTGCCGGCGGCGTGGAGGTGGCGGTGTGCCTCGGTGGTGGTGAGGCGCTCGTCCCACAGGTGGACGGGGAGGGCGAACTCGGCGCGGAGGGTTTGGGCGAAGGCCTGGGTCTTCGCAGCCTGGGGGCTCAGGTCGCCGGACATATAGAGCGGATTGCCCAGAACGATGGCGGTGCAGTGGAACTTGCGCAGAAGGCGGCCCAGCGACTTCAGGTCCTGCTTCGGGTTCCTGCGAACGAGCGTGAGGACGGGTTGCGCGGTCAGCCCGAGCTCATCCGACACCGCCACGCCGATGCGGCGACTGCCAAAGTCGAGGCCGAGGAGGCGGGGTTCCACAGTAGAAGGATAAGCGAAGGGGAGCCAGCGAAAAGCTGCAAACGAAAGACTGAAAGCGAAGGGCTGGGAGCGAAAGGCGGATCGAGAAGGGCTGCCAGCGGTGAGCCGGGAGTTGGGTGGCTCGGCGGCGGGGGCTGGGGTGGTTGACCAGAACCGGGCGCAAGGTCAGCAAGCCAAAGAGAAAGTCCGCATCTTACAATCAGTTAGAGAATCAAAACCTCCAGGGTTCCTCGCTTGTTACGACGTCTTTTCGGATTCCTTCTGCTGGTGGCTGTAGTGGTCGCGGGTGCTGTCGCCTTTGCGGTGCTGGTGCCTGCCGGGCCGCAGACTGAGACGTTTGTCGACATCAACCCCGGCATGTCGGCTCACCAGATCGCCACGCAGCTGAAGCAGCAGGGCATCATTCGCAGCGAGTACGTGTTTCTGGGGCTGTATTTCGAGCGGGGACGCACGCTGAAGGCGGGCGAGTACCGATTCGATCATGCGGCGCCGATGACCGAGGTCTGGGATCGGATGCGCCGCGGCGATGTTTTCACGATCACGGTGACGATTCCCGAGGGCTCGAACATCTTCGACATCGGCCAGCGCCTGCAAGCGGCGGGGCTGGGAACGCAGGCTGCATTTGTGCAGGCGGCGAAGCAGGGGACGACGCTGATCGCGGATATCGATCGCACCGCGCCGAGCACCGAAGGCTACCTGTTTCCCGACACGTATCACTTCAAGCCGCACATCACTGCGCTGGAAATGATGGCGGCGATGGTGGCGCGTTTTCGGCAGCAGGCGGTGCAACTGGGCCTCTCGAGCGATTATCACCGGACGGTGACGCTGGCTTCGCTGGTGGAGAAAGAGACGCCAATCGACAGCGAGCGGCCGCTGGTGGCGAGCGTATTCGCGAACCGAATCGAGAAGGGTATGCCGCTCGAGACCGACCCATCGGTGATCTACGCGGCGCTGCTCGAGGGGCGCTATCGGGGAACGATTTATCAGTCCGATCTGGCGGCAGATTCGTCTTACAACACGTATCGTCATGCAGGGCTCCCGCCGGGGCCGATCTGCAATCCGGGAGCGAAATCGCTGCAGGCGGCGATGCATCCGGCGCAGACGGATTATCTGTACTTTGTCGCGGCCAGCGCCGATCCGTCCGGCCAGTCGCGCTTTTCCTCGACTTTGGATCAGCACGCGAAGGACGTGGAAGCGTACCGGCGTGCCGTGCGGCAGAACGGCAGCCGCTGAGGTTCCGCGCGGACGAGAAAGTGTCCGCACGGCGCCGACCAGGGCGGAAGCCGGCGTCTATACTCGCAGTTTGCTGAGCTGAAAGAATGCGGCGAAACCGGAATTACTGGGTGCGAAAAGGAGGCCTTCTCGCGATGACGCTGGCGCTGCCGGCGCTGAACGGGTGCCTCTGGCATACGCGGAAAGTGCCGCAGGTAAAAATGCCGGAGAACGTGCTCTCGGCCGCGCCGGAGCAGCTGGTGGAGATCATCAACAAGCGCTACGACTACATTGGATCGCTGAGCGCGAAGGTGACGTTCACGGCGACCTCGGGCGGCCAGCTCAAGGGCAGCGAAAAGACCATCACACCGTTCGCCGGACTCATTCTGTTCCGGAAGCCGGAATCGCTGCGCGTGTTTGCCCAGGTGCCGGTGTTGTCCACGCAGGCCTTTGACATGGCCAGCGACGGCAGCACCTTCAAGCTGGTGATTCCGCCGAGAAACCGGGCCATCGAGGGACCGAACACGATCTCGCAACTCTCTTCGAATTCCTTCGAGAACATGCGACCTTACATGTTCGTCGATTCCCTGGTGATTCCGAAAATCGGCGGCGACGAGCTGCTTTCCGTCACCGGCGACAGCGACACGGTGGTCTTGAATCCGAAGACCCACAAGCTGGAGATCCGTCCCGAGTACCTGCTGACCGTCAGCAAGCGCCAGGGAGACAGCAACCTGCTGCAAACGGAGCGGGTGATTCGCTTCAGCCGCATCGACCTGCGCCCGATCGAAGAAGACATTTACGGTCCCGACGGCCAGGTGCAGACCCAGGCGATCTACGGACCGCTGCAGAAGTTTGGCGATCAGCTGTTTCCGGGAACGATCACCATAAAGTGGCCGCTCCAGGAGCAACAAATCCTCGTCACGTTCACGGTTCTGCGAATGAACCTGCCGCTGGAAGACTCGCAGTTCCAGGTGGCCATTCCCAGCGGCATGCAGGTGCAGGAGCTGCACTGAGGACAGCGTTCAGGGTGCAGGGTGCAGCGTTCAGGCGCTCAGCGAGCGCCGCTCAATGCGGCGGATCCTCGAGCAAACCCACAATCTGTCCAGAGCGAAGTCGTGTAGAACTCCACGGAATACCAATGGGCCTGGAGCCGGCGCACGCGATAAAACACGCAGGGAAGGCCAGGATAGATGCCGGGCTTGCCGCTTCTCGCTGCCGCTGCCAGCGAATCGTCGGGGTCGAAAACCAAATAGACGCTGGTGTCCTGCCCTCCCCATCCCCAGCCGTCCCACGCGATGTGCCTGAACTGCCCATGCGCGGGTGCCGGCTGGGCCAGAACCGCCGCTCTGTACTGCCTGCCTTGTGTGAGCCATAGTTCCTGCGTGTGAATGGCATGGCCACTGAGCAACAGCAGCCACGAACTCGCCCCGAATACAGCCACCACCGCCATGATCGACAATGCTTTGCGGAATCTGCCCAAAGCCGCCAGGATCAGGGCAACGATCAATATGGCCACGCAAAGGATGACGCCAAGCACAAGGTAGAGGAACTCACCCACATCCAACTTCCAAACGACCAGCGGGAAGAAGAGGATGAGGACGGTCAGGGCCGCGCCGCCGCAAGCAAGTAGCGGCCCGTTAAAACGCCCCGCGCGACTGGCCTGAGTGGGCATACGACGTTTTAGCTAAAGCGGCCGGTCGGTGTAGAGCGTTTTATCGCTCAACTCCTGGATGAGATACAGGCGCGAGCCGAGCAACCGCTCCACGTGCTGGTGGAAATCGCCGGGCACGAAGAGGAAATGCCGCGGGCCAGTGCCCCAGAGCCTGAGCAGATCCTGGTCGCTGAGGAAGATGTGCGGGGCGTCGGGGTAGTCGGAGCCCCAGATCATCGACGAGCCGAACAACTCGTGGGGATCTTCTTCGGGGTCCGGCTCGAAATACCACTTCTTTCCGTGAACCAGCAGCGCCTGGCGGCGCGTGTAGAAGGGGATCGACGAGCCGTCGGACTGATCGCCGTAGAGCAGAATCTGCGCGTCGCTGTTGCCCGGTTCTGCCACGATGCGGTTGATGGTGCCGGCCATGGCGCGCGAGGAGAGCATCGGCCCGAAGCGAACCAGGGCGACGTGTGCCGCCACGAGCATGGCGGCCATGGTGAGGCCGACGGTGACGGTCGACTCGAACGCATGACCCTGGCGACGGAGCCGCCACGCGGCGATGGGTCCGAGGAAGAAGGCCAGCGCGGCGATGATGGCCGGCTCGCGCAGTCCTGCAAAGGCCGGGCCGGTGAGATCGAAGAAATGCGACGTGGAGAGCGAATAGCCGGCTACGTCGCGATGCGCCATCACCGAGCCCACATCGGCGACGAAGGGCAGATGCCGCGACTGCCATAATCCCCAGGCGAGGACGGCGGCGACGATGGTGCCGACGACGACGAAAAAGATGTGCGAGGCGGTGAGCCACGAGGACGAAGACTTGCCGGGATTGGGCGACTCCTCAACGGTGGCCAGGGCGCCGGCAATGAGCATGAGCACGGCCGGATAGAGCGGCCAGGTGTAGTACTCCTGATTGGTGGACGCGGCAAAGAAGATGAGGATGAAGGCGGAGTAGAGGGTGAGCAGCAGGCCGGTGCGGGCGCGGAAGCGCAGGCGCGCGGCCAGCTGCGACGATTCGAGCGCGGTGAGCCGGGAATCGAGAAACTGGATGGTGTTGGTCGTTTCCTGGCGGAGGTCGCTGGCGAAGATATGCCGGTTGCGCCAGGCGCGGCGAATCGCGATGGGGAGGAAAAGGCTCCAGGGAAAGAGCCAGATGAGCTGGCCGAGCCAGAAGATCGCCCACGGCTGGCGGTTGTAGTCGTCAGGGAAGCGGCGGCCGAGGAAACGCAGGAAGTGCTCGTTGATGAAGTAGAACCACCAGAAGCCGTGGACATGGCCGGGAGAAGGCACGTTGCCGATGGGATCGTGGCTGGGATTTTGCAGTCCGGCGAGGATGTGCCATGGCGCGCCGATGGCGAGGAAGACGAGCAGGCCGGTGAAGAGGCGCAGCTCGCGCCAGCGACGCCACTGGCCGGTGATGAGGAGGTAGGGCACGACGGCGGCGACGAAAAACACGGGCGCGATGAGACCTTTAGCCAGCAATGCCAGCGCCAGAGATGCGTAGGCGACGTAAAGGCGCGCCGGCTTGCGGTCTTCCAGTCCGGTGAAAAAACCGTAGAGCGCGAGGAGGAGGAAGAAGGTGAGGATCGACTCCGGAATGAGGAAGCGCGTGAAGAGAAACGTGCCGACGCAGGTGAAGACGGCGAGGCTCGAGTAGAAAGCGGCGCGGTCGCCCCAGGCGCGGCGGCTCCAGAACCACGCGACCAGCGCGCAGCCGAGCACGCCGAGAATCATGGGCAGGTGCGTGGCGAAGACGTTGAAGCCGAAGACGGCGTAATCGGCGGCGACCACCCAGTATGGCAGTGGAGGTTTCTCAAGATAGCGGATGCCGTTTACATAGAGGGTGACCCAGTTGCCGCTGGTGAGCATGTGCTGGGCGGCCTGCGCGTGGGTCGAGTCGGCGTCATCGAGCAGCGAGGGCGAGAAGGAAGCAGCGGCGAAAACGGCGATGAAAACCAGGGTGAGCAGCGTCCACGCGCGCCTCGGCGCAGCAAAAAGAGCGGGCGCCGCCGCGGGGGTTTCCGATTCGGCCGCGGAGGGAGGGTAGGTCATTTGTTCGGGGCCAGGGACACGGTTCAGAATAACAGTGACGCAGGGCGCAAACGATCGCGCGGACAGCAGGCGGCGCGAGACGGCAGACGGGACCATGAACGGCGAACTGGACGATATTCGGAAGCTCGCACAAAAGCTGCGCGAGAATCTGGCGAAGTGCGCGAGCGATCCCGAAGCGGACGCGGTGCACGACACGCGCACGGGCACGCGGCGGCTGCAGGCGACGCTGGAAAACGTGGTTCGCGAGACACCGGCGGGCGCAGGCGGCGAGGCGGTGCGCGAGGCGGCGCAGGGGCTGCTGCGGCAACTGAAGCGAATCCGCCGGGCGGCCGGCGCGGTGCGCGACCTGGATGTGCATCGCAAGCTCGTGGAGAAGCTGGCGGAGCGCGCGCTGAAGCAAACGGGATCGGGCGAGAAGCCGGAGAAGGGCGCAGAGGCAACGCAGGGCAAGGCGCCGGTGGAGCCGAATCTGCTGGAGATGCCCGAGGTGCAGTTGCGAACGGGGGGCATCGCGCAGCAGGCCGACGACCTGGACGGGTGGCTCAAGCATCAGCGCGCGGCGCAGGCGGATCGGCTGCGCACGCTGGCGCCGGAGCTGCTGGCGAAGTTCGACAAGCGCCGGGCCGATCTGGAAGAGGCGATGGCGCAGCATAGGCAGCGGCGGAGGACGAAGCCGCCGGCGGCACAGGCGCTCGACAGCTTTGCCCGCCTGGCGACGGAGATGCAGATGCTCGACGCCACGAATCTGCACGATTTTCGCAAAGGAGCGAAGAAGGCGCGGTATGTCGCGGAACTGGCGGCGCAAACCGATGCCGAGGCCGGCGCGGTGGGCAAAACGCTGAAGAAACTCCAGGACGAGATCGGCGACTGGCACGACTGGCTGATGCTGGCCGACGAGGCGCACGCGGCGCTCGATGCCGCCGAGGCGGCGGAACTGATTGGCAAGGTGGAGGCCGAGCGGGAGCAGCATTTTGTTGCGGCCATGAAGACGGTGTCGAAGCTGCGCGGGCGTTTGATGGGAGAGTGGCTGGCCGCCGGACGAGGGCGGCGCCGGATCCCGCAGGCGCGCGCAGCGACAAAGCCGAGGGCGCGAAGTTCTTCAACATGACCCAAAGTGCCCGGTTTTCCGAAGGCCTGCGTCGTGTATCGTGCTCTGTGAAGTTCAACGCACGCGAATTCACCGCTCTATAACGAATCGATGCAGACCTTCGCGGCTATCGATATCGGCTCGAACTCCTGCCGGCTGAAAATCGGCCGCGTGGTGCAGCATCGCCTGCGCGTGGTGCACGAGGACCGCGAGGTGACGCGGCTCGGCGCCAGCGTTTTTGAGAGCGGCATCGTCTCGCCGGATTCGATGTCGGCCACGCTGCGTACGCTGAAGCGCTTCCACAAGGCGGTGCAAACGCACGGAGCGGACCGCGTACGCGCGGTCGCGACATCGGCGATGCGCGATGCGCGCAATTCGCGCGCGTTTCTGGCGTGGGTGCACGACGAGACGGGGTGGAACGTCGAGATCATCTCGGGGCTCGAGGAGGGGCGGCTGATCCACCGCGGCGTGGTGGAGAACGAAGACGGCGCGAGCGGACGCTGCGTGCTCGTCGACATCGGGGGCGGCAGCTGCGAGATCACGCTCTCGGAACACAAGCGGATTCGCGAAACGGTGAGCCTGCCGCTGGGGGCGGTGCGGCTGACGCAGGAATTTCTGCGCAGCGAAGTGCCGGGCAAGGAAGAGATCGCGCGGCTGCGGCAATTCATCGGACGCGAGCTGCGGCGGGCGCGGCGGCGCATCGACACGAAAGGCATCCGGCTGACGATCGGGACGTCAGGCACGGCGGCCGCGCTTGCCGATGCGGGCCGAGCGCTGGGCAAAGGCAAGAGCCGCGGCATCACGCCGACCGCGCTGGTGCGCAAGATGAGCGCCAAGCTGACGAAGATGAACAACGGCCAGCGCTCGCAGGTGCCGGGCATCGGGCCGCGGCGGTCGGAGATCATCGTGGCGGGGACGCATGTGTTCGCCGAAGTCCTCGAGCAGTTCGGACTGGCAGGCTTCCGCTATTCGCCGATGGGTCTGCGCGACGGCATGCTGGCGCAGATGCTCGCCGAGCAGGATCCGCGGGCCTCGGTGCATCAGCAGTTCGAGCGCGAACGCTGGCAGGGCGTGCTGGAGGCGTGCCGGCGCTACGGCATCGATCCGCGGCAGGCCGAGCCGGTGCGCGCGCACGCGGCGCAGATGTTTCGCGATCTGGCGGCGGTGCACGAGTTGCCGGAGGAATATCTGACGTGGCTGGAAGCGGCGGCGATGCTGCGCGACATCGGGAAATTCCTGAACCACCAGGGCTATCACCGGCACGCGCAGTACATCATCGCGAACTCCGAGCTGTATGGATTCACGCCGCAGCAGCGGGTGGTGACGTCAGCCATCGCGCGCTACCAGGGCAAGAGCCGGCCGGAGCCGGAAGGGCGCACCATGCGCCAGGTTCCTCCCGACGAGTTCGAGCATGTGCGGCGCGCGGTGGTGCTGCTGCGCCTGGCGGTGGCGCTGAATCAGGATCGCGCCAGCGACGTGCTGAAGGTGCGGGTCCGGGTCTATCCGAAACGCGTGCTGCTGGAGTTGCTGCCCGGACGCACGGGCGCCGAGCTGGAACTGTGGTCGCTGCGCAAGGAAGCCGCTTACTTCCGCGAAGTCTTCGGGCGCGACCTTTTCGTCAGTTTGGAATAGCCGCTGCGCAAAATGCGCGGATCGACGAGCCAGTGCAGGGTGCCGGGGATTCGAGTGCAGTCAACGCGCGCCACCGCGCCTTTACGCAGTCGCGTGCTCATGCGGGATGCCGGCGCGAGGAGAGATCCGAAAAAGATCGCGAGATTGGGATTGTGCCCGACCACCAGCACGTTGTCGTACTTCTCGAGGCTGCGGACGAGCTCCTGAAAGCGGGCCACGGTCGCTTCGGGCGCCAGGGCCTCGGAGATGTCGATCCTGCCGTCGTAGCCGGCTTCGTTGCCCACCAGCGAGGCCGTTTGCAGGGCGCGCTTCAGCGGGCTCGACACCACGCGATCGAATTGCACATTTAAAGAATTGAGGAACCGGCCCACGATGAGGCATTGCTGCTTGCCTTCCTTGTCGAGGGGCCGCTTGATATCGATCTTGGGATTGGCGCGGCGCGTGCCCGCGCTGGCATGACGGAGAATGTAGAGATTCATGGATCGGTGCCGGGTCGTACCCTCGTGCAGCAAGGGAATTTAACCAGATTGTAACAATGGGGCACGGCTCGAATTGTTAATTTTGCGGGGCTGCGGATCTGCGTTTTCGCCCCCAAAGATTAGACATTTCCAACCGAATCGGAGGGCGAAGAGCCACCGCCGGGCCTCGGCTTGCAGGGTTTTTCCTGTGCGGGAACCCGAATCGATCTCCGGCATGGGACTTTCAGCGGCCGTGCGGGAAGGGTTCGCCCATCACTGCGCCGGCCGGCTGCTCAGGGCGGCCAGCGCCTATCAGCAGGCGCATCGCGAGAATTCCAAAGATGCCGATGCCCTGTTTTTGCTGGGAATTCTGGCGCGACAAACGGGACGGAACGACGCCGCAGCCGGATTGCTGCGCGAGGCGGTGAAGCTGCGGCCTGGAAGGGCGGGAATGCGCGCGGCCCTGGCGCAGGCACATCTTGCGCTGGGCGATGTCGTCTCGGCGGAAATGGAGTGCCGCAGCGCGCTCGAGATCGATCCCCGGCTCGCCGCTGCATGGTGCTGCCGCGGCGATCTGGCAGCGGTGCGGGGAGAAGATGAGGAGGCGCGGTCGGCGTGGAAGACGGCAGCGCAGCTCGAGACGCGTTCGGCCCGGGCTGAGCGATCACTGGGGCACTGGCTGTGCCGGAGGGGCAGATTCGACGAAGCGGTTGAGGCGTATCGCGCCGGGCTCGGCAGGAATCCCGGAGACGCGAGCCTGCATTACGCGCTGGGAGCGGCGCTGGCGGCGGGCGGGAAGAAACAGGAGGCAGCAGGAGCGTATCGCGAAGCGCTGCGGCTGCGGCCCAATTTTCCTGAAGTGCTGCTGAACCTTGGGAATCTCCATTACGATGCGGGGGAGTTTGCGCAAGCGGCGGGCTGCTGCCGGAAGGCGCTCGCGCTGCGGCCCACGTATGCCAAAGCCTGGTGCAACCTGGGGAACGCGCTGCAGATGCTGGGCGGGATTCGAACCGCGACGCGCTGTTACGAGCGGACGCTGGCGCTGCAACCGGCCACGATCGGCGCACAGCACAACCTCGGCAATGCATGGATGGCGCAGCGAAATTTCGAGAAGGCTGAGGAGTGCTTCCGGCGCACGCTGGCAGCAGACGCCGGCCGCGCGGAACATCACAACAGCCTCGGCAACGCGCTCTTCCAGCAGCGCAGGAACGCGGAGGCGGAAGCCTGCTATCGCCGAGCCCTCGAACTCAATCCCGCCTATGCGGCGGCGCACACCAATCTGGCCAATGCGCTGATGCGAGGAGGCGATCGGGAGGCGATGATCCGCCACTACGAGAGCGCGCTCGAACTCGATCCATCGAGCGCGGGCGGGCACTACAACCTGGCGCTGGCGTATCTGCGCCAGGGGCGATTTCGCGAGGGCTGGGCCCACCATGAGCACCGCTGGGACTTTCGTGAACTGAAGCTCAGGCGAAGAACATTCGCCGTGCCCCAGTGGAAGGGCGAGGCGCTCCGCGGGGAAACTATCCTGCTGCACGCGGAGCAGGGGCTGGGAGATACGCTGCAGTTCGTGCGCTATGCGCCACTGGTCGCGGAGCGCGGCGGGCGCGTGATTCTGGAGGTGCAGCCGCGGCTGGCGCGGCTGCTGCGAGGTGTTCGGGGCGTCCGCCAGGTGTTGAGCCGCGGCGACCCGCTGCCGGAGTTTGCATGGCATTGCCCGCTGATGAGCCTGCCTCTCGCATTTGGCACAACCATGGATACAATTCCGGGGCAGGGTCCTTACATTCGGGCCGATGCGGCGGAGAGCCAGGCGGCGCGCCGGCGCTGGCCGGGTACGGGGCTGCAGGTCGGCCTCGCGTGGGCGGGCAATCCGCAATATCGCAGCGACGAGCAGCGGTCGATGCCGCTGCGGGCGTTGCTGCCGCTGGCAGGCATTCCGGAAATCACCTGGATTTCACTGCAGAAGGGGCCGGCGTGCGCGCAGATGCCCCCGCTGGCCGGGCAATTTCCCATTCTGGATGCGTCGTCTTCATGCCGCGACTTCGCCGAGACCGCGGCGCTGGCGGCCACTCTCGATCTCGTGATCAGCGTGGACACGTCAGTCGCGCATCTGGCCGGGGCCATGGGCCTGCCCGTGTGGATAGCACTGCCGCGGCTGGCCGACTGGCGCTGGATGGATGCAGGCGAAGGCTGCCCCTGGTATGCGACGGCGCGGCTCTTTCGGCAGACCCTGGACGGAGACTGGAGAGAACCAGTGGAACGAATGCAACAGGAGCTGAAGAAACTGGCGGAAGGCGCGCGATCGCAGGCGCCATCTGCACGCGAGGACGCCCGAGAAAACAAGGTCGCGAATCTTCCTGATTTTTGCCCTTATGCGCGGGCGGCTCCAATGCCTTACGCCCGCGTTACGGGCAGGGGCGTCGGCAGAGGGCCGGGATAGGGAATCGGATCGGGCTCCGACGGGGGTCCGGGCGCAGGCTTCGGTTCCGGCGCGGGGGGCAGATCGGGGGCAGGCTCGGGTCCAGGATCAATGCCGGGAATGGAACCTGCATACGTTTCGAATTGTCTCGAATTCATCACTCAACCGTGGGAGTGAGCGGGCGCGGATGCGGTTGTCTGCCGAAGCTGCCAAAGCTCCGAGACGAGAAGGCCGCCGAGACCCGCATGGAAGGCGACGGGCGTGAATCCTGCGTGCGCGAGCAAGTCGCGCCACGGCGGAATTTGGCGCACGCGAAGGCCCGTGAGGACGCGAAACGCCGCATAGAGCGAGGCGATGAGCGAGCGCGCCAGCAGGCGGCGGACGGGGCCGCGCTGCGGGACGGCGAATTCCGAGACCAGCCAGACCGCGCCCGGAGCGAGCGCGGGCCGCACGCGGGCGATGAGCTGAGCAGCCTCGGCGGGGGTAAGGCAGTCGAGGAAAAAATGGGTGGCCACCAGGTCGTATCCGGAGGCAGCGGGCGTGAAGGAGCGCGCGTCGGCGCAGGTGGTCGTGAGGCGATCCAGCGCGCCGCAACCGGCAACGCGTTGGCGCAGCAGGCGCAGCATAGTGCGGCTCAGATCGACGGCGTCGGCGCGCATGGCGCGATGGCCGGCGAGGAGGCGCGCGGTGAAGCGGCCGTCGCCGTCGCCGAGCACCAGGGCGCGCCGCGCGGTGTGCAAGCGGGGCAGATGGAAGAATCGGCAGCGCTCCAGCAGCGGCCCGAACGAAAGATACTCTCCCCCGCGGTAGATGCGCGCGACGCCATCGAAACGCGGCAAAGGCTCGTCTAAAGACGCCATGGAACCAGAAAGAGGAGCGGGGTGAGCAGAGAAGCATCGGCGAGTACGCGCAGGCTGAGGGTTGCGCCGGCTGCGCGGCCGCCGTCGCGGCTGGTTATCCTTCGGTGATCGAAATGGAGCGCGAGCAGGAGCAGGGCGGAAGCGAGGACGGACACGGCCAGGCGGAGCGCTCCCGGATCGCGCAGCGCCGTGCCGCAGGCCACGGCCAGCGCAGCGGCGGCCAAGGCAAGGCATGCGGCGATGACGAGGATGTGCAGGGCGCGGCCCTGGGGGTCGGCCCGTTCCCACACATGAATCGCCGCGCAGTTGAGCCAGCAGAGCGCCGCGAAGAGGGCGACGGAGAGGATCCACGTGATGGGAATCGCGGTCGCCCGCGACCACGCCGGCACCGCGCACGCTGCGGCGAACACCAGGCCCACGGCGAGCGAGCGCGGAAAGCGCGAGCCGATGAGGTGGACGAAGACGAAGTAGACGAGAAACACACCAAAGATCACGGCGTTTTCCCGCCGGGCCGCAGGCGCAAGATCTCTGACGATGAGCCAGAGCAGGGCGGCTCCCGCGAATCCTGACGTAAGCAGAAAAGCTCGGCGATGCTGTGCGTGAAAGCGGTGCCGCTCGCGCAGCGCATCGCGCGGAGCGTTGGCGCGGCTGTCGAGCAGGCGATCGGCGACGTAGATGAGCCAGGTGCCAAGGCCGAGGACGGCGAGAGCGGCCGGCGCGGCGCGAACGCGCACGGCACAGGCAAAGGCCCACGCCCACAGCACGGCGACTGTGGGCGCGTCGAGGCTCAGGAGATGCCAGAAGACGAAAATGCCGGAGGACCAGCTGCGGCGCTGCTGCTGCGCCACGGCCTGGGAAAGAACCGCCACACTTCCATTCTAGAAGTGAAAACGGTAGCGAACCTCCCCGTAGATCTGGCGCGGATCATTTTCGTGGAAGCCGCCAAAGGTGAGGCTGTTGTCGAGGAGCACGCGGGTATTCGCCACGTTGGTCACGTTCACGTCGGCCGACCACGTCTCGCCGAAGCTCTTGCCGGCGGCGAGGTCGGCCGTGGTATGGCCCGGCAGATAGTTGCCGGTGTAGGGCGAGGGCGGCGCGGTGTATCCGTTGGAGAAGCCGGAGCCGTAGTAGACGTTGAACGATCCATAGATGTGCGACGGCAGGTTGCCGTCGAACCCAACGTTCAGAGTGTTGCGCTGGTCGTGGTCCAGAGCGGAGTAGCCGGGCGACACCGTGCTGGGGCAGAAAGCCGGATCGGAGGGGTCGTAACAGATGAGGCCGCCGGTGATGGGACCGATCTGCTGCGCGAGCTGATTCGAATACGCCAGATGCGCCTGGCCGTAACGCCAGAGGCGCGGCGAGTGGATGGTGAGCTCCCAGCCATTGATTTTCGCGCCCTGGACGGTGATGGGGATGAAGACGCTGGACTCACCGATGTTGTTGTGGTCGAGAAAATTGTTGGCCCGCGTTTCGAATGTGTCGGCGTCGAGCAGCCACCCTTTCAGGGGAATCTGCAGCCCGAACTGGTGCTCTTCGTCGCGCTCTCCGCGCAGCGGCACGAAGCTTTCCTGGTTCGTCAGCGCGTACTGAAGCGCAGGTCCGACAATGCTGGTGAGCGGCGGCGGCTGATAGAAATGGCCGTAGAAGCCGCGGAAGACCCAGTTGAGCTTCGGGATCTGCACGGCGGCGCCGATTCTCGGATACCACGCATTTTCGGTGATCGAAGCGGCGAAGTGCGACTGGCGCTCGCCGCCGATCAGCGTCAGCCAGGATGTGGGGCGGAAGTTATCTTCAATGAAGGCCTCCTCCACGCCTCCTGTGACGATCGGATTCACGGAGAAGTTCGACGAGCTGCCATCGTTGAAAACCGTTCCGAAAACATCGTTTTCGTGCTGCTCGTAGCCATAGAGGCCGCCCTTGAGCGCATTGCGCCGCATGCTGGACGAGATGTAAGCCTGCGCGCCCACATACTGACCGGTTTCGCGCGCGCTGGTGGCCGTGGGCTGATCGTTGGGGTTGGGCTGATAGTTGGTGTCGTTGAAATGGTAGAACGGAGAAATCTCAAACAAGGAAGCGGGGCTGAGCGTGCGCACCCAGGAGAAAATCCCGTATCCGTCCGTCTCGTGTTCGCCGTCGCGCAGGCCTGAGGAGTCATAGAGCTGGTTCTCCCAGTCGCTCGCGTTCGGATCGTCGGGAATCTGGTAGTAGTCGGTCCTTAGCTGCCCCGCAAAACGCAGCTGATCTCTGGGGTCGCGGTTATCGATGAGCGAGGTAAACCCGCCGTACCCGTTCGACGCGTCATGATCGGGCTTCTCAATCGGCGCCATCAGGCCGTAATCGCTGCGGTCCCCATTGAGCGCGGCGTACCAGGCAAAGCGCTCGGTGTGGTTGCCGAGGCTCAGCTGATCGTCGGTCTGGGCGAAACTGCCGATGGTGGTGACCAGTTCGCCTTCCCGCGTCATCTGAAACCCGGTGTTCGGCAGCACGTTGAACATGCCGTAGGTGCGGTCGCCCACGTCGGCGTTGTAGCTGCCGCGGTCGACCTCCAGCGTGTCGATGTCGCGCGGATCGACCTGCGGCGCGACGTTGCTGGCGATGTTGGTGTTGGGGATGGGCACGCCGTCGATCATCCAGTTGAGCTCGTGACCGCCGCGCATGTGCAGCATGTCGTGGGTCATGTAGGCGCCCGGCGTGAAGTCGGTGACCATGGCCATGCTGTTGGTGCGGCCGGCGCCCGGCGTATGTTCAATCTCCGCACGCGTCACCATGGTTTCCGGGGTCACGCTGTCGACGTTGACCGACTGGGCCTCGGCGTGAACTTCGGCCGACTGGCGCACGGCGGCAATTTCCATCGGGAAGTGCAGGATATCGGCGCCGTTGGAAGTGACGGTGAGGGTCTGCTGCAGGTCGGCAAAACCCTGGCTGGCGATCGTGATGGTGTAAATGCCGGGCTGGACAGCGGGAATGGAGAAATAGCCGTCGCCATTGCTTTGCGCGGTAAACGAGAGATCGGAGCCGATGGCGCGCAGAGCAATATGGGCGCCGGCGATGGGGCGATGCTGTGGATCGTGCACGATGCCCTGCACCTGGCCCATGGTGGAGGCAAGGGCGAGCGGAGCCGTTAAGGCAAAGAGCAGAGCAAAAGAGCCGAGCAGTTTCTGGAGCACGCGAAGATCCTCGCAATCTGTAGGGGTCACGGTTGCAAAACGGAAAGACACGAGGGCGGATGAATCCGGGCCCGGGTTCCGTTTTCGTGGCGTATTAGAGGCTGAGGAAGGAAGGAGGCCCGCGCTTCTGACGGGTGCGGTCCGCGGAGATGCGGTAGCCGGTGAGGGCTTCGCGCACCGTGGCAGCGGGTCCGGCGAGGTCGGCCGACTCGATCGGGCGATGGGTGGCAGCCAGGGCATGCGGCAACATGAGGGTCACGCCAGAGAAGAGCGCGTAAGGGCACCTTTCGGCGACCGTGGCATCGCGCGACGGGGCGTTGCCCATCGCGGCGGCGCCCATCATGCAATGGTGCTTGCCGTTGCGGCGGCAGCAGGCAGGCAGCGATGCTCCATCGGGAGTTGAGGCGAGCAGCGGCGCGATCAGCGGGAGGCTGAATCCGACCAGCAGAAAGATGGCCAGCGCGCGGCGCATGCGCCATCGTAGCAACGGTTGCGGAGTCCTTGTCAACTACGGCTACTGCTGCTGCGGCGTGTAGCCTTCCTGCACCTTGGGATAAACGCCCTTCTTCTCGGTGGTGAGGGTGATGCGCTGGAAGTCGGAATCCTGCGCGGCTTTGGTGGGCACAAAGCTCAGCGAATACTGGTTCTTCAGCAAATCGGCAAGTTTGTTGTAGGCCTCGTCGGCCTTGTCGCGTTTGCCGTCCACCATGTAGCCGCCGGTGGCGTCACACATGTGGATCAGGTTTTGCCGTCCATCGGCGTGCGGCTGCTCCTGAGGATTCTCGCCGCCGCGCCGCTGGCCGCCGCCGCCGGGATAGCCGCCGCCGCTCCCGCCGCCGGGGAAGTTGCCGCCCATGCCACCGTGCCGGTTGTTTTCGTTCGGATTGCGCTGCACCTCTTCTTCGCTCTTGAAGTAGATCGCGAAGATCGCAGCGTGGGCGCTCTGCGCGGCTTCAATCGCGTCCGACATCGTCTCTTTGCTGTCGCGATCGATGCCATCGCCGAAGACCACGATGACGTGCTCGCCGGGCAGCTTCTTCAGTTCCTCGGTCGCGGCGAGGTAGATCGCGTCGTAGAGCGTGCCGCCCATGGCGCTGTGGTGCGTCTCTCCCGCGCCCAGATCGCTGCTGTCGCCGCCGTTCTGCGAGCCGTACTGCGGAGAGCCGAGCTGATTGATGGCGTCGTGCAGCTTGCTGGCGGTCGAGGTGGGGTCGGCGAGCAGATCCACTTCTCCCGCGTAATCGATCACGAAGAACTGATCCTGCGTGCCGGGCAGCGTGTGATCGACAAAGTGGACGCTCGAGAGCCGCTCATCGCCGAGCTCGGCGCGCAGGCCGGAGCTGGTTTGGGCGACGATACCGATCGCGACGGGTCCGGGCGCGGCCGGCGAGAAGGACTGGATGGTCTGCGCTTCGTTGTTGTCCGTCAGCTTCAGGTCGGCAGCGGTGAGGCCCTTCACGGGATTGCCCTTCTCGTCCATGACCGTGACGGGCAGCGTGATGGCGCCGACGGCGGAGGCAACGCCGGGCGCCGGGGCGGGCGCCGTCTGGGCTGGAGCCGTGTGAGCCGGGGTGGTCGACTGAGCGCCGGCCGGAATGAGGGCGAGGAGAGCAGTTGCCGGAAGGCAAAGGCGCAGAACAAATTGGGTCGTCATAGAGTTGGCAGGCCTTTGAAGCCATGGGTTAGACGCGGTCCAGGGCACCGGGGTTTAGCTTAGCAGGGGGCCTCAGGGGAATTTGCGGGCCGGCCGCGCCGCCACAGCCAGTAATCCAGCGAAAAATGCCCGGCGCCGAAGATGAGCACGAGCAGAGAGGCAAACAGGAACGTATAGGGGTCCGCGGTGTAGAACTTGCCAGGGTCGGAGAGGATCGACCGGAAGGCGTCGCGGTCGGAGAGCGCGTAGGCGCCGATCATGTCTCCGGCGAGCAGCAGGCCGGTGAGGCGCGTGCCCAGGCCGGCGATGAGCAGCAGGCCGCCCACGAGCTCCAGCAGGGAAATGACGACCACGGTCGGGCCCGGCGCGGGCACGCCCAGGCTCGAGAAGAACTGCGTGGCGGTGTCGAGATGATGCAGCCGGCCCCATCCTGACTGAGCGAATTGCCATCCCCAGTAGAGGCGCACCAGCAGCAGGAAAGGCGACTGCAACGCCGCCGAGCCGTGCTGGAAGCGGCGATAGACGTGCGCGATGGTGGATGCAAAGCCGCGTGACGCAGGCGCTGCGGATGACGTGGTCATGAGAAACGTACCTCGTGCTTGCCGGAGCCCAGCCATGACTGCGCAAACCATCCAAGCATAGCCCAGTTGGCGAAGGCCGCCTGGAGGAAGCCGGTGCGATCGTCTTCCGGAATGCCGCTGCCGGCGAAGGCCAGCTCCATCGCCTCGCCGAGCGGTTTCTCGTCGCGCAGGGCCGCGAGCAGGCGGAATTCCTCGGGCGCGAGCGGCTTGTACCAGACGGAATTCTGGTGGCGATGGACGGCGAGATGCATGGGACGCGGCGCGAGCGCGGCCGCATGGCGCACATGCCGGCGCTTGCGCGCGGTGCTGGCATTGTTGGTGGAGGACGCGCTGCTGCCGTTCGCCGTGCGCACCTGGAGCAAAAGATCGTCGACCGGATAGGAAAGCTCGAGCAGGCGAATGTGCGGCTGCAGCCGCAGCTTCGACTCCTCACCCAGGCGGACAAAGGCTTCGGCGCCGAGCGGCGTTGTCTCTTCGGAGTCGAAGGCCTCGATGTGCGCCCACTCCAGGCGCACCATGTCGCGAGCCAGCTCCGCGTGCGGCTCGATCAGCCGGGGATGCTCCTCGAGCCATGCCTCCAGCCGCGAGCCGAGATTCCGCAGGCTGAACGACTCGGAGGGGCAGTCGGTGAGATAGGCGCGCATGAGCGCGTCGAATTTAGGCCGGCCGACGATGGCCTGCAGGCCTGGGAAGTCCTCTTCGAAGGAGGTGTAGAGCCGGAACCAGTACTGCCGGTTGTAGATTTCGAGGCGCTCGAAGGAGGTGAGCCGGTCGTTGGGCCGGATGATGGCGTCGGCTTCGCTCTGGTTCGAAGCGCCATCGCGCCGGCGCCGCGGCATGGTCTCGTCGCGCGTGAGCGGATGCATGACGGCAGCGGCCATGCGCCGCTGGATTTCGAGCAGGCTGGGATTCTGGGCCGCGGTCATCGCGCACGTCCTGTCTCGACGAGCGCTTCGTGCTCGTCGGCTGCGGATTCCACGGCACGGATCGCGGATAGCGGCGCAGCCTCGGCGGCGGCTTTGAGATACCTGGTCGCCTTGAGCGCTTCGGCGTGGACTTCGTCAAAGCTGGGAATGTTGTCGTCCCACTCGAGCAGCGTGGCCGTCGGCCCGCAGCGCTCAATCGCGCGCGCGTAGAGCTTCCATACGGCGGGCAGGACAGGATGATCGTGCGTATCGAGGATGTACTTCTCGAATTTGCTGTGTCCGGCGATGTGAATCTGCGCCACGCGATGCGCGGGGATGAAGTTCACGTACTCCATGGGATCGAAGCTGTGGTTCTTCGACGAGACGTAGATATTATTCACGTCGAGCAGCATGCCGCAGTCGGCGCGCTCCACCACTTCGGTCAGGAACTCCCACTCCGTCATCTGCGAGACGTGAAACTCGGCGTAGCTCGAAACGTTCTCGACCACGACCGGGACCTCGACGAAGTCCTGCACCTGGCGGATCTTCTGCGCGGTCACTTCGACAGCTTCCCAGGTGTACGGCATGGGCAGCAGATCGTGGGTGTAGCGGCCGTCGACCGATCCCCAGCAGAGGTGGTCGCTGAGCCACGGGGTGCCGGTGCGGCGCACAAGATGCTTCAGGCGGCGCAAATGCTCATCGTTCAGCTTGCCGGCCGAGCCGAAGTACATCGAGACGCCGTGCTGGACGACTTTGTACTGCTCCAGAATCTGATCGAGGATCTCGAGCGGCCGGCCGCCGTCGATCATGTAGTTTTCTGAGATGATCTCGAACCAGTCGACGACCGGCTTGCGGCTGAGGATGTGCTCGTAGTGGGGAATGCGCAGACCGATGCCCACGCCGTAATCGGTGAATCCGTTGAAGCGGTTTGCCGGCATTGGGGACCTCTGCCTGAAATCATTATGCCGAAAGGCGTCGCAGCGCCGTTCGGGCCTGGATTACCGGTGCAGCGGGATGCCGCGTCCCAGCACCAGGATGAACGCCAGCGCGACGACGGCGCCCGTCGCGATCCATGTCCAGCTGCGAAGCACCGGGGCGCCGTCGCCCTCCGGAACCACTTTCTTCGGCACGTAGTAGCGCATCCACAGCAGACCGCAGTCGGCGCCGGCGGTTGCCGGCAGCGCCGAGAGGAAAACGTACTGGACTCCCTCCGGATTCATCACGCCACCCAGGGTGGAAACCACGATCGCCGCCAGATAGCTTGTCACCGTCAGCCGCCAGTAGCGCGAGCTGTCGGTTCGCGCTACGCCCATATACCGCACCAGCGCCGATCCCACCACCACCACGGCGCCCCAATAGAGCACGATGCCCACCACAATCAGCCCGGCGCGCCACAGCGTGTAGGGATGCAACCCGGCGATCACGCCCGCCCAGTCGCCGAAGTTCGTCACGCCGGAGAAAAAGAAATAGCCGGTTCCCGTGAACAGATTGAATGCGCAACTCAGCAACAAAAAGAGTCGCGTTGCCGCCGAGGCTCGGCGCGCGCTGCGCAGCAGGGCCCAGAACGCTCCCGCCGCCACCAGATTCACGATGGTTCCGCCCGCGTCGACCAGCTTGCTGTCGTAGGCGCTCGACCACGCCACGGTGGAGATGACACCCTGCGGCGCGACCGTGGCCAGCGCGACGCAGGCGTGGCCCAGGCCCTCGTGCAGAACGTCAGAGAGCATGAACGCGAGCGCAGAAATGGAAGCGACCGTTACCCGGTCATCGTGCAGAGCCCGCAGAGGCACAGTCGCGGTTGCCGGCGTGGCCGTGGAAACCATGGGAAGAGGGTTGCAAAGGGCCGCGCGCGAGGCGGCCCCTCACGGAGAGTGAACTAGTTGGGCATCTTGCTGCCGTCAGTGGCGCAGCCGCCCTTGCCCTTGCAGCTGTTCTTGCCCTTGCAGCCGTTGTCGCTGCTCTTGCAGCCGCCCTGGCCTTTGCAATCGTTCTTGCCTTTACACGAGTGCTTGGCGGTGGTGCTCTGCAAGTTGGCGCCGAACGACGCTTTTCCCGCCTTCAGGATGGGCGCCGTGCCGGACGAGCTGGTGACAGCAGCATGCATGGCAGTTGCGCCGCCCAGCAGGCCGGT
>DATJTG010000210.1:0-5206 GCA_035503555.1 Acidobacteriaceae bacterium | reverse complement strand
CCGGCGTACTCGATCACGTAACCGGTGGCGCCGTCGGTGCCGATGCGGCCGATAATGGCGAGCACGATGTCTTTCGCGCCGACTCCCTCCGGCAGCTCGCCCTCGACAGAAATGCGGAAGGTCTTCGGCTTCGACTGCGGGAGGCACTGAGTGGCCATCACGTGCTCCACTTCAGAGGTGCCGATGCCGAAGGCCAGCGCGCCGAGGGCGCCATGCGTCGATGTGTGCGAATCGCCGCAAACTATCGTCATGCCGGGTTTCGTGAGTCCCAGTTCCGGCCCGATGACGTGCACAATGCCCTGGCGCGGCGACTCAACGTCGTACAGCGTGATGCCGAAGTCAGCGCAGTTTTTGCGCAGCGTCTCGATCTGCTTCGCCGCGATGGGGTCCTCGATGACAAGACGATTCGCCGTCGTCGGCACGTTGTGGTCGACGGTCGCGATGGAGCGGTCGGGGCGGCGCACTTTGCGGCCGGTCATCCGCAGGCCGTCGAAAGCCTGCGGCGACGTGACCTCGTGAATGAGTTGCAGATCGATGTAGAGCAACGCCGGCTCACCTTGCGGCTCGGCGACAATGTGCGATGTCCAGACTTTCTCGAAGAGCGTTTTCGGATTTCCTGCCATAGTGACTTCTCGTCTCCGCGAATTCGTTATGCGCCAAGGGCGCGTGTGCCGGGACGGCCAGTCCTACACGGCATGCATGGCCTGGCGGCGCGAAAGAATTTCGTTCAGCGCCTCGTGCACGCGCCTTCCCATTTCCTGCGTCGATAAAACGCTCGCGCTCTTGTCTCCGCGCCCGAGGTCGGCCGTCCGATAACCCTGATCGAGGACTTTCTTCACGGCCGCTTCGATGGCCTCGGCATCCTGTTCGAGTCCTCCTGAGTGGCGCAGCAGCATCGCCGCGGTGAGAATCGCTCCGATGGGGTTGGCGATGCCTTTGCCTGCGATGTCGGGCGCGGAGCCGTGGACGGGTTCATACAGATCGACCTTGCCGCCGATGGTCGCCGAAGGCAGCATGCCCAGCGAGCCCGTGATGACGCCGGCCTCGTCCGACAGAATGTCGCCGAAGAGATTCTCGGTCAGCACCACGTCATAGCTGCGCGGCGAGTTCATGATGTGCATCGCCATGGCGTCCACGTATTGATGCTCGAGCGTGACGCCAGGATAATCTTTCGCGACTTCCGTCACCGTCGCGCGCCACAGTTGCGAAACTTCGAGCACGTTGGCCTTGTCGACCGACGTGACCTTCTTCCGCCGCTTCTGTGCCAGCTCAAACGCCACCTTCGCCACGCGAACGACTTCGTCGCGGGTATAGCGCATCGTGTTCCAGGCGGACCCGGTGGTTTTGTCCCAGTGCCGCGGCTCGCCAAAATACAGGCCGCCGAGCAGCTCGCGAACAAAGAGAATGTCCGCCCCCTCGACAATTTCGAGGCGCAGCGGAGAATTGACAGCCAGGCCCGGCCACGCGAACGAGGGCCGCAGGTTGGCAAATCCACCCAGCGCGGCGCGAATCTGCAGCAGCCCGGCTTCGGGGCGCTCGCTTGGCGGCAGTGCGTTGAATTTGTTGTGGCCCACCGCACCCAGCAGGACCGCATCGCTTTTCAGCGCGGCGTCAAGCGTCGCCTGGGGCAGCGGCGATCCATGCGCGTCGATGGCCACGCCCCCGATCAGCTCGTGGCGGAAATGGAACTCGTGATAGCCCATCTCGGCGACCGACTCGAGAATGCGCACCGCTTCGGCAGTGACTTCAGGGCCGATGCCGTCACCGGCGACAACAAGGATGTTCAGCTTTTTCGTCATGCACGCCCTTTACGGTTTGAGGCGACGGGACTGCCATTGACGCAGCCGGCCTGTTCGCTGCCGTGCTTAGCTCGCCGCTGCCTCTTCGGTCGAGATCAGATCCTCATGGCGCTGATGATGCGCGACCAGATTGATGAGGTCCTGGTCGTAAATGGCCTTCTTGCGATCGGCCAACTCGGTGAACGCACGATAGGCGATGTCGAGATCGGATGTCGACAGGCGATAACCCAGCTCGTACAACCTCGTCCGCAGCATCGCCCTCCCGGAGTGCTTGCCGAGGACCATGCGGTTGTTGGGAACGCCGACGGAATTGGGCGTCATGATCTCGTAGGTGAGCGGATTCGACAGCACGCCGTGCTGGTGAATGCCGGCTTCGTGCGCAAAAGCGTTCGCTCCCACGATCGCCTTGTTGGGTGCCGCGCCGAAGCTGATGGTCTTCGAAAGCTGCTGGCTTACCGGATACAGGTGCTCGAGACGGATGCCGTCTTTATAGGGATACCGGTCGGCGCGAACGTGAAGGGAAGCTGCAATCTCTTCCAGCGCTGCGTTGCCGGCGCGCTCGCCGATGCCGTTGATGGTGCATTCCACCTGCCGGGCTCCGGCATTGATGGCTGCGAGCGTGTTGGCGACAGCGAGACCGAGGTCGTCGTGGCAATGCGTGGAGAGAATCACCTTGTCGGCGCCGGGAACGCGCTCGCGGATCATCCGGAACATCGTCCCGTAGTCTTCCGGCGTGGCGTAGCCGACGGTGTCCGGCAGATTGATGGTGGTGGCGCCTGCGGCGATGGCGGCGCCCACGAACTCGCAGAGGAAGTCATGGTCGGTGCGCGTCGAGTCCTCGGGCGAAAACTCAACGTCGTCGACATACGTGCGGGCGAGAGCGACCATCTTTGCCGCCTGCTCAAGCGCTTCGCTGCGCGTGATCTTCAGCTTGTATTGCAGATGAATGTCGGAGCTGGCGAGGAAGACGTGAATCCGCGGCCGGGCCGCTTTCTCTACGGCGTGGGCGGCGCGCTCGATGTCTTCGCGTTTTGCGCGCGCCAGCGAAGTGACCTTAGGGCCGCGCACTTCCGCTGCGACCGCCGAGATGGCGGCAAAATCGCCGTCAGAGGCGATAGCAAAGCCGGCTTCCAGGATATCGACACCGAGATCGGCCAGCGAATGTGCGAGGGCCAGCTTCTCATGATGTGTCATGCTGCAGCCGGGAGACTGCTCGCCGTCGCGGAGGGTCGTATCAAAAAAATGAATGTAATCCTGGGACATGGAACTCCCCACCCACTAATATTTTGCGCCCCGTAGATTGAGTTTCGCAAAGCGGACACCATAAAGCAAATTTGTAATTTTTTGGTTTTCCATAAATACTGTGCATGGAAGGCAAACGACGGCAAGCCAGAACCGATCAGCGGAAGACTGCAAGCGGCAAACGGTAAGCCAGGAATGGCGTCTCGCCTAAGGTTTCTCGCCTGAACTTGCCTGGAGCCTCTGGCTTGCAGTCTTTTGCTTACTGTTTCTCGCATTACACTGCTCGCTGCTCTATGGATCTTTACCAACTCGAAACATTTCTGGCGGTCAGCGAGGAAAAGGGCTTCTCGCGAGCGGCGGTGCGCATGCGGCGAACGCAGCCGGCCATCAGCCACGCCATCCGCAAGCTCGAGGAAGAAGTGGGTGAGCCGCTCTTTGAGCGCACTTCGCGCGACGGCACCCTAACTGCGGCCGGCGAGCTGCTGCGCGGATATGCAGAGAGGCTGCTGCGCCTGCGCTCGGAGGCGTCGACGGCCCTCGAGGAGCTGCGTGCGCTTGAGCGTGGTCAGCTCACCATCATCGCGAACGAATACACCTGTCTGTGGCTGCTGCCCGTGCTCGACGCTTTCCGGCGCGTGCATCCGCAGATCGGCGTTACGGTGCAGCGCTCGCTGGCGAGCCAGATCCCGGAGCAATTGCTCGAGCGGGCCATCGAATTCGGCATCCTGTCGTTCCGGCCTGACGACGAACGACTGCGTGCCATTGCGGTCTATACGGATTCCGTCGCCTTCGTCGTCGACCCCAAACATCCGCTGGCGCGGCAAAAGCAGGTATCTATCCGCGATCTGGGGCGGGAAAATTTCATCGCGCATATTGTCTCTTCGCCGCTTCGTGCGCGCGTGATCGAGACCTTCGCTCGCTATCAGACTCCGCTCAATATGGGAGTGGAGCTGCCCAGTCTCGAAGCGATCAAGCGGTTTGTGGCATTGGGCAACGGGGTAGCGCTGGTGCCGGGACTCACCGTGCAGCAGGAACTGCGCCGCGGGGAACTGGTGCAGGTGGCTGTGCCGGAGCTGAAGATCGCGCGCCGCCTCTGGCTGGTCCATCGCGCGCAAGCCAGCTTGTCTCACGCGGGGCTGGCGCTCCTGGGAGTCGTAAAAAAACTCGCGGCCGAAAAGGGACATCCGTTCGCTTTCCGCGTCGAATACCCCGAGGGTCACGGAAGGCACGCATAAGGGGCCTGGCGCTGGTCGTCCGGAAGAGCGGACTCCAGGAAAAGGCCCGCGACAGGTACAATGTCGAGGTAGACATCCCTTCGATGTTTGCAACTCTATGGAGCCCGGCATCCCGGCTGCAGGGGGCATTGCGCGGCGGGGCGAGTTTTGAGCCAGGGCATTGTTTAAAAGAGGTTGACCGAAGAATGAAGAAATCGCTGTTGTTGTGTTTATTGGCGCTGCCCATGCTGGCCGTGCCGAGCCATGCGCAGGAGAGCCGGCAGGATATCAGCGCCAGCTGGTCCGTCATCATTCCGCCCTTTGCTTCGGGCAACGCCGTGCAACTGCACTCCACGACGGGCAATATCGGGGCGCTCATCAGCTATCGCTACGATCTAACGCCGCATGGCGCGCTGGAGCTGAACTACCAGTACAACCAGAACACCCAGCATTTCATTTTTCCTGAAGGCAATTACCACATCCACGATCGCTTCCAGGAGCTCTCGGGCGCCTACGTCTACAGCTTCAACTACAAGAACTTCAACCCGTTTGTTGAGGCGGGAATTGCCGGAGTCATCTTCTCGCCAATCGACGATGCGGAGACGAACACCTTCGGCCTCGGCAGGAATGTCAATATCGGCGGCCTGTACGGTGCGGGCATCGCGTACGAGATCAGCCCGAGTTTCGATATCCGCGCCGAGTATCGCGGCATTATCGTGAAGACACCGACGTTCAACTACCAAAACAACGACTTCCGCACGAACGTCTACTACAACATTTACGATCCGGTGATCGGGATTGCGTACCACTTCTAGAGCGGAAATCGGCAATAGAAAAAGGCCGGGCATGGCGCCCGGCCTTTCTTATTGATGCTTCAGACGGTCACTGGCCGAGGAAGCGGTAGGTAACACCCAGGCTGAAGCCGCTCGGCGTGAGCCCGTTGTTGTGGTA